>JADGDY010000107.1:0-11883 GCA_016744655.1 Bacteroidales bacterium | reverse complement strand
AGTTGTTTCTATGTTTTCATCATAAGAAGCTGTTATTGTTCCATCTCCACTACCAGATGATGTGACATTACACCAGGAAGCATCACTATTTGCTGTCCAATTAGAATTAGTGGTAACCGTAAAGTTTGTATTTCCGGCTGAAGAGTTTACATTTTGATTTGGTGGAGTAACAGAAAGTGTAGGATTTGTTCCTTCTTGTGTTACAGTAACAGAAATGGGATTTACACCATTAACTGAAACAGTAATTATAGCAATTCTAGAAGTTGTTTCTATGTTTTCATCATAAGAAGCTGTTATTGTTCCATCTCCACTACCAGATGATGTGACATTACACCAGGAAGCATCACTATTTGCTGTCCAGTTAGAATTAGTGGCAACCGTAAAGTTTGTATTTCCAGCTGAAGAGTTTACATTTTGATTTGGTGGAGTAACAGAAAGGGTAGGGGCTGCTCCTTCTTGACTAATTGTAACTTGTACAGGATTAACATCATTAGCAGTAACTGTAATTATTGCAATTCTAGAACTAGTTTCCACATTTTGTTCATAAGAAGCTACTATCGTTCCATCCCCACTTCCAGAGGATGTGACATTACACCAGGAAACATCACTATTTGCTGTCCAATCAGAATTAGTGGTAACCGTAAAGTTTGTATTACCAGCTGAGGAGCTTACATTTTGGTTTGGTGGAGTAACAAAAAGTATTGGATTTGTTCCTCCTTGTGTTACAGTAACAGAAATAGGATTTACACCATTAATAGAAACTGTAATTGTTGCAATTCTAGAAGTTGTTTCTATGTTTTCTTCAAAAGAAGCCGTTATTGTTCCATCTCCACTCCCTGAGGATGTGACATTACACCAGGAAGCATCACTATTTGCTGTCCAATCAGAATTAGTGGTAACCGTAAAGTTTGTATTACCAGCTGAAGAGCTTACATTTTTGTTTGGTGGAGTAACAAAAAGTATTGGATTTGTTCCTCCTTGTGTTACAGTAACAGAAATAGGATTTACACCATTAACAGAAACTGTAATTGTTGCAATTCTAGAAGTTGTTTCTATGTTTTCTTCAAAAGAAGCCGTTATTGTTCCATCTCCACTTCCGGATGATGTGACATTACACCAGGTTACATCACTAATTGCAGTCCAATCAGAATTTGTAGTAACAGTAAAATTGGTATTTCCAGCTGAAGAATTTACATTTTGATTTGGAGGAGTAACAGAAAGTGTTGTTGCTTCTGGGACAGTAAATTCATATTCAATTATATCTGATTCTCCATTATTGTATAAGGCAGAAACTCCGGCAGTGTATGTTACTCCAGATTCTAAGTTGGAATATTGCCAAAATAGATTTGTTGTATTTCCTTTATAATTTCCATCTAAATAAACATTGTACCCTTCAATTACTTTAGTAGATTTAGAAGGAGAATTAATTATTTGAACGTTATCAATAGCCCAATACCAATTCCAACTAGGAGTAAAATAATGAAAACGTAACCTGAACTCAGTATTAGCATACTCGGTAACATTTATAACAATGTGATCTGGAGTACCCCAAGAACCTAGGTCTGAATCTTGATGTAGAACAGTAACCCATTCGCTACCGTTGTAAACTTCAACATCAGCGAACTCCTGATCACTTACGTTATTATAATACTGATCGAACTCAATATATAATTCAGCTACCATAGAAGCGTCTACTGATGGAGAAATAAGCATCTCGTCCATATTAGAACCACTACCTGCGCCGTCTGAATTAACAAATGCCATTGGAGTTCCATCTAAATTACTTCCATTATAATCTATAGTATAACTCCAAGAATCCTCAGTGTTCCCACCTACGATAACTTCCCAATTATTAAAACTTTCTTGAGAATCGAATGTTTCAAATAGGGGTGTAAATTCAGCACCGGGAGCATTCCAAGTTGCATATCCATTCTCTGTAACAGAAAGGTTCAAAGGAGGGGTAAGAGTAGGTGCATTTATAGTTACTGTAAATACTTCGTCCACAGAGCCTCCATTGTCATCAGATGCGGTTATTGAAATTGTTGAAGAACCGTTTGTATTTTCTGTAATGGTTAAGTTAGTACCAGTAACAGATACTCCAGCCACCGAGATATTGCTACTTATGGCACTATAAGAAAGGTCGTCACCATCGGGATCACTAAAAACATTTGAAATATTTATTGTATGTGTTCCAAAGCCTTCGTTTAAAGTTACATTATCTATTGGATTTAAAACAACGGGATTTGAGTTTGAATTTTGCCCTTCTAAATTCGACTCCCATAATCCTCTACCAAAAGAAGCTAGTCTAAGTTTGTTATCTCCTTTATTATTAGAGTAGTAAATTTCTAACTCTCCACACATAACCTTGGGAAGGTTGGTATTGAATTCGATCCAATTATTATCGCCTTCTTTAAAATAAACACCTAATTCTGTTCCCACATATAAATGTATTGAGGAATTAATATCTTTGTTTTGAACGATGGAATATGCTGGGATTGAAGGTAAACCATCGGATATGTTATTCCAAGATGCTCCACCATTTGTAGATTCATAAACCAAATTACTATTATAACCACTTAAACTTACCCAAACTGTATTAGGGCTATCAGCTTTTATTGCAATATATGTGATGCTTGATCCGCTCATAGGTAAATTTGATGTCACTTCAGTCCAAGAGCTTCCTCCATCAGTGGTTTTCCATATTTCATAAGGGTCAGAAACATATAATACATCATTGTTTGAGGGAGCTATAGCCATAGCACGTATTTTTGAAGAGGTATTCATTGTTGAAATCTTATTCCAACTGTCTCCTTTATTTGTGGTTTTCCATATATCAGCATAGCCTGTATAAAGAGTATTATGATCTACAGGATCGATAATATAAGGCGTCACCCATGCGCCATCTCCTGCGTCATTGGGCTCAATATTTGTTGAGGTATTCCAATGATTAGTTGTTCTAGTTATTTGCCCATATACATAGGTAGCATATTGTATGTTAGAAGAAGTATAGTCAATAAGGCATTCCATACCGTCTCCTCCTTTTACATCGTTCCAGGAATTATTATAGAATAGTTTAGAGCCATTATCTTGTAATCCAGTTATTGTTTCGGTGGCGATAGTTTGAGAGATACCAAGTTTATACATTTGGCTAATGATCATACCATTGGTTTTGTCGGTCCAGGAGGTTCCATGGTTAGATGAAAAGTATACTCCACCATCATTACATTCAAATAGATCTCCATTGTTTCTATACTTTAGCATATGTTTGTCGGCATGAACCGCAGGGACTCCATCTCCCCACCAATGATTTACAATCGACCAGCTAGCTCCTCCGTTAGTGGATCTCCAAGTATTAATCCCACCAACCAAAAGAGTATTAGCATTGTTTGGAGAAACAGCAATAGCCAAATCGTACCATCCTTGGCCATTTGAGCCTGACCCATCAGAATCCCAGCCTAATAAATTGGCTGTATTTCCACTAAATATTTCAGAAAAACTATTTCCGCTATTTGTTGATTTGTAAATGCCATCAAGGCCACTATTAGCATTAGCAATAACAGCATATACATAAGTTGGATCGTTAGCAGAAACGGCTAATTCTATTCTATTTCCTTGCGATAATTTTTCAGTCCAATTACTACCACCATTCGTACTTTGATAAATACTGCCGTTTTTTGTAGAACCATAAAGGGTGTTAAAATCACCTGGTTTGAATTCCATATCTATAAATGAATTAGGGCTTAAGAAGTCATTCCATGTTGTCCCTCCATTAGTAGTTTTATAAACACCTTCGTTGGTAGCAGCAATAAGGGTTTGATTATCGGTTGGGTCTAACAAAAGACGATTGACCATTTTGTAATCAGCAAGGTTGAATTGTAAACCTGTAGTATTCCAAGTAGAACCACCATTAGTAGATTTTAAAACTCCAATACTTCTATTGTCAAAATGATCTCTATCACCAGTTGCTATATATATAGTTTGGGAGGAAGAATAGTCAGATGGAATGACAATGTCTGAAACTCCTAAAATATTGTTTTCATCGGTTAAACAAGTCCAAGAAGAACCATTATTATTAGTTCTCCATAGTCCTCCTGCAGGTGCGCCAACCCAATAAGTATTACCATCTGTTGGATGAAAGGCCACGCAATTTAATCTTCCCACACCATTATAACCTCCAACAGAGCTACTGGGACCCAAATTTGTCCAGTTGGCAGAATTATTGGAACGCTGCTCAGGGTTAGCTTTTATAAACTCATTATAAACTTGTTGAGCTGACTTATTTGGAAAACTTCCTGTGCTGGGATCTATCCTAGATTCCATTTGGTAATACCAGCGATGAAATTGGTTCCATCCTGGCGCTTTTATTTTTTCATCATCAACAAAGTAATAACCATTAACTACATCGAAGGGTTTCCAATAAGTATCAAATGCATTTTTATAATCAGATAGAGTTAATTCATTTTGAGCTTTACTATCAGGAAGGTTCTCAAGCCATTGTTGAGCATAAGAAATAGGATAGATAAATAACATCAAAAAAAGAATAAATAAATTTTTCATACGTTTAAATTTTATAAGTGATAACGTGGGTTAATAATAATACTAATATAATAATAATAGTAATACAATACTCCCTAGAAGGAATGTTGGATAGCAATTTACTAAGGATAAAAAAGGATAATGTAAATAATCAAATTCAAAAAAAGCGCCTCCAAAAATGGAAGCGCTTGAATTATATATTCAATTTTTATATGCCCTATACCATACCAGTGAAACCCATAAATGCTAAGGCTAAAATTCCAGCCATAACCAATGCTATAGGTACACCTTTCATTCCTTTAGGAGCTTCCATAAGGTCCATATGCTCTCTTAAACCAGCAAATAAAACCATGGCTAATCCAAAACCAACTGCTGATGCTATAGCGTAAACAACGCCTTCCATTAGGTTGAATTCTTTCTGAATAGTAAGAATAGCTACACCTAATACAGCACAGTTAGTAGTAATTAGAGGAAGGAAAACACCAAGTGCAGCGTATAATGGAGGACTTACCTTCTTCAAGATAATCTCTACCATTTGCACCAATGATGCAATCACTAAAATAAAAGTAATGGTTTGTAAGAAACCAATGCTTAAAGGAACTAAAACGTAATATTGGATGAGCCAAGTAACAATAGTTGCAATAGTCATTACAAACATTACAGCACCACTCATTCCAACTGAAGTAGATATCTTTCCGGAAACCCCAACAAAAGGACAAATTCCCAGAAACTGCGCCAATACAATATTATTGACAAATATGGCGGATATGATGATAATTATATATTCCATAGTTCTAAGATTTAGGCTTTTTTGTTAATTCTATTAATGATAGCAATAAGGTAACCCAATGCAATAAAAGCTCCAGGTGCCAATACGAATACTAACATTCCATCGGCTTCCATAAATTTAATATTGAAAATGGCTCCACTTCCTAATATTTCTCTTACTCCACCTAAAATAGTAAGTGCAAATGAGAAACCAAGTCCCATTCCCAAACCATCAATTAATGAAGAAGAAAAGTTTTGTTTAGATGCAAATGCTTCTGCACGTCCTAATACCAAACAGTTCACAACAATTAAAGGAATAAATAATCCTAATTGGTCGAAAAGACCAGGCATATAGGCTTGCATTGATAACTCAACTATAGTTACGAAAGAAGCAATAATTACAATAAAAGCGGGGATTCTAACTTTATCAGGAATACCGTTTTTTATTAAACTTACTACCATATTTGAACCGAGAAGAACGAAAGTAGTGGCCAATCCCATTCCTAAGCCATTCATAGCAGAAGTAGTAACTCCAAGAGTAGGACAGAGTCCTAGTAAGAGAACGAATACCGGGTTTTCTGTGATAAAACCTTTGGTGAAATTTTTCATTTGACTCATTATTTCTCTCCTCCTTTATTTTGTTCAAAAGTTTTATAAGCTCTTTCTGTGGCATCGCTAAATGCTCTAGAACTAATAGTAGCAGCAGTAATTCCGTCAATCTCTCCACCATCTTTTGTTACCTTTAAATTAAAAGTAGCAGGATTTTTATTCTCATACTGATCTTTAAATTTAGGGTCAGACATTTTAGTTCCTAAACCCGGAGTTTCTTTATGTTCTAATACAGAGATATTAGAAATAACACCATCAGGTTTAAAACCTACCATTAGTTTAATTAAACCACTAAAACCCATCATGGTGTAGGTGTTCACAGCAGTTCCCACATAAGCACCTTCTTTATAGGCATTATAAAATGTTAATGAATCTTTAGGTTTGTTACCATCAATAGACATTACCTTATAAGCTGGTTTTACCTCATCAAACTCTGGTAAAACTACTTTAATAGCATTTTCTATTTTGGCTTTCTTAGCCAATTCTATAGGTTCCTTGGTTACATTATAAACTGCTCCAAGCGCTAGTCCTGCTATGGCTGCTACTAAAAACAGCACATAAACCATATTGATAAACGTTGATTGTTTTTTAGCCATGTTTCACCTCCTTACCAAAGCGAGTGGGTTTAAATGAATTATTTAGCAATGGAACTGCAGCATTCATAATAAGAATGGCAAAAGACATACCCTCTGGATAAGCTCCCCAAACACGAATAATAACAGTTAACATTCCGATTCCGATACCATAAACCAATTGACCATTTCTGGTCATTGGAGAAGATACCATGTCGGTGGCCATAAATATAGCTCCTAACATCATACCCCCAGTTAGTAAATGAAATAATGGGTTTACATAAGCTGTAGGGTCAATCAACCAGAAAATACCACTGAAAACTACCACAGAAAGTATAATACTACCAGGGATTTCCCAAGTGATGATTTTTCTCCATAACATATAAATACCACCAAGTATTAATGCTATGGCAGATACTTCACCCATACTTCCGCCCATATGCCCCATAAACTGACCCGTAAAATTTGGCATCTCTGGAGAAGCCATAAGTTCTTGAACAGTTTGTCCAGCTTTTAAACCTTCTTTCATAACTCCAAGAGCAGTTGGGCCAGTTACGGCATCAGCTAATCCATCAATAATAGGACTTGCTTTTGGCCAGCTGGTCATTTGAACAGGGAAGGAGATGAGTAAGAATACTCGTCCAACTAATGCAGGGTTGAAAGGATTTTTTCCTAATCCCCCAAAACTCATTTTTCCCATTCCAATGGCAACTAAAGCGCCAATAGCAATAATCCAACAAGGAAGATTACTAGGCACATTGAAAGCCAAGAGGATTCCAGTGATGATAGCAGAACCATCCATAATGGTGTTGCTACCTTTTAATAAATATTTTTGGATAGCCCATTCGAAGAAAATGGAAGCAGCTACCGCTATAAAAATAACACGCATGGCATCGAGGCCAAAGAAGTATATGGAAACCAGCATGGCCGGAATCATGGCATATACTACTCCCCACATAATTTTCTTGGTCGACATGTCGCCATGAACGTGAGGGGATGCAGATACTGTTAATAAACTCATCTTTTCTTATCGTTTTATTTCTTATTTCTATTCCTGATTATTCCACCTACTTTATTCTTTCCAAACCTAATGAAGTCGAGAAGAGGAATATTAGCAGGACAAGTATACGAGCAAGAACCACATTCAATACAGTCCATTACTCTTTCGGCTTCTACCTTATCAAACATTTGAAGTTTGGAAGTTTTCGAAAGGTAAACTGGCTCTAATCCCATAGGACATACCTGAACACATTTGGCGCAACGAATACAATTGCTTGTATCTCCACGCTTACTTTCTTTGTCAGGCATAATTAAAATGCCAGAAGTACCTTTAACTACAGGAACATCTGTGTTTAATAATGCTTTACCCATCATTGGGCCACCATTGATGATTTTACCTGTATCTTCTGGTAAACCTTCAGCAGCTTCTATGAGTTCTTTCACTGGAGTTCCAATTCTAACCATAAAGTTAGATGGCTTCTTAACAGATTTTCCAGTTACGGTAACCACGCGCTCAATTAAGGGCTTGTTTTTTTGAATAGCTTCATAAACGGCAAGAGCAGTACCAACATTATTAACCACGCATCCTACTTCTAGAGGAAGTTTACCAGAAGGAACTTCTCTACCCGTAATGGCTTGAATCAACTGCTTTTCACCTCCTTGAGGATATTGCACCTTAAGAGGGTGGATTTCTACTCCTTTGAAATTCTTAGCTAGCTTTTTAAGCTCCTCAATGGCGTCAGGCTTATTGTTTTCTACGCCGATTAAGGCTTTTTCAACATTAAGGCCTTTCATAAGGATGGAAATACCAATCATCATTTCCTCTCCACGCTCTAGCATGAGGCGATGGTCGGAAGTAAGATATGGTTCACATTCCACTCCGTTAATCACTAGATATTCTACTTTCTTTCCTTCCGGAACCATTAACTTCACGAAAGAAGGGAAGGTAGCGCCACCGAGCCCTACTACACCCATCTCATTAATCTTGTCAACGATTTCTTTGTTTGAAAGCTTGATATCTTTTACGATGTCTTTGCTTTTATCGATATTCTCGAGCCAATCATCACCATCCACATTAATGATGATAGAAGGTTTACGATATCCACTTGAATCGTAGACACTATCGATTTTAAATACCTTACCAGAAACTGGAGAATGTATGTTAGCAGAGATAAAACCACTGGCTTTTGCCAATAGCTGTCCTACTTTTACTTCATCCCCTTTTTTTACTACTGGTGTAGCAGGAGCTCCAAGGTGTTGACCAATAGGAACTATCACTTGCTTCGGTAGCGGAAGATATTCAATGGCTGCTTGAGCCGATAATTTGTTTTCGGGTGGATGTACACCACCAAGTTTAAAAGTCTTCATTTAATACCCCTTTTAAATTATATAGAGAATTAAGCTTTTTCTTCATTTTCTTTTGTTTCAGAGTCCTTTTTTGCAACTGGCTCTTCAACTTTCTTTACCTCTTTTTCTGCTTTTGGAGCAGGAGCAGCTTTTTCGGCCACTGCTGCTTTTGCAGGGGCAGCTTTTTTAGCAGCAGGTTTTTCACCTTCTGGTTTTAGCTTTCTGAGAGGGAAATTGATTTCGTGAATGGCATTTGTAGGACAAACTGGTTCACATTTTCTACATAGCTTACATTTTTCAAAATCGATATAAGCTCTGTTGTTTTTCATTTCAATGGCATCGAAAGGACAAACTTTGAAACATTTCGCACAACCGATACAGGCTACATCACAGTTTTTCTTAGCTGGCGCACCTTTTTCTTCATTCACACAGGCAACATAGATTCTACGTTCTTTTTTGCCAACGTTTCTGAGTTCGATAATGTCTTTTGGACAAGCCACAACACATGCATTACAAGCCACACAGTTTGCAGTAACTTCAGGTAACATGGTTTCAGGGTTGATGTGGATGGCATCGAAATCACAAGAGACTTCACAATCGCCTAATCCTAAACAACCAAAAGAACATCCACCTTCACCAGAAAATACAGTTGCAGCGGCAGCACAGTTAGAAATACCATCGTATTTAACTTTGGCTGGAGAATTTACGACAGAACCACTACATCTGACAACGGCTATTTGTGGTTCGGCCATATCGGCTTCCATGCCCATCACCTTACCTACATCAACCATTATATCGCTTCCTCCAACAGGACAATTAAAGCCTTCAAGAGTGCCTTCTTTTACAATGGCTTCAGCAAAAGCTCTACAACCAGCATAACCACAGCCACCACAATTGGCGCTCGGTAATACTTCTTCCACATCGTCAATTCGCGGATCTTCAAATACTTTGAATTTTTGCGCTACAAAATAGAGAATGACTGCAGCAACAATGGCTAAAACCCCTAGAGAACTTACGGCATAAATAATAACTTCGTTCACGGTATTTATGTTTTGTTTGTAATTTTGTTATACTCAACTAAAACAGGTTGATGGACAAAAATAGAAACATTACTTGTATAGTCCTTGCTTTTGATGGGCTTTGAGAGCGTGTTGTAAATATCAGTAAATCAACATAGTATGGGTAGTGAAATATTTTCTTCCGAAATAATAAAATATAAACATCAGTAAATCAAAAAGATACAGAGCTGTTTAGAAGGCTTCTAAATTTCATTCTAAATAAGCTTGTGATTTTTAGGATAATATCGTAAAAAACAGATATGTAGCAGGTTGACTTATTGTTTTTTGAATAACAATATACTAGGCGATCAGCTTAGTTATGGCTTCTAAGATTTCCTTATTCTCAAAAGGTTTTTCGAAGGTTAAGCTAGCACCTAGTAATCGAGCAGATCTAAGGTTATCCATCGCATTCGTTCTCCCTCCACCAGATACGGCAATTATTTTTATTTGAGGATATTCTTTTTTTAAATCGAGTATGGTTTCAATACCTTCTTTATCGGGCATGATAATATCAGTAATCACCAAATCAGGTTGGTGTTCGTTATACAATTCTTTGGCATATCTACCGTCTCCAGCTTCAATCACTGTATAATCATTGCGTTTTAAGAGAACAGCGAACATTTCTCTAAAATGAGTATCGTCATCAATTAATAATATCTTTTTCATGCTTGTGTTTTTTGGTAAATACAATTAAATTATTGGTAAATATAATGAAAATATTGTTCCTTTTCCAAATTCAGAATCCACGGTTATCTTACCACTATGTTGTTTAACTATTCCAGATACTACAGATAATCCAAGGCCTGTTCCTTTACCAACTTCTTTTGTAGTAAAAAAAGGTTCAAATACTCTCTGAATAGTTTCTCTTTCCATACCAATACCATTATCTGAAATTTTTATACAAATCATTTTTTTCTTTTCAAATTCAGCTAAAGTCATGTTTGGTATTGCTTCTAATTTTACGACTCCATCATGGTCATCAATGGCATGAAAAGCATTTGTTATAATGTTGATGATAACTTGGGTGATTTGATTTCTATCTGCAAGTAATTCGATATTAAATTTCTCTTTAGGATAAACTAGATCAATATTTTTAGGTTTAGAACCTCTAATGATATCAATACTATCTGTTAATAAATGGTCAAAAGAGATTTTATCCATTATCACATCTTTACCCCTACTAAAAGTTAATAGTTTTTGTACGGTTTGTTGTGAAAGTGTCACGGCTTTCATGGCATTGCTCAAATAGGTATGAACATGATGGTCTTTTTCAATATCTTCTAAAGACATATCGATATAGCCTTTTATCGTTGCTAAATAATTATTGAAATCATGGGCAATTCCTCCTGCCATTGTACCGATGGTTTCCATCTTTTGAGTTTGGATAAGTTGCCCTTCCATTTTACGTTTTTCTTTCTTGTCTTTTTCTATTTGAGTAATGTCTTTTATGTAGAATGCTAAGGATACGATGTTTTGATTGATATCGATAATTGGGCTTATTTTTATATTGAAAATATTTTTGTCATCAACAACATGGAGCTCCTTATAGGTTTTTGAACTTAATACCAATTCTGCAAATTTTTCGAGTACAACTTTATTGGTTTGTTTAAAGAAACTATAAATAGACTTATTGAGAATATTACTTTGATCGGGAAGAAAGCCATTTAGGTCATTTGAATTGGCAGTTACAATTTTGCCATGAATATCGACAAGTATGGTTGAATCAAAACTCGCATCGAGGAGTGCTTTTATTTTTTGTTCGCTATCCAATAGTACATTATATTGCTGTTTAATTTGTTTTTGAGAACGTTGATTTAAAAAATACAGCCAAACAAAGAAAACAAGAATAATAATTAAAACAATAATAATAAAAAATAAACGGTTTCTTTTCGTCCTGTTTTCTAACGTGTATACTTTCTGTTCATTAGCCAACTTTTCTAATTCTTTCTCTCGTTCTTGGTTTTCAAGTTTTAGAGACATATAATCTATACGAC
>JADGDY010000265.1 GCA_016744655.1 Bacteroidales bacterium | reverse complement strand
AGTGAATCCTATTTGAAAATGAATTTAACTAGCGAGGCCTTCCAATACTATCGTGACTATACTGAACTAAAAGAAATCATATTTAATTCCAATACACAGAAACAACTATATGAGATTCAGACCAAATACGAAACCAAACAAAAGGAAATTGAAATTCAAGAGTTAAAGGAACTGGCCTTAAAGAAAGAACAGGAAAAAGCTATAAGGTTTAAATTTACTGTTGTACTCGTTGGACTGTTATTGCTCATACTCATTTTACTTGTTTTTCTTTATCACTTTAAAAACACATCTCTAAAACAGAAAACCCTCCTCTTTTCCCAAACCAATAGAATGAATGAATTGGAAATTAAAAACATAGAGGAAGAAAATAATAGGCTTATTTTTCAAAAGAAAGAACTGGAATCTAAAGAGAAAATCAACAAACTACATCAAGAGAAATTAGAATCGGAGATTAATCATAAGGAAAGGGAATTATCTACCATTGCCCTTTATGTCATCAGCAAAAATGAGATTTTATCTAACCTTAAAAAATCGATGCAAAAGCATTTGGAAGGTAATGAAAGTAATCCTGATAGAATGATGTCAGAATCGGTAAAAGAAATAAACAATAGCATTAATTTAGATAAGGACTGGCACGACTTTAAATTACATTTTGAGAAGGTACACCATGGTTTTTTTAATCGTTTGATTGATAATTACCCTGAGCTAAGTTCTGATGAGCTGAAATTCTGTGCCTATTTACGTATCAATTTATCTTCGAAAGAAATAGCTCAGATATTAAATATTACCACAGTTGCGATAAACAAAAGACGAAATAGATTGAGGAAGAAGCTGAATTTAGAATCTGGCGATGATTTGTTTATCTTCTTATCTAAGGTTTAATATCTTAGAGCTTTGCACTGATTTAATCTCAAAAGCCCTTTCATTTACCTTTTCTAACTATTGTTATCGTCGCTGTACATTGATGGTTATTCGGGATTGTTATCTGGCGACTTTTATTTATACAGATTACTTATAGTCTAGGGCAACTAGGCTATGTTATGACAGGCCTTCAGCCTTTTTATATTTTTTATTTTTCTTGCAGCTTTTATAAAAATTGAGGCAAAAAAAATCAGGCTCATAAAACTATAATAGCCTTATAAACCTGAAATCATTATCAAAAAATCATCTACTGTATGAGCAAACTTTTGGTAAATGTTTTATTAGCATTACTTATTTTCACAAAATAAACTCCTTTTTCTAATTGTGAAACATCAATGTTAGTTATGGTTGTGCTTGAAGTTTCTTGTTTTAATACTCTGCCTAAGTTATCAATGATGGTAATTTCTGTATCCCCTCCTTCTTCCATAGAAATAGTCAATACTTCATTACAAGGATTTGGAAAAATAGAAAACTCTAATTCTTCTTGTTCATCCGAAACAGCATCAATGATTTGTGGAACATCTTCACTACTTAAAGCTCTAAATTCAACACCTGTTCGTTGCCAGACAACAACGATAAGTTCTAAATTTGCAACATCCCAGCTATTGTTTAATGTGGCAGACAAACTATGGTCGAAGCTTGTCCCAGCAGTAATAGCACCAGTAGCAATTTCATCAGCCCAAAGCTTCTTTCCTTCTCCCAAATCAATCAATTCTCCGAGTACGGTTCTTTGTATTCTATGTTGCAACATCTCTTCATATACATCATCAACCTTCTGATTTACCAATATGTTATTTTCCACTAACATGGCACCCACATAAAAGTTATCGGCACTGGCATCTTGAAAAAACTTAGTGGTAGTATTTACTGTAAGTTCGTTACCTACAATCTCATAGTTAAAGGCAATATTTGCAATGACAGGATTAGCGAAAAACACCTCAGACTCCTCTAAAATCATTTCGACAGTTGGAGGCCAAAGCGCTAAATGAACCCCAGATAAACTATAACTTGGAATTCCACCAGCACCATTTAATAGATTATGCATGTCTCCTGAGTAATTATCACCAACAGAACTTGTGGCGACATGACCATTTAAAAACAAAATGCTTTCTGAGTAATTATTATAGATTTCATCTGTAACACCATGATAATATCCACAAGGACCACACCAAGAGGCGGTTCCTTTAAACAATAATGCTTTCTTTGATTCTTCTACTTCTAGAGATTGCGAAAATAAATTAGCTGATATTAGGACGAAAATAAGTACGTATATTTTTCTCATGTTTTTGTTTTATTTGATGAGCTACAAATTTGACTTATTGAAACTTAAACACAAAATTATCCCCTATGACAATCAATGACATCATTTATTTTCTCTTGGTCACTAGTTGTCATAGTAGTCTTTTACCTTATTTACACCTTAAAAACTATGTTTGCATAACAATAGTTAAACAACAAAATTTTCAAGAATGAAATATCTTCTCTCTTTTATTATCAGCCTTAGTTTTATTACTAGTATGGCTCAAGTTGCCAAACAAAATGTGGTGATCGAAAAATTTACCGGAATATACTGTGGTGCTTGTCCATCTGCAGTTCACAATATTCATGATTTAATAGATAATGAAGATGCCAATGTAATAGTGGTGAGTTATCACTCCGCTGGTGTTTATTCTGACCCCATATTTGAGAACCCAGATTCCGATGGTCGCAATCAATACTATTCTAGTTATATCACTGGATATCCAACTGTTATTTTCGATGGTATTGAAATTCCTGTTTGGGATGATGGTTATGATGGTTATGTGACCAGCTTTTATAATAGGAATGAAGAGTTATCGCCAGTGAGCTTAAATATCTCCTACAACTGGAATGGCGACAATAGTTACTCTGCTCAAATAACTATCACAAAAGAATCAGAAATAGCCTCCTCCGATTTACGATTACAATTATCTCTAACTGAAACCAATATTGACTTTGCATGGAAATCGGAAGAAAAGCTCTACGATGTGGTGAGAAAAATGCTTAACGATTATAATGGAACAGTTTTAGATTTCTCCAGCACCGATGAAATTGTCTTAGATTTTGACTTTGAAATTGAAACGGACTGGGACCCTGACTACCTTAGTTTATTAGCCTTTGTACAAGATCATGAAACCAGAGAAATCTTTCAAGGCGATAAAATCTCTATTGCCAATGTTACTGAAACTAATGACGCCTCAGCCGATATGATATTAGAATTGGCTGAAAACCATTGTGGAAACCATTTAGCACCGGTGGTAAGAATTAGAAATAGTGCAGGGCAAGTTTTATCTGAACTCGATATTGAATACCATATCAATAATGGTAGTACTGAAACTTATCATTGGACAGGCGAATTAAATCCTTTTGAACAAGAAGTAGTTTATTTACCAGAAATGGAGTTTAATGCACAAGCAGAAAACAATAATCTAGTTATTACAACTAGTAATCCAAACAATTCGGATGATGAGGATGCCAGTAATGATGAAATCTCCCATTCATTTAATGGTGCTCCAGTTATTGGAACTAATCCTTCTATTGAATTTAGGACGGACGAGTGGCCATTCTTAAATAGCTGGGATTTGAAAGATGCCGATGGCAATATAGTAGCACAATCGAGTAGTTTAAGT
>JADGDY010000008.1:28312-75065 GCA_016744655.1 Bacteroidales bacterium | reverse complement strand
ATTTCACCCCTAAAAGTGGTGGTGAGTTTATTGGAAGAGTTTATGTTTCCACTGAGTCCTACGCACTCATTAAAGCCGATTACGAGTATGCAGAAGGTAAAACGGGTACAGATATCCATTTATTGGGAATTGGCTATACAGAGGATTATTTTAAAGCATCTATTTATTTTGAAAAAATAGGGGACAGCTATCAATTAAAATATTTTTCAAAGAAAGCTGGTAAACATTTCACCATCAACAGAAGCCTTCAGTTAATCAAGAAAAGAAAGCGTTGGCTAGTCAATAAAACATTAAAAGAAATGAAGCTGAAACTAAAGATGGCAGCCCAATCCGAAGAATCAGTAGAAGTGCTCTTCCTAAATCATGAAAAAGTGAGCAATGAAGATTTTGCTCAATTTAGTCAGCCTAAAAAGATGAAAATTCAATATATTGAACAATTCCATGATGATTTATGGAAAGGATATTCAATTATTGAGCCTACCAAACAGATGCGTGAGTATAAGAAGCAGGAAGTGGATTGGAATGAGTAGTGTTTATGGACAGGCTCTAGTCTTTATAAAAAAAACACCAAACCCTTCATTACATAAGCATTGAATACAGTACTCTTGTGTAAAGCAGGACCACCTAGCTTTAGGAAAGGTGATGCCCTTAGTTTTCGAGATTTAATTTAGGTTTATAAATAAGAACACCGATCTATGTATTTAGTTTGAATCTACGCAAAGTTTATAAAGACTTCGAAAAGAAGTCTTCCTCCGCCTTATCAGGAAGTCGTTAAACGGAGCAAATGGATTGAAGGAAATAAAAACAATACTGTTTGACGCTCGTTAGTGACACTCCGCAGGATGTTGCTATAAGGAGGAGTTTATTGTTTTTCCGAAAATCCTTTTGTGGAGTAGACTTACTGATACAGCGGCTGTTTTTGCTGCACTTTTTCGAAAAAGTGCCTGAGAAAAAAATATGGATCATATTAATTTTCATGGGGACAAGCAGTAAATAGAATCTGTTTGAATTTATTTACTTATTCTTTTCTTTGATTGCCCAAAGAAAAGAACCAAAAGAAAGGGCACATTTTTCAAGGTGTTATTATTCTCCCTATGGTCGAATAATACCATTTCATTCCAGGCGGAATCAAGCATATTCATGCCTGATTTGGATCCGCCTTCCATTCACTACACTGTGAAAAATGAGCAGTAGAAAGGTCAATTAGTCCTTTGCTTGTTTGTTACCTTTCAGCATTTTCTTTGTTTCAAACATTTGTTTATAAACTGAATATGAGAATCATAAAGGAAACACATTGATTACTAACGAAAAAGCATTAAAGCTACGGACTTTGATGGCCTCAACTATAGAGAAAAAAAGATAGAGTTTTCCTGAGGAAATACTTCTTTTTGAATTTGAAATGGTTAATCATACTATTTAGTGTTTAAAATCAAGTGAAGTTCCGATATACTCCATTTGTATTGATGATTTTTTATCAAGTGGGTTTTAGCAATAAAGTAGGATATCCCCGTGCTCCCTATAATTTTAAAGTGTTCAAAACTATTCTAATCGAAGCAGTTCTTCATACCAGCATGAAACCAAAACACTAAAAAAAGAGCCACCTTTTCACAAAAGTAACTCTTCATATATCTATTGTCAGCAAGAAAACTGCAATTTTTCCTTTGTCTCTCGTAAGAAAGCTTCGAGAACAAGGCTTTCTTTTTATGTAAATCAAGGAGTTGACTTTTGTCAATGACTGTTTTCAGAAAAAGTAGAACGCAGTTATCGGAGTTTTCTTGCAGAAACTATCTAAAACCTCAATAAGAGGAGTCTATTTAATTAGGCATTCTTTAAAGCTTCAGCACCACCTACAATTTCTAGAATTTCTCCAGTAATAGCAGCCTGACGAGCTTTGTTGTAGCTGAGTTTAAGATCACGCAACATTTCCTGAGCATTATCAGTAGCTTGTTGCATCGATGTCATACGAGCACCATGTTCCGAAGCAAACGAGTCGAGCAAAGTTTTATAAAACTGCATCCTCAAAATGGTAGGAATCAAACTTCCTAAAATCTCTTCCTTCGAAGGCTCAAAAAGGTAATTAGATTCTGCTTCGTTTTCATCCTTCTCCGCTTGTATCACTGGCAATAACTGCTCAGAAGTTACCAACTGTGTGGCTGCATTCTTAAACATATTATAAACCACTACTACTCTATCGTAGTCTTTCTTCTTGAATTTAGTCAATAATTCCTCTGCCAAAGGATATACAGTTTCAAATGTTAAATCATCCCAGAATTCATCATAAGAACCCACATGATTGTCTCCCATTTTTGCAAAAGCCTCACTGGCTTTCTTTCCAACGGTCATCACATCCACATTTCCATTCTTATGTAAATCACTATACTCCTCCTCCATCATATGACGAGTTTGCTTGATGATGTTTGCATTAAAAGCTCCACAAAGTCCTCTATTTGAAGTTACAGCAATTAAAAGTACTTTTTTCAAAGCTCTTTCTTCACCATATACATTATCTTCACTTGAGTCCAAGCTTGAGGAAACATTTTGCAATATCTCATTCAATTTATTGGCATAAGGGCGCATATTGACAACAGCATTCTGTGCACGACGCAACTTACTTGCTGCCACCATTTTCATGGCGCTGGTAATTTGCTGGGTCGAATTAACAGAGGCTATCCTCGTTCTTACTTCCTTTAAGTTCGGCATGCTAAAGAATTATGTTTAATATCTTATTTAAATCTCTCTGATACAGTTGCTGCTGCCTCTGATAACACCTTTGTAACTTCATCGGTATATTTTCCAGCTGCAATAGCTTTCATGGTAGCGGCATGGTTGTTATCCAAATGATGTAAAAAGTCAGCTTGGAAATCGGAAATTTTATTCACTGGAACATCTTTTAACAATCCTTTTGTTCCACAGTAAATAATAGCTACCTGATGCTCCACCGTCATTGGAGAGAATAGGTTTTGCTTTAAGATTTCAACGTTACGCTTACCTTTTTCTAATACTGCAAGAGTAGCATCATCTAAATCAGAACCAAACTTAGCGAAAGCTTCTAATTCACGATACTGGGCTTGGTCTAATTTCAAAGTACCCGCTACCTTTTTCATAGGCTTAATCTGCGCAGAACCACCTACTCGTGATACTGATACCCCTACGTTAATAGCTGGACGAATACCTGAGTTGAATAAATCTGACTCTAAGAAAATCTGACCATCAGTAATAGAAATTACATTGGTAGGAATATATGCAGAAACATCACCCGCTTGCGTTTCAATAATAGGAAGTGCAGTTAAAGAACCTCCTCCTTTTACTACTTTTTTCAAGCTATCTGGTAAGTCATTCATCTGACTAGCAATCTCATCATTATCGATAACCTTAGCAGCACGCTCTAATAATCTTGAGTGAAGATAGAAAACATCACCAGGATAAGCTTCACGTCCTGGAGGTCTTCTTAATAAAAGAGACACCTCACGATAAGCGACAGCTTGTTTCGATAAATCATCATAAACCACTAAAGCAGGTCTTCCGGTATCGCGGAAATACTCACCAATAGCAGCACCAGCAAACGGAGCATAATATTGCATAGCAGCTGGGTCAGATGCTGTAGAAGAAACAATCACAGTATAATCAAGAGCTCCTTTTTCTTTAAGAATCTGCATGGTATTAGCAACAGTGGAACCTTTTTGTCCAGATGCTACATAAATACAATATACAGGTTCTCCTTTATCATAAAATTCTTTCTGGTTGATAATGGTATCAATAGCAATAGTTGATTTACCAGTCTGACGGTCACCAATGATTAACTCACGCTGACCACGACCAATAGGAATCATTGCATCGATAGCTTTAATACCAGTTTGTAATGGCTCACTAACAGGCTGACGATAAATAACACCAGGTGCTTTACGTTCCAAAGGCATTTCATAAGTTGTACCTTCAATTGGACCTGCACCATCAATTGGATTACCAAGAGTATCGATCACACGACCGAGCATTCCTTCACCAACATTGATAGAAGAAATTAATTTGGTTCTTTTTACGGTATCACCTTCTGTAATAGTATCGGCATCACCTAATAATACGATACCAACATTATCTTCTTCAAGATTCAATACAATACCTTTAAGTCCACCTTTTTCAAACTCGACCAACTCGCCGGCTTGAGCATTGGTAAGACCATAAACACGAGCAATACCATCCCCTACTTGGAGAACAGTACCAACTTCTTCTAATTGTGCTTCATCTTTAAAACCTGCTAACTCTTGTCTTAGTATTGCTGATACTTCAGCGGGTTTGATTTGAGCCATATCTTTATCTTTTTTTCTATTTTCTTCTAAATTAAACTTTCGCTACAAAAAGATTCTTCGAAAAATCTTCTTTTAATTTCCTCATTAAAGTACGAGTGCTGGCATCGTACTGATAATCGCCAACCTTTACAATAAAACCACCTAGTAGATCGGTATTTACATTTTCATGCAATACAACAGTTTTACCAGAGATTTTTTTGAGGAGGACCATAATGGAGTCTTTCACTTCTTTATCGATAGATCCAGAAGTAGAAACCCATGCATCAATAAGGCCTTTATAATCGTTATATATATCGGTGAATTCTTTAGCGAAATAAGCCAAATATTCTTCTCTACTTTTTTTAGCAACCAACATCATAAAACGCAGGCTGATAGGATCTGTGGATTTGCCAAAAAGGCTTTTCATCACATTCTCCTTTTTCTCTAACTTTATCACCGGGCTTTTGAGCATAGATTCTAGCTCTTTATTCTCGGCAATGGTTTGAGAAATAAGAATCATATCTTCACCAACTTTTTCTAACTTTTTCTGTTCCAGAGCCAGCTCAAAAAGCGCTTTGGCGTATCTGTTTGCTAAGCGTGTTTGATTCATCTCTATTTAGTTTAGTTGCTTGTCAGCGTCTTTAATCAACTTGTCCATCAAGTCCTTCTTCTTAGTATCGGCAGATAGTTCTGTCTTAATAAGTTTCTCGGCAATACTGATAGATAGGTCTGCTACTTCGTTTTTCAACTCCGTAATGGCTGCCATTTTCTCTTGCTGAATACGTTTCTTAGACTCTTCTACCAAACGTTGACCTTCTAATGTAGCTTGTTGTTTTGCTTCTTTCAGAATGTCTTCTTTTAAAGTTTTAGCTTCTTTCAGAATCTCGTCGCGCTGATTTTTAGCTTCTTTTATTAAGGCTTGATTATCAGACTGAAGATTTTTCATCTCTTCACGAGCTTTTTTAGCTTCTTCTAAGGAATTGGCGATTTCATCTTCACGCTCTTTTAATCCACCCAATATAGCAGGCCAAATAAACTTAAAAGTGATAAACAGCAAAATGCTGAAAGACACCAACATCCAAAATATCAATCCAAAACCGGGACTAACTAATTCCATATATCTTTTTGTTTATAAATGAACAATTAAAAAATCAAGCATCCTGACCCACCGTCAGGATACTTGAAACACGGTTGACTACAAGAATAAAATCAAGAGACAAACCACAATAGCAAAGAAAGCTACACCTTCGATAAGGGCAGCGGCAACAATCATATTAGAACGAATGTCATCAACTGCTTCTGGCTGACGTGCAATAGATTCAACTGCAGCACGACCAATTTGACCAATTCCCATACCGGCTCCAATAGCAGCAATACCAGCACCAATACCGGCACCTAATTTTGCATATGGAGATAAATCAGCCACAGCTTGCAATAAAATGGTTAATAAAGACATAATTGTTTATTTATTGATTAGTAATATATTTCTATTTCTTAATGATGTTCCTCTAAAGCAGCACCAAAATAAAGAGCTGACAATAATGTAAATACATAAGCTTGGATTAATGCTACCAAGAATTCCAGTACTGACATAAAAATTGCAAAAGCAACACTTACAATACTCACACCATAACCTGCCACTGGAGACATAGCCCCAAAAATAAATATCAAACTCATAAAGCCCAATACAATAATATGACCTGCTGTGATATTGGCAAACAAACGCACCATCAATACAAATGGCTTAGTAAACACTCCCATGATTTCCACAATAGGCATCAATGGAATTGGAAACTTCAACCACCAAGGCACACCCGGTGTATTTACAATATGTACCCAATAATTTTTATTGGCACTAAAGGTTGTAATTACAAATGTGAATAGGGCTAAAACACCAGTTACAGCAATATTCCCTGTTAAATTGGCTCCTCCAGGAATGATAGGAATCAAACCCAAAAGATTATTAAAGAAAATAAAGAAGAAAATGGTAAGTAAATAGGGTACGTATTTTTGATAATTCTTTTCACCAATAGAAGACTTCGCAATATCGTCGCGGACAAAAACTATGAGAGGCTCTACCACACTTTGCATACCTTTAGGAGCCATTCCTTTTCTTGTTTTATAGCTTTTAGCTACGCTTACAAAAATCCAGAGCATCAAAATAATGCTAAACCAAAGCGCCACCACATTTTTAGTGATAGAAAAATCCCATGGCAGTCCACCTTCTGTTATTTCGACTATTTCATGAGAAGCCATGTATTTATTGACATCTATATAGGCAATTTTACCTTTATGACTACCATCTTGCAAAATAGCCAATGCAAAAGCAGCATTTGGTCCATGTCCATCATAATGTATCATTGCGCCATTGGCATCAAAAAATACTGGAACTTTATGATGGGTATCATGATCAACAAAAGCAGAAGACATAAATGACAATAACTGTCCGTCATGCCAAATTAATATTGGAAGAGGTACCGAAACATGGGTATGTCCCCAATTCAGAATATGCCATTCATAGGAATCTACGACGTGCTCGATAATCATTTTACCGGCGTCAAAAGCTTCCTCATCGGCAACTTCGTGTATGTTTTCGTTGTGTTCGTGGGTGTGATCAGTATGTGCCACACTTGATTTAAGGGCAAAACCGCTTATGGTCAGGGCAATTAAAAGTAGCTTTATATGCTTCAAAATCATTCTTTTAGGTAAATAATCCAAATCTCAGTATTCTGGCCTAATTAAACATGTGCAAGTTTACAAAAAAATCTCGGAAAAATCACACAAAACAGTGATTTTGGTAGAGAAAGTCCGAAATATAAAAACCTGACTGACCCCGAATCCCTTTTGTTGAAATATTTAGATTAATAATGATAGTTATCTTATGCATGCATTTGGGTTTTTCTCATCAATATTCAACGCGCTTTAAAATAAAACCCTTATAAAATTCAAAATCACCAAATCTATTATAGTCAAAAATAAAACTTACAGTAATAGGGAATATTAGATCCTGTAAATCGAATGTCGATTGCATGGCATTTAGTTTATAGATTCAATTTAATCTATTATTACAATAATTCTTAAGTTTTGTAATTGCTTTCCTCAAGAATTCAAAGTCGGCTAGTTAATTTAGCTTAGAAGAAATGTCATCCTGCCGACTCTTCACCTAGGTTTTATTTTGATACACTTCTATAAACCTCAAACAAAGCCGCGTTGCCTTTCTGTTTTATTCCTCAGATTTCCCCATCGGCTTTTCTATCATTATCTGCAATTTACCATGGGTTAAAACCCATGGTAAATTATTGCTAACCAAACTATGAATTAGAATACAAATAAAATGACACGTATTCTTATTAGCAAATTATTATTCAGCAGTAATGGCACCAGATTACAAATCAACCGCAGCTTTATCAATTTGAATAGAATTGTAAGCAATTATAGTAATAGACAAAACACTTTCAAACTATGGATTACAAATCTATAAGAGCTATAGTGGAAGAAAGCATAAAATTAATCCATATCCACCCCCCTATCATCAAAGATTTTCCTATTTTTGCAATCCTATGGAGAATTTCATTGTTTCGGCGAGAAAATACAGACCAGCAACCTTTGATACTGTAGTGGGGCAACAAAGCATCACCAACACTTTGAAGAATGCCATTAACACCAATCATTTGGCGCAAGCTTACTTGTTTACTGGACCTAGAGGTGTTGGTAAAACTACTACTGCTCGTATTTTTGCCAAAACAATTAACTGCATGAACCTCGACGTGGCCAATACTGAAGCCTGTAATGAGTGTGAATCATGTAAATCTTTTGCTACCAATTCTTCATTTAATATATATGAACTCGATGCTGCCTCTAATAATAGTGTAGATGATATTCGTCAATTGGTGGAACAAGTAAGAATCCCTCCTCAGGTTGGTAAATACAAAATCTATATCATCGATGAGGTTCATATGCTTTCTACTCAAGCTTTCAATGCTTTTTTGAAGACTTTAGAGGAGCCACCAACTTATGTTAAGTTTATCTTAGCAACTACCGAGCGTCATAAAATTATCCCAACTATTTTATCGCGTTGTCAGGTATTCAACTTTAATAGAATTACCATTAGTGATATGGCTAAGCATTTAGCTTATGTGGCCAAAAGTGAAGGAGTAACAGCCGAAGAAGATGCCTTGCACCTCGTTGCCGAGAAAGCTGATGGTGCATTAAGGGATGCTCTTTCTATTTTTGACCAATTGGTGAGCTTTACTTCTGGCCATTTGACTTATGATAAAGCGGTTGAAAACCTTCATGTATTAGATCAAGACTATTTCTTTAAAATCACTACAGAGGTTCTACAAGGAAACATCAGTAGTGCTTTGGTCTTATTGAATCAAATTATTGACAAGGGATTTGATGGTCAACATTTCATTATAGGATTAGGCGAGCACTTAAGATCGTTGATGATAAGCCGAGATGAAGCTACTATTGACTTAATGGATACTTCTAATAATATCAAAGAGAAATATCGTCAACAAGCTCCTCAATTTAATACTGGATTTTTAATAAAATGTCTGGATATAAATAATCAGAGCGATATTAATTACAGAATGAGCAATAATAAAAGATTGCTGCTAGAATTAAGCTTGATGCAAATGTGTGGTCTGGCTTCTGGCCTATTTGACAAAAACGGGGCTGAAAAAAAAAGATTTGACCTAAAAAAAAATGAAGTCCCAGAAAGCTTACTAGCTAATTTACAAGCTTTTACAATAAGCCATATTTCTCCCATCACAAAATCTAACGATTCGGTTACTGTAAATACTGGTTCTCCACCTACTCGTCAAACCGAACCTAAACCTGTAGAACCTGCCAATTCAGCAAATGAAAAGCCTGTTGACAACAGCAAAGCTTCTCCTTCAAAGCCTCCTCAAGAAAATAAGCCCAAGCCTCTAAAAAGAAAAATAAACAGAGGATTCAGTAAAGGATTAGGATATTCTTTAAATGATGAGAAAAAAGAAGTAGAAGCAGAGGAGGATCCAGTAGCATATATGATCGGTAAGGAAAACATAGCTGATTCTATTGATAAAGAAAGACTGGACGAGATTGTGAGTACATTTATCAATGAGTTGGACGGGCAACCTAGTTTAAAATCTGTGTTACGCTCAGAGAAACCCTCACTAATAAATGACAAAGAAATTGAGTTTAAATTCTACAACAAAGCTCAAGAGCAAGATTTGATGAACCATGCAGAGGTTTTATTAATGAAACTCAGGACACAATTAAATAATTATAAGATTAAAATAAAAACAACTATTTTAGCCACCGAAAATTTCAAGGCAGACGGACCCATAGAAAAATTTGAGCAAATGGCAAAAAAGAATCCTAACCTCCGTAAGCTAAAAGATGTTTTAAACTTAGAGATTGAATTTTAGTAAACACCTTATAAACAATAGATAATAGTAAAACCACCGTTTATTGTTAAACCTTAATTAAAAAAGAATGAATTTTACATTTAAAGCTTCAATTTGGAGTTTGGCTTTGGGAATGTTATTGGTTTCCTGCAGCTCCGAAACGAGCAAAAAGACGACTAGCACTGCGGTTAAAGCTGTAGATCAAAAAAACATGGATCTTAGCATCAAACCTGGTGACGATTTTTTCCAGTATACTAGCGGTGGATGGTTAAAAAACAATCCTGTCCCTGGGGATAAGACCCAATATGGTTCTTTTACTGTATTGGCTGATGAAAACCAAAAACAGTTAAAAGCTCTTATTTTAGAAGCAGCAGAAGCGGATGTTCCTAAAGGAAGTATCGCACAAAAGATTGGTGATTTCTACAATAGTGGAATGGATACTACAGCTATTGATGGGTTAGGCATCAAACCTATTCAACCTGCTATTGACAAAATTAACGCTATTCAATCTAAAGAAGAAATTCTTCCTCTAGTAGCAGATATGCAGTTGAATGGAATTAATCCAGTTTTCTACTTCTTTGGTTCTCAAGATGACCAAAATAGCTCTATGATTATCGCTAATTTTTATCAAGGTGGTTTAGGCTTACCAGATAGAGATTATTATACCAGCGAAGATCCTCAAAGTACCGAAATGCGTTCTGCCTATGTGGAGCACATGGTAACCATGTTAAAATTAGCTGGCTATTCTGATAAAGATGCTCAAAAAACTGCGGTTTCAATTATGTCTTTTGAAACTCGTTTGGCTACAGCTTCTTTAACACGTTTAGAAAACAGAGACCCTTTTAAAACTTATAACAAAATGCCTGTTGCCGACCTCCAAAAGATGGCTCCAGGAACTAATTGGCAGCAATATTTTGCAGCTTTAGGTTTTGCTGATTTGGAAGAAATTAATGTTCGCCAAACTGGTTTCATCACTGAAGTAGCAAAAATGGTAGACCAAGAAAAATTAGATTCTTGGAAAAGCTATTTAATCTGGAATCAGATCAACAGATCAGCTAATTACTTAAGCTCAGATTTTGAAAAGGCAGATTTCGATTTCTACGGCACAGTATTAAGTGGACAGCAAGCACAAAGACCAAGATGGAAAAGAGTATTAGGTTCTACTAGCGGTTCTATGGGTGAAGCTATTGGTAAATTATATGTTGAAAAACATTTCCCACCAGAAGCAAAAGAGAGAATGATTGATTTAGTGGCTAACTTAAGAGTTTCATTAGGTCACAGAATAGACAAATTAGAATGGATGAGTGACAGTACAAAAGTATTGGCTCATGCTAAGCTCAATGCTATCAATGTAAAAGTTGGTTATCCTGACAAATGGATGGATTATAGTAAACTTGACATTGAACCAGGCCAATACTATGCTAATATTACTAATGCAAGAGAATTCTCAGTTAAAGAAGAATTAGCAAAAATTGGCAAGCCTTACGACAAAAGTGAATGGGGAATGACTCCTCAGACTGTAAATGCTTATTATAGCCCAAATGCTAACGAAATTGTGTTCCCTGCAGCAATTCTTCAGCCTCCTTTCTTCTTTATGGAAGAGGATGATGCTGTAAATTACGGTGCTATTGGAGTTGTTATTGGGCACGAAATGACACATGGTTTTGATGACCAAGGACGTAATTTTGACAAAGATGGTAACTTAAATAACTGGTGGGCTGAATCTGATGCCATCGCATTTGAAGCTAAGTCACAATTATTAATTGACCAATACAATGCTTTCCCAGAATTAGACACTTTACATGTTGATGGTGAGTTAACTTTAGGCGAAAACATTGCCGATTTTGGTGGTTTAAACATTTCTTGGGAAGCTTTCCAAGAAACACAACAAGCAAAAGGAACTGAAAAAATTGATGGATTCACTCCACAACAACGTTTCTTTTTAGCCTATGCAGGTGTTTGGCGTGCGAACATCCTTGACAAAGAATTAGCTCGTAGACTAAAAGAAGACGTTCACTCTCCTGGCGATGCTAGAGTAAACATTCCATTATACAATATGGATGTTTTCTATGAAGCATTTGGTGTTAAAGAAGGTGATAAGCTATATATAGCTCCTGAAGATAGAGCTGTAATTTGGTAGACATACCATAAGATATTTAAAAAGGCCTTCCAAAACGGAAGGCCTTTTTAATTTATCCTAAATAATACCAAAATTACAATACAATGGGCATTAAGCGCTCATGTTAAAAGCTATAGGGAGCAATCATCAAACACAATTATAACACGAAAAAATTATTTTTTATCATACACTTTTTCGAAAAAGTGTAACAAAAACATCCGCTGTACCAGCAAGTCTACTACACAAATGGATTTTTGGAAAAACAATAAACTCCTACTTATAGTGACATCCTTCGGAGTGTCACTAACGAGCGTCAAACAGTATTGTTTTTATTTCCTACAACCCATTTGCTCCGTTTAACGACTTTACTATAAGGCGAAAGAGACTTCCGCTGGAACTCTTCATAAATTTTGCGTAAATTCATTCAAAATCCAGAACTGATTTCAAGTTCACAACAAAATAATCACCACTATGTTATTCTTATTTAACAAAAGAGTCCATTCTTTAATCGAAATCTCTATCGTAGGCCTCAGTTTGAACTTTCCCAAACCGAAGGATTTCATATAAGGTGATACAGGCAGCTTTGCTTACCTTTTCACAAAAAAAACCGGAGCCGCAGCCCCAGTTTCACATCAAAACAAATCGTATGTTTTACCTTTTGTTATTAAAAGTTAGCGTTAAGCAAGCTTTTAATTTTACAATGGTTAATGCCGATATAAAATAAAAGAGTCATCATTTATATATTAGTCTAGTGCTCATTTATTCTTGTCATCTGTATTATTAATCTTAAGGAATATAAATATTATCAATAAATTTTCTTCCTTCAGTGGTTAGAACAATAGTATAACTTCCTTTTAAACTACTTGAGAAATCATAAGTTCTATTTACTCCCTCAGTATCTTTTAATAATTCATTAAAAGCTAAGTCATCGTTTTCATAATACACTTTTACATCAATATCTTGAACCGCAGACGATTCATTTGTTATGTGTACTAAGTTGTCAGCCACTACAATTTTAGGCTTAACAATACTATATTCCTCACCCTCAACAAACTCTGCAATACTTTTATCAACAGAGAAAGGAATTACTCGAATTTCATCATCACTATCCAATTCGAAATAATAATCAGCATTGGGCAGTGTACTAAAATCTAATAATTTAGAAACTATACCACTATTATCTATTTTCTCTTCGTATAGTGTAATTCCTTCTTGATCTTTAATTGAGAAATGAGTTCCCTCACTAATTTGTTCGACTTTCACCAAACTTGTTCCATTTACATCATTACTAGAAAATGTAATTACCTCGCCTGAATAAGCAAACATGGCTGTAAATAGTGCTAGTACTACTAGACTTTGTTTAATTACGTTTTTCATGATTGTTTTCTTTTTAATTAATAAATTATAACATGGCAAAAGTAGAACAGTTCTCTTATTTATAATGCATCAAAATTGACCAATATATTCACTATTTTAACCCTAGCAATATGTTAATACTATATTAAGGTTAATTTAATACACATTATGGTTAAATCTGTATATTTATAAGATTAAAATCTCCTTATCTTTGAATTTGAAATACAAGAATATGAATACACAAAAACCCACCTTCGAACATATCAATCCTGAATTTGGAAGTTCACTAAAAGTGCTTCAACATGCTGGAACAATGGTTAATCAAGCTTCTTGGCATATTCATCCTGAAGTAGAGTTGGTTTATGTAAACAAAGGTCAGGGGAAAGTACATATAGGGAATCACCTATCCTATTTTAACAATAGCCAGCTATTATTGTTAGGAGCAAACTTACCACATCATGGTTTTAGTGATAGATTAACTAGAAAGGGATCTGAAACCATAGTGCAGTTTAAACCTGAGTTTTTAGGAGAGACTTTCTTAGGGCTACCCGAATTAAAAGCAATTGCCAGTTTATTTGAACGCGCTAAAAAGGGAATTAAATTTCAAAAAGAAATTAAACTTGCTATAGGGCCAAAAATACAGAAACTACATAAACAAAAAGGCTTGCAGCGCATTCTTCTACTATTAGAAATCTTAAATGAACTTGCCTTAAGTGATGATTACCTATTGCTTAATGCGGATGGTTATGCTTTGGAAATCAGTCCCCAGGATAGTACTAAGATTGGTCGCATTTATAAGCACATTAATAATAATTTTGAAAGACATATTAGTTTAGATGAGATAGCCAATGAAGCAAGTATGACAGTTCCAGCATTTTGTCGTTATTTTAAAAAAGCCACTGGCAAAACCTTCACCAAATTAGTAAATGAATATCGTGTTGTTCACGCCACTAAATTACTATCGGAAAGCAATAACAGCATTACCGACATCAGTTTTGAATGCGGATTCAATAACTTCTCCCATTTTAACAAGCTTTTTAAGGAATTTACAGGCAAAAGTGCTTCGCAATATAGGAATGAGACTAAGTTGGTGGTGCAGTAGATATGGCAATGATCGAATGAATTAATGAGTGAATGATTGAATAAAGGTCGAGACCAATTGCATTATTCATCTCTTTGTGCCCTTGAGCCTTGGTGGCCATACAACAACTTCCATTTACTTTAGGAATTCCGATAAACAGGAATCATCTCCACGCCCCTATCGGCTAGACTTTTGCGAGCTTTGTCATAATCCTGGGCAAAACCCAGCATAAAACCTCCTCCTCCAGAACCACAGAGTTTCATACTATAATCACCGGAGTTTAATCCATGTGACCAAACCTGGCTTATAGATTCTGGTATCATTCTTTGAAAATGGTCGAACTCTATCTGGCTCAATTTACTCAAGGACTCAAAGAACTCGTTTCCTCTGCCATCTAATAAACTTTCGATGCATTCATTATTTGTAGGGATAAATTCTTCATTTACCATCCTCTTAAAATCGTCATCTTTATAATTTTCCAGAAAATGCTTCACCAAAGGAGCTGTTTTACCTGGCTTACCACTATTGATTAAAAAGATAGCCCCATTTTTATCAAATTTATTTCGGGGGATGGCTACGGTTTCTATTTCGTTATTAGATTGAATGAGGAGTGGGTATTGAATATAGCAATTGAGAGGGTCGAGTCCGGAAGACTTGCCATGGAAAAAAGCCTCCATACGGCTAAAGATATCTTTCAATCTGAAAACACTTTTGGCACTTAACCTTCTGTCACTTTTTATCTTTTCTTCAGCATATCGATCATATATAGCAGCAACAAGCGCACCACTACTTCCCACACCATATCCTTGCGGGATACTACTTTCGAAATACATTCCTTTGCTAATATCTCTTTGTAGTTTTTCTAAATCAAGTGTACATCCAGCCCCACCAGTCTTTTGTAGTTCTACTAAATGGTCGGCATATTCTTTTAAGGAACGATTACTTTCTTTTGCCCATTCAAAATCGGTGTATTTATATTTGCTAATAAAGCTCAATTCTCCCTTAAAGTGAGAATAGGGAATGGTTAAGGCCATAGAGTTAAAAATAACTCCGTACTCACCAAACAATAATATCTTTCCGTAAAAAACTTCGCTCTTTTGTATCATTACTTCAATTTTTCAGGTCCGCTTCCCATGGTATCGTAAATAATTTGGTGATGATGACAAAGTGGTTTCAAGTCTTTCTCGATAAATTTAATCACCTCCAATTCATTTTCTTTTCCATAGAGCAAATGCACATTTGGACCAGCATCCAAAGTAAAGCATAAAAAGTGACCTGTTTGTGCCCTATATTTCTTAACCAATTGCAAAATTTTTAGAGTTTCAGGTTTCATCAATATAAACCAAGGATCAGAAGCCATCATTAAAGCGTGCAAGCTCAAAGCTTCAGCCTCCACCACTTTTATAAAGCTTTCTTTATCACCACTTACCATTGCCTTTGACAAATCATTCATATTCCTATCGGCTTGAGCCAATCTATCATCGGCATAAGGATGGCCTTCCATTAATGAATGACCTAAGCTAGAACTCACTTCTTTCTGACCATTATCAACCATTAAAATAGCATCACTTAAATTCTCAAAAGCAGGAGCTATCTTTCCTGAAAAAGGTACAGCAAATTTATTATCGGTATTTTCTTGAACCGACTTTGAAGCTCCCCAAATGGCATATCCACCATAAACAGAACGAGAAGCACTGCCACTCCCCAAACGAGCTACATAACTAGCTTTATGAACGAAATCTTCGTCCTTTTTAGGACTAGAAAAGAAGGATCGTTCCATATCTACCAAACAAAGTGCCAGTGCACCCATAGCAGATGCAGAGGAGGCTATACCAGCAGAATGTGGAAAGCTATTTTGAGTAAATATTTGTAAATCGAGTTGACCGAGATAAGGATAAATAGAATCCAAGGAATCAATAAATTTCCAAATACGCTTGGCAAAAGCATCGTTGGCTTTTCCTTCAAAAAAGAAATCGCGCTGGGGCTCACCTTTTGATAACTTATAATGAATGGAAGTCTCGGTAAAAGATTCAGATAAACACATGCTCAAACTGGCGTTTTTGGGCAATTGGGGGCCATATTTCCCCCAATACTTTACCAAAGCAATATTACTGGGACTTTTCCATTTTACTTCACCATGTGGGAAGTTTTCTGGTAAAACCAATCCTGGGTTTTCGTAGTAGTCGTTCAAAGCTTAATAGTTTTTACAAAAATATTGAATTTATGGGAATTCATGGCAAGCTCATATGTTCAATTCTAGTTAAAAAGTCAATGATTATTAAAAAAAAGAAAAACTATCCACTAATTACGCTAATTCGCTTGGATTATTTCTTCGGAAAAAAATCTCTTTTATTTGAACACGTAAATTTATGCGTTTAAATACGAGGCGTGTGAAACCATAAAAATTAAGGAGTTTAGCCTAAAGATAACTGCTTTTATGGAGTGTATAACGAAGTAGTTGACCTTATAGACAAACACTATCTAAGCCACAGCTTCATCCATAATCTCATCATCCTCCACCTTCAAGTTATCAATGATAAATTCTTGTCGGTCAGGAGTATTTTTACCCATATAAAACTGGAGGAGATTCGTTACAGCAGAATCTTTTTTAAGAATCACAGGATCTAAACGAATATCATTTCCTATAAAATGCTGAAATTCATCAGGAGATATCTCACCCAATCCTTTAAATCTGGTGATTTCTGGTTTTCCTCTCAATTTATCAACAGCCTTTTTCCGTTCTTCATCGGAGTAACAATAATAAGTCTTCTTCTTATTTCGAACACGGAATAGAGGAGTCTGCAGAATATACAAATGACCACGCTTGATTAAATCAGGGTAAAACTGGAGAAAGAAAGTAAGTAAAAGGAGTCGGATATGCATTCCATCCACATCGGCATCAGTAGCAATCACAATATTATTATAACGAAGGTTATCCATGTCTTCATCAATATTCAAAGCTGCTTGAAGCAAATTAAACTCTTCATTTTGATAGACTATCTTCTTGCTTAAGCCATAGCTATTCAAAGGTTTCCCTTTCAAACTAAAAACCGCTTGAGTATTCACGTCACGCGATTTGGTAATAGAACCACTAGCAGAATCTCCCTCAGTAATAAAAAGAGTGGTTTCTAATCTGCGTTCATTCTTGCTTCCCAAATGTACTCGACAATCGCGCAACTTCTTATTATGCAAACTGGTTTTTTTGGCGCTATCTTTCACCAATTTCTTAATCCCAGCCATTTCTTTACGCTCTTTCTGATTTTGTAGAATCTTAGTCAAAAGCGCATCGGCAGTTTCTGGATTTTTATGAAGGTAGTTGTCTAGGTTTACCTTCACTAGGTCATTTATGAAGTTACGCACCGTTTGTCCATCTGGCTCCATATACTGACTACCCAATTTGGTTTTTGTCTGAGATTCAAAAACAGGCTCTTGCACTTTTAAACTCAAAGCCGCCACAATAGAAGTACGAATATCACTAGGCTCAAAAGTCTTATTATAAAACTCTCTTACTGTTTTCACTATACTTTCTCTAAAAGCATTTTGATGGGTTCCTCCTTGAGTGGTATGTTGACCATTTACAAAAGAATAATACTCTTCGCCATATTGCCTCGCGTGAGTGAACGCAAACTCAAAATCCTCAAATTTCATATGGATGATAGGATAACAAAGAGAAGAATCCAATTCATTTTGTAATAAATCGAGGAGACCATTTTTGGCCACAAACTTACTTCCATTAAATGCAATGGTTAACCCATTATTGAGATAAGCATAATTCCACAGCATCTTCTCAATATAATCACTGATATATCTAAACTTACCAAATAGATTAGTATCTGGAACAAAGGTAATCTTAGTGCCAGGTTTTTCGTTGCTGTCTTCTATTTCACGATCTTCTATTAGTTCTCCTCTATGAAAAACAGAGATTTTAGTCTTTCCTTCTCTAACCGATTGTACTTCGAAAAAAGAAGACATGGCATTAACAGCCTTAGTTCCAACTCCATTTAGACCTACCGCTTTTTTAAATACTTTGCTATCGTATTTGGCTCCAGTGTTGATTTTAGAAACACAGGCATTTACCATTCCCAAAGGAATTCCACGGCCATGATCTCGAACTACTACCTTTCTATCTTGAATCTCTACTTCAATCAGTTTTCCGTTCCCCATCACAAATTCATCGATGGAGTTATCTAGTATTTCTTTGAGTAAAACATAAATTCCATCATCATGAGCAGTACCATCTCCAAGTTTACCAATATACATACCTGGTCTGAGCCGGATGTGTTCTTTCCAATCCAGTGATTTGATACTCGATTCATTATAATTTTCTGCCATCTTTCAACGAGTTATAAGTAGTGATCTATTTAAGAGTTGGTATTTTTTCATTCGAACTAGGTAGAAAATGGATAGCCCATTCTAAAAATCCCACCTAGAAAACTTAGTTCAATCCCAATTTGCCCACAAAAATAACTGAAAGTATTGATATTGCTATGCTCCACTCACAAAACTTACAAACACAAGCTGTTAAAAACGAATATTTATCTTAATTTTAACAGAAAATGATAGTGAATAAACCATTTTTCACCCTCCTCAATTTTATATAAAAAATAACGCTCTCCCTTGCAAAAAAAGACCAATATTAATTTGAATCTATTATTTTTGCAAAAACAAAATCAATCAAAAGAAACTATGAACACCATCATTCAATCGGATTTCAATTTCCCAGGACAAAGCCATGTTTATAAGGGCAAAGTAAGAGACGTTTACTCAATTGGAGAAGACATTTTGGTTATGCTAGCCAGCGACCGTATTTCTGCTTTCGATGTGGTATTACCTAAGGGCATTCCTTACAAAGGACAAGTATTAAATCAAATTGCTTCTAAATTCTTAGATGCAACTTCTGACATCGTTCAGAATTGGAAAACAGCTTCACCAGATCCACAGGTAACTATTGGAGTAAAATGTGAGCCATTTCCAATTGAAATGATTATTAGAGGATACTTAACAGGAAGCAGTTGGAGAACTTATAAAAAAGGCGCCAGAGAAATCTGTGGAGTGCCAATTCCAGATGGAATGAAAGAACACCAAGCTTTCCCAACTCCTATCATCACACCAACTACCAAGGCTGATATGGGATTACACGATGAAGACATTTCTAAAGAAGAAATTCTAGAACAAGGTTTAGTATCAGCTGAAGATTACGCTTTATTAGAAAAATATACTGCTGAATTGTTCCAAAGAGGGAGCGAAATTGCAGACGAAAAAGGATTGATTTTAGTAGATACCAAATATGAATTCGGTAAGAAAGATGGAGAAATCTATTTGATCGATGAAATTCATACTCCAGATTCTAGCCGTTATTTCTACAAAGATGGATACCAAGACAGATTTGATAAAGGTGAAAACCAAAAGCAATTGTCAAAAGAGTTTGTTAGAGAATGGTTAATGGAAAATGGTTTCCAAGGACAAGAAGGACAAGCTGTTCCAGAAATGACAGATGAATTTGTTCAATCTGTTTCGGATCGTTATATTGAGCTTTATGAAATGATAACAGGTGAAAAATTTGTAAAAGGAGATGTAAACGAGCTATTAAATAGGGTTGAGAAAAACATCAACGAATATTTAAAATAAAAAATAACTCATTCCAATTATAATACAGAGGTGCGATTTTAATTAAAATCGCACCTCTGTACGTTTGATATCAATAATATTTTTATATTTGGGCTGCAATAAACCTATTTGGCTCATGAAAAATTTAATCTATCTATTTTTACTCGTGTTTATATGCTGTTCTTCCTGCAGTAAAAAAATTGAACTGTTAGGTAATTACAAAGAGTCTACTATAGTTTATGGTCTCATCGATCCAAATGACAGTATCAGCTACATAAGAATAGAAAAAGCATTTTTGACTGATGGTCACATTATTGATGCTGCACAAATTCAAGATTCCAATCAATTCAATTATAAGCTCGATGTAAAGCTCATTCAAGGTGAAACTACCATTACTTTTGATACCATAACCATTTTTAACAAAGAGGAAGGAGAGTTTTACGCTCCTAAGATGGTCATATACCATGCTGTAACTAAAGGATTATTAAATACTAACGACTCTTTATATCTAGAGATTTACAACCCAAGAACTAAGGAATTCATCAGTTCTTCTACATTTCTACATAATGCAAATCTTATTGAATATATTTATCCAATTGCTTCTATCGCTATGGAGGGTGGGTATTATGTCCGGTTTGTGAGCTTGCCTAATACTCGCACATACAAAGTAGATCTCCGATTTAATTATATGGAACAGATGCCAAACGATGACTATTCAAGGGTTTACAAACATTTTGATTGGACATTAAATTCTAGCAACACCTATCATAATGATGGAGGGGAATCGATTTACTTTTACCTATATCCCGATAATTTTTATGATTTACTAAAGGCAAGAATCCCTGCAACCGATGTATTGGAGAGGTATTATGGATCAATTGAATTAACAGTAACTTCCGGCGATCTTATACTGAAAAATTATGTAGAAATTAATGGACATGGGCCTACAATTTTAGGTGATCGTACACAATACACTAATATAAAGAATGGGTATGGCATTTTTGCCGCTAGATCCAAAACAGGAGGAGCTTACAGTATACATGAGAGCACTGTACTTCGCTTAAAACAATTTGTAACTTTAAATTTTATCGAAATTATTCCCGGAAAATAAGACATGAGAAGAACTGCTTTTATATTTTTATCCATTCTGTTTTTTTGTACCAATTGTAGCAAAGACTTTAAACTCATAGATGATTACAAAGAAACAACTATCGCTTATGGTCTCATTAATACAAAAGACAGTATCACTTATATAAGAATTGAAAAAGCTTTCTTCACTGAAGGAGATATTTATGAATCTGCCCAAGTAGCAGATTCTAATCTTTTCCCTTATAAGCTTGATGTTAAAATTAAAACACCTAACTCAGAAATCGTGTTTGATACGGTAACTATATTCAATAAAAAAGGTGGCATTTTTTATGCACCAAAAATGTTGGTATATTATGCCGTAACTAAAGGAAAACTCAATCATCTAGAACAAGTTGAATTAATCATCACTAACCCTAAAACAAAAGAAATAACAAGCTCAAAAACGAAAGTTTATACTATTGATAGGCTTAAAGTTTCATTACCAACCTCCTCTATATCCTTTGATGAAGATTTCCCAGAAGAGATGAACGTCATTATCAATACCGTTAGTTACACCAGATTATATCAAATTGTAATGCGACTCAACTATCTTGAAGTTGATCCCAATCAGCCTGACAATCTGGTTTACAAATATGCAGATTACAACCTTGCTGAGGTTATTTCTAGACCAGGTATGGTAAACAAAGAATTTTATATCAATTATGATCTCGTTGGTTTCGCAGCAGCACTTTCAAATAACATCCCTCAAACTACTGTATTGGAAAGGTATTACTCACAACATTTAGAAATAATAATCAACACGGCAAATGAAGATTTTCTAGCATACCAACAATCTACAAGTTCTGATTATTCAATAATTATGCATAGAAAAACATATAACAACATAGAAAATGGTTATGGTTTATTTGCCTGCCGAGCTATAAAATCAGATTTCTATAAATATGATGCATTGGCAAAACGAGCAATAATAAACATTGAAGGCTTAAATTTTAAATCTAGTATAGATGACTATTTTAGCTTAGAAGATGAATAACACTAGAATAATGAGAAGTAAAAAAGAAAAGCAACCTAATTCATTCGAATCTCGTTACTAAAAAGTATAATTCAAACTTTTATGCAAAAAACCATTAGAAAAATCCTTATTTCTTTGATTTCTATCTTTATCTTTACCACTTGTAGTAAAGACATTAACCTTATTGCAGATTATGAGGATACAACTATTGTATATTGCATATTAAATCCTAATGATAGTATTACATATATCAGAGTCCAAAAAGGTTTCTTAGCTGAAGGAGCAATATTAGATGCTGCTCTAATCCAAGATTCCATTGAATATCCTTATAAACTTGATGTTAAGATGAAAACTGGATCTCAAGTTATTACATTTGACACTGTTACCCTATTCGAAAAAGAGAATGGTATTTTTAGCGCACCAAAAACAAAAGTTTATTATGCCGTTACGAAAGATCTTTTGGATATTAACAAGAGCGTTAGCCTAGAGATCAACAATCACAAGCAAAATAAGTTCATTAATTCAACCACCTCTATTCACAATAGCAATACTATCGAATATGCCTATCCTCAATATAATATCGATTTTGAGGATGACCATTCCATTGAATTTACAACTCAAAAAAATGCTCGAATCTATGATCTTACGCTTCGCTTTCATTATATGCAACAGAATGCAGGTGATACGAGTACAAGAGAATATTTGCATATAGACTGGGGATTTCCTAGAACCATTACCATAGACATACTAGGCGGCGAAACCATACAACACTTTATTCCTGCTGAAAGATTCTACACCTTTTTAACCAACCAAATTGAAGAAACACAAACCAAGGAAAGGTATTACGGTCAAATAGAACTAATTATAAGTTCCGCAGATAATATCCTCAACACTTACCTAATAGCTAATAATCTAGAAAACACTATCGTCTTAGATAAACCTGAATTTACTAATATTAATAATGGTCTTGGTGTTTTTGCAGCCAGATCAAATGGCTCTAGATTTTTTAATATGAGTCTGTATTCGAAATTTCATATTAAAAGAGTTCCTGGTCTCAATTTTGTGGATGGTATTCCTGAAGACTAAGCAAATTCCTTGGTTAATCACTTAAAACCTTTAGATTTCCTGAATTTTTTACTATAAATCAAGGCTACAAAAGAAATAAGTGTACTTTTGTGGAACATTACCATAATTCATAGATATGAACAGATTATACGCGCTAATATTTCTTCTCGCGATCCCATTCATGTGGGTGAGTTGCGAAAAAGATGTAAAAATCCTAGACGATTTTAAAGACATTACCATAGTTTATGGTTTGATGAATCCTAATGACAGTATTAGTTATTTGAGGATTGAAAGAGCATTCCTAACTCATGGAAACATTTTCGAATCGGCACAAATTGCCGACTCTAACCTATATCCATATAAGCTAGATGTTAAACTTAAGTCAGGCAACCAAGTAATCATATTTGATACGGTGACTATTTTCAATAAAAAGGAAGGCATTTTTTATGCACCGAAAATGCAAGTGTATTATGCAGTAACTAAAGGGAAATTAAATTCTAATGACGAATATCAATTAGAAATCAATAATCCTAAAACTGGCAGCCATATCAGCTCAAAATCTAATTTCCATGATGGCAGCAAAATAAGATTTGATTACCCCAACTATTCTATTAGTTTTGAAAGTGATAAAGTAGTTGAGTTTAAAAGCATCAAAAATGCTAGAACTTATCAGCTTAACCTCCGATTTCATTATATGGAGCAAGTAGTTAACGATACAAATACACGAGCTTATAAATATGTAGATTGGATATTTCCCACCTATACATCTCTTTCATTAACAGGCGGTGAAAGTATGGGCGTTCCTTATATTGGTGAAGAATTTTATACCAACCTAATGAATAATATTCCAGCTGCAGGAAACTTAGAAAGATATTATGGAGAAATTGAATTGATATTAAGTACTGCCGACGATACTTTCAACACCTATTTAGAAGTTAATCAACCTAGTTCATCTTTAGTTATTGACCGACCAGAATATACAAACATAGAAAATGGATACGGTATATTTGCAGGAAGATCAAATGGAGGAGGATTCTACAAAATGAATCTACAAACTAAAAGTAGAATAAAATCATTACCTGATTTAAACTTTGTAGATGGATTTGTAAAATAATCTATCTGAAAAAAAATATCAAGCCAAAACTTATAAAGTTTTGGCTTTTTTTGTGCCTAGCACAAACACAAATTCACCTCATAAAGATTGACAATCATGATTTCTGAAAGGTTCATGTTCACAAAGTTCCACATGATATTATTTGGACATTTTTTGGACATAAATCCCCATGATGGATTTGTTCGATTACACTTACGAGTTAAATAGCTACATTTGCTAACAAAATCACTACGGTCCTATATTATCACGAACAAAAAGTATCGATATTGCATATAAATTAGTGAATTGAGTCAATAACACTCCTTGAGTCGGAGCTAATATTTATGAAAATGAAATTATTTAGACTGATTACTTTATTTTTTGCTGGAAGCTTAATCATTTCTTCATGTGCAAAACATTTACCCAAGTTAGAACAGGATCCTAATGCAACTTCTCAAAATGCAACTGGCATGGGAGATGTTAAAGCAGCAGATAACTTCAACTGGGAAACATCCACAACTGCTCAAATCGAAATTCAAACTTTAAATGAAAACGATGATGTATTTCCAAATGTAAAAGTTACTATTTTATCAGATTTTGCGGACAAAGGTGGTTCCGTTATTATCAATGGTATATCTGATGCTAATGGGAAATTCGATCTAGATTACAAATTCCCCGGACATTTAACTGAAGTAGTTATAGCTACAGATCATATTGCATTTGTAAATGAAACAAAGGTTGCTATTGTTGATGGTCATATCGATTTTGTTCTTGGTGGAAGTGAAGAAACTGAATCAAACCAGTCTATCATACCTAGTCCAGCAGCTCCAAAATTAAAAAGCGGAACTGCAACTAATATGGCAATTACTTATATGGGAGACTATACTAGCTGGGGAGTCCCTCGTTATTTGGCACCAAGAGATCAGATCACAAATCAATTGATGAATGACATCAATAATGCACTTCCTGAACACCAACCGGTTCCAACATACCATCCAGAATATCTTTATGATGTAAATCGTCAAAACTTAACACTAATTGAGGATGCTGATGTTTGGATGACTTTTGTTTCAGAAGGTGCAGGGTATACTAATGCATTAGGATATTATACTTACCATAGAGATTTCCCTCCCCAAACAATTGATGACATCGAAGAATGTTTTATCATATTCCCAAATGCTTCTCGTAGAAATAGTGGTGGGAAATTAAAGCCTGGTCACAAAGTACATCTAGGAACATTTACTGCTGAAACCGTTATTGGTTGGGTATTGTTACGCGATGGCTGGAACCAAACTTCTCAAACTGTTGGTATGGGAGCTGGCCCAATTTTTAGTGATAAAATTTTAAATCCTGAATCTAATGAAGATTACACACAACATGTGGTATTATTACACAATGAAGGTGAAGATACTTTTGTGGTAAGTTTTGAGGACCTTATTCGCCCAGGTGGTGATAATGATTTCAATGACGCTATCTTCTATGCTACCGTCGATCCTGTTAACGCTGTAGAAACTATAAATTTCCCACCTCTATATTCTGATCCTACTGATACAGATGGTGACGGTATTGAAGATGGAATTGATGAATATCCAGAAGATCCAGAACTAGCATTTAACAACTATTATAGTAGCTTAGATCATTACGGAACACTTGCTTTCGAAGATTTATGGCCTTCAAAAGGAGATTATGACTTTAACGATTTGGTTATTGACTATAACTTCAACAGAATTACTAATGCCGTAAACGATGTGGTAAAACTTGAAGCTAAATTTGTAGTTAGAGCAATTGGTGCAAGCTTTCATAATGGCTTTGGTTTCGAAATGGAAGGACTATCACCCTCAGATATTGAATATATTACAGGACAAAATCTACTTCATAATATTATAGCTACAAATGCAAATGGAACAGAACTTGGACAAACAAATGCAACAGTAATAGTATTTGACGATGCTTGGGATCATGGACATGGAAATACTAAAGTAGGTCAAGAATTTGTTACACCAGACACTATGTCTTTAACTATTAAATTAAGCAGCCCTATGGATGTTGCAGATTTTGGTTTAGCTCCTTTTAACCCATTTATATTTGTAAATGAAGAAAGAGGTCGTGAAATTCATTTAGCAAACCGCCAGCCTACTGATTTAGCTGATCCTAGTTATTTCGGACAATATTCTGATAATTCAAATCCAGAAACTGGAAGATATTATAAAACAGAATCTAACCTCCCTTTCGCTTTAAATATTGCTAGCAAATTGGATTATGCAATTGAGAAAGCTGCTATTAATACAGCACATTTAAGGTTCCTAGAATGGGTTGAGTCTAGCGGAGCAAACTACCCAGATTGGTATATGAATATGGGGGGATACAGAAACAATTCGAACATCTATCAAAATAATTAAACAATATAAAAGAATTAATCAACATCAATTCATCAAAAGAGCTGTTTTAACCGACAGCTCTTTTTTTTTATCTTTGAATAAAAATGAAAGTCGGCAATAAATCATATAGAACCATTTGGGTAGAACCCAAAAATCAAAACATAGTTCATGTCATCGACCAAAGGTTTCTTCCTCATCAATTTATCATCAAAGAAATACACGGCCACGAAACCATGGCACTTGCCATTAAGGAAATGTGGGTTCGAGGAGCTGGTCTCATTGGGGCCGCAGGTGCTTATGGAATATACTTGGCTAGTCTCTTTATTAATTATGCTGATGAAATCCCTATCAAACTTAATCAAGCTGCTCAGTTGCTAAAGTCAACTCGTCCAACTGCAGTAAACCTAAGCTGGGCCATTGATAAAATGTTAGAAAAGCTTCGTGGTATAAAAAATAAAGAAGAACTCAAAGCAAAGGCTTTTGAATTAGCCACCCAGATAGCAGACCAAGATGCTGAGATGTGTAGAAATATTGGATTACATGGATTGAAAATTATAGAAGAACTTCATGAAAAGAATCCTCAAAAAACTATTAATATCCTCACTCATTGTAATGCTGGTTGGCTTGCTTTTGTAGATTTTGGGACTGCATTATCGCCAATTTATACGGCTCATATCAAAGGAATACCAATTCATGTTTGGGTTGATGAAACACGACCAAGAAACCAAGGCGCCTCATTAACAGCCTGGGAATTAAAAGAACACGGAATTCCACATAGTATTATCGCAGACAATACTGGCGGACACCTAATGCAACATGATTTAGTTGATATGGTTATTGTGGGAAGTGACAGAACCACTAGAACTGGTGATGTGGCCAATAAAATAGGAACCTATTTAAAAGCGCTGGCAGCATATGACAATCAAATTCCATTTTATGCAGCATTACCTTCTTCAACCATCGACTGGAACTTGAGGGATGGAATAAAAGAAATTCCAATTGAAGAAAGAAATGCCGAGGAGGTTAAATATATAAGTGGCCTCATTGAAAACGGAGAATCGGAAACGGTTCTGCTTTGTCCTAAGGATAGCCCGGCAGTAAATTATGGTTTCGACGTCACTCCTGCTAGACTAGTGACTGGCATTATTACTGAGAGAGGAATATGTAAAGCCAATGAGAATGGTATTCTTGAACTATACCCAGAAAGGAAGTAACGATGACGGATGATGGTGTTATAAAATTTCAATACGATTGGAAAAAAGAAAACATAACTCAAAAAGAAAAACTTGAGGAGCTTATCAAATATAGAGATTTGGCTCATAAAATGAAATATATTGGTGTTTATAGTGATGGCATTGGATATGGTAATATCAGTAAACGAGTGGAGAATGGTTTTATCATCAGCGGAAGTGCTACCGGCTCAATTACTCAATCCAACTTAAACCACTTCTCATTGGTACACAAATGGTCTGTTGCTAATAATAAGATTTGGTGCAAAGGTCCAATACCAGCCTCCTCAGAATCTTTATCCCATTCCGTAATCTATAATACTCTACCCAAAGCTAGAGTTATACTTCACATTCATCATTTAAAAATGTGGGAAAAGTATTACCATTCTTTACCATCCACATGTTCAAACATTCCATATGGGACACCTGACATGGCAATGGCAATAAAATTCCTCATTAAAAATCACAATGATGAAGAAGGTATTTTTCTTATGAAAGGCCACAAAGAGGGCCTAGTAGCATTTGGCAAAAATTTTGAAAGTATATTTCAAATATTTAAAGATCTAGAATAAGGTAAATACGAATTTTTGCCCCAAGAATTACTGAATTTTACAAATAAATCATAAATAGGTTTCTAGGTGGAAAACAGAATGCTGTAATTCCCAAAAACTAATTACATTTGCAGCTATTAATCAGGATTTTCTTAAGCAATGTTTACACTATACATAAAAGAAATCAGTTCGTTTTTAAATTCACTGATAGGCTATATCGTGATCATCGTATTTTTGTTGATCAACAGTCTGTTTCTGTGGGTTTTTCCAACTGAATTTAACATCCCAGAATTTGGATATGCCTCAATGGAATCGCTTTTCTTAATGGCTCCATTTGTTTTTTTATTTCTTATCCCTGCCATTACTATGCGTATGTTTTCTGAGGAAAAAAAATCGGGAACCATCGAAATATTACTCACCCAACCTTTGAGTGACTTACAAATTATACTGGCAAAGTTTTTTGCAGGCGTCAGCTTAGTTATCATTAGTGTATTACCAACTTTGGTGTTTTTGGTTACCATATACTTATTTGGATTTCCTGCTGGGAATATTGATATGGGTGGAACCTGGGGTTCTTATATTGGGCTTTTGTTTTTAGGAGCGGCTTTTGTAGCCATAGGACTGTTTGCATCTTCCATTACTGACAATCAGATTGTAGCTTTTATTTTAGCAATTGTAATCACGGCATTTAGTTATTTAGGTTTCGAAATTATTTACTCTCTTGATCTATTTGGCTCAGTAGATTTATTTATAAAATCCTTGGGTATCAGCGCTCATTATGCCTCAATGAGTAGAGGTGTAATTGATACTCGCGATTTAATATATTTCATCAGCTTTGTTGGAATATTCATCATGTTAACTAAAATTTCTCTTGAATCACGTAAATGGTAAGCTGACATGAAAAACACAAAGAACAATCACAGAAGAAACAATATCCTACAGCTGATTTATGGTCTTATCATTATCATCACCATAAATATAATTTCGAGTTATGTATATACTCGATTTGATCTTACTAACGAAAAAAGATATACACTTTCGCCTGCTACTATTGAAATGCTAGAAAACTTAGATGAATATGTTTTCTTCAAAGTTTATTTGGAAGGTGAATTTCCAGCCGGTTTTAAACGGCTGAGAAACGAAACCAAAGAAATGCTAAATGAGTTTAGAGCTTATAGTAAATATGTAGAGTTTGAGTTCTCAAACCCTTCGGAAAGCAGTGATGAGGAGCAAAGAAATAAAGTATATCAGCTCTTAATGGAAAAGGGCTTACAGCCAACAAATCTTCAAGTTAATGACAAAACAGGTAATTCTGCCCAATTAATATTTCCTGGTGCTATTGTTAGTTATATGAATACAGAAGGTCATGTGGAGTTACTCAAAACACAACTGGGGATGCCTCCGGAAGAAGTATTAAATAGTTCTGTTGAGAATCTTGAATTTACTTTAGCAAGCGTTATTCGTCAATTGGCAGTAAACACGAGAGCAAAAATTGCATTTATCGAAGGTCATGGAGAATTAAGTAAAAAAGAAACTGCAGACATAGGTAATGCATTATCTGAACATTATAGTGTTACTAATATAAGACTAAACGAACAGATAACAGCTCTTGCAAATTTCAAAACCTATGACAGTACTGGAAGAATCATTATCACCAATAAATTTGATGCCATTATTGTGGCAAAACCAGATTCTGCCTTTTCAGAGAAAGATAAGTTTGTTATTGATCAATTCATCATGAGAGGTGGTAAAGTATTATGGTTAGTTGATCCTGTTTTTGCATCTATGGATAGTCTTCAAAATTCTAGAACAACCTTAGGTTTTGGTTTGGATTTGAATCTCAATGATATGTTTTTCAAATATGGTGTAAGGATGAATCAGGAATTACTCATGGATTTAAATGCACGTCCAATTCCTATTGTAACAGGAATGATTGGAGATCAACCTCGACAAGAATTCTTACCTTGGTTTTATTTTCCAATTGTAACTGCTTATAGCAAGCATCCTATTGTGAACAATATGAATTCAATAATGACTGATTTTCCTGGCACATTGGATATTGTAAAATCACAAAATTTAAACAAAACTCCATTATTAGCCTCCTCCGATTATACTCGAGTTTCTAAAGCTCCAGCTCTTATTGATCTACAGATAATGGATAATCCACCAGATCCAAGGATGTATAATTTACCTCCTAAAATGGTTGCTGTTTTAGTTGAAGGAGAGTTTACTTCTTTATTTGCCAACAGAATACCTCCTAAACTTGCTAATAGTGACAGCATAGGATATAAAAGTATAAGCAAAAAAACTGCTCAAATTTTTGTATCTGATGGAGATATCATTAAAAATCAAATTCACTATAGTAAAGGGTATCCGCTTCCTTTAGGTTTTGACCAATTTACACGTGAAACCTTTGGAAATAAGGATTTTATTTTAAATGCCATGAACTATTTAATCGACGAAAATGGACTTATTAGTATAAGAAGTAGAGATATTAAAATTCGCCTTCTAGACAAAAACAAAATGGATGAGAATATGTTATTGATAAAATCGTTAAATGTAACATTACCCATTTTTATCATCTTCACAATGGCATTATTTCTTCAATGGAGAAGAAAGAGAAAATACACTGTAAAAAACTAGTTTTAAATTGATATTATTTTTTGAAAAACATATAGAATGAAGAATAACAAAATCATATTAATTACAATGATATTATTAGTGGTCGTTGCACTCAGTTTTGTTTTAACAGATAAAAACACAACTTTATTTGGCAACGAATCGAATTTTGCTGTAAAAGACACTGCTAATATCGTTAAAATATACATGGCCGATAAAAATGATAAATCTCTTTTATTTGAGCGTACAAATAATGGATGGTCATTAAATGGTAACAGTAAAGCACACCAGTTAAACATGGAAATGCTATTAGCTACTTTAAAAAGGCTAGAAGTAAAATTCCCAGTTTCTCAAAAAGCACATAATAATGTAGTTAAAATAATGGCTGGGAATTCAATTAAGGTTGAAATATACAAGAACGATCATTACATTAATATTGGATCTTTACATCTATTTCCTTATACAAATAAGGCTAAGGTGTTTTATGTGGGAGGAGCAACACAAGACAACTTAGGAACAGTAATGTTATTAGAAGGAGCTGAAAGACCATATGTGGTAACTTTACCTGGGTTTAGGGGGTTTGTTGCCGCGCGATTCACTACCAATCCAAAAGACTGGTTAAGTCATGAAATTTTCAACATTTCTTATCAAAATATTGCTGAAGTTTCTGTTGAATCTCCTGAGCACCCAAGCAAATCATACAAAATCAGAAAGCTAGAAAAGGGCTACGAAATCATGTCATTAGGTAACCGCCAAATTCTTCCGGTATATGACACTGTAGCTTTATACACCTATTTAGATGCTTTTAAAAACATCAATTACGAAAGTTTATTGGATAATATGGCAAAGATAAAAGTAGACTCTATACTCGATGCTCAGCCAGTTCATATTATTAAAATAAAAGAAGTAAATGGTAAAGAGCACGAAATAAAAGCTTTCAAAATGAAAGGTCTTCATGATGAAGAACTTCATGGATTTGAAGCTGAGTATGATTTAGATAGAATGTATGGTTGGCATAATAATCAAATGCTTATGATTCAATATTATGTATTTGATAAAATTACAAGGCCTATTGAGTTTTTCTATCTCCACCAAAGAAGAAATGAATGATAGAGAAGCTTAAAAATTCGGGATTCATGAGCCCTGTCCTCACTATATTGAGTGGCAGCACATTTGCACAATTAATTCCGCTTGCTTCTATTATTATCCTTGCCCGACTATTTTCACCTACTGAATTTGGTATTTTAGAGCTTTTTTTAGCTGTCGCAACAATATTCTCTACCGTTGCAACTGCCAGATACGAAATGGCTATAGTACTTCCTAGTAAAGACGACATTGCTGTTAATATATTGGCATTATCTTTATTGATCACCCTCCTCATGACCGTTTTCTCAGGCCTCATTGTTTGGTTTTTTGGTGAACAAATTTCATTTTTAGCAAAATCACCAGACCTCTATTATTTCTTAAAATGGGTGCCATTATTTGTGTTGGTAAGTGGTATATTTCAAAGCTTTAATCTTTGGGCAACTAGAAAAAAATATTATAAAAATATTGCTTATTCAAAAGTTAGCCAGAGCAGCACGAATGCAAGTATTAGTATTGGTACTGGTTACGCCAATTTCACTTCAATAGGGTTGATATGGGGCCAGATTAGTGGATGGTTTATAGGAAGCTTACCCTTAGTTTACAAATTCTGGAAAAGAGACAAGAAATTATTAAAAAAGGTAAATAAGAGTGAAATAGTTAAACAAGCCAAGGAGCATTCTGACTTCCCTAAAATCAACTCTCTGCATGTTTTAAGCGACATTGGACAACAGAGCATTTTAAACATTATTATTTCGCGGTTCTTTTCTGATATCACTTTAGGGTATTATGGCAGGACGATAAGAATTGTAAAGGTTCCAGCTGGTTTTATAGGTTCAGCAATGGGTCAAGTATTTTATCAAAAGGCAAGTGAACAATGGCAAAAGGATAAAAATATAAGAGGAATATTTACCTATCAAGCAAAGATCATGGCACTTTTAGGAGCTCCTATTTTTTTGATTCTAGCTTTATTTGGACCTGAAATTTTCGGTTTCGTTTTGGGTGATCAATGGGCTATATCGGGACATTACGCTCAAATTCTTAGCCCATGGTTTTATCTCAACTTTCTAATTTCCCCTTTTACTCACATTCCTCTTATTACTAATAATCAAAAAAAATTCTTCTTGCTTAGCTTATTTATGAATATAATGGTAATATCAGCCTTTACCTTTGGCTATATATTTGATAATAGAGTTGAAACTTCCTTAATGCTAGTTTGCGGATTTCAGATACTATTTCACTTGTATTTGGGCTATTGGTTTTACAAAATTTCTAATCTACGTCCTTAATTAGATCAGGCCAAAACCCATGCATTTTCTTTTTAAATTGCTGAGGAGTCAATGCATCTTTCACATCATAGTCTCCAATTTTAGTTCTTCTCAATGCGATTAAATATGCTCCAGAATCTAGTTTTAAACCAAAATCACGTGCTAAAGATCTAATATAGGTGCCTTTCGAACAAACCACTCTAAAATCCACCTCCGGCATTCTGATATCCGTGATTTCAAATTCCATAATCTCTATATTCTTTGGTTTGATCACGACTTGTTCATCATTTCTTGCATAATCGTATGCTCTTTTGCCTTTAATTTTAATGGCTGAAAAAATTGGTGGAGTTTGTTCTATTTTCCCAATGAAATGCTTTGTGGCATCCTGAATCATTTCTTTGGTGATATGATCTATAGGGAACTGTTTATCTTCCTCTTTTTCTAAATCAAAACATGGAGTAGTCGCTCCTAATTTAAAAGTTCCGGTATACTCCTTTACTTGGGCTTGATAACTTTCAATCTGTTTGGTCGCTTTTCCAGTACAGATTATTAAAAGCCCAGTAGCCAAAGGATCTAAAGTTCCTGCATGTCCTACTTTATTTCTTTTAAAACCTGTTACTCTAGACATTTGATAACGAATAGAATTCACCACATGGAAGCTGGTCCACTCGTAAGGCTTATCCAACAAAAACACCTCTCCCGCTCTAAAGTCGGGCTTTTCAATAATCTCCATTAAAATCTTATATTAGGCTGTAAAGGTATAAACAATAGCGATGATTCCCACAATGAAACAATATAAAGCAAACCAGCTCAGCTTGGCTTTCTTTACCAATGCTATCATCCATGTACAAGCAACAATACCAGTAATAAAAGCTGCAATAAATCCAACTATTAATGGCATCATTTGTGTACTTTCATAATTAATCTCACCTGACATTAAATCTTTGGCCATAGCTCCTAATATTAGGGGAACCACCATAAGAAATGAAAATCGTGCAGCTTTCGAGCGATCAACTCCCAACAATACACTTGTAGATATTGTAGCACCTGAACGACTAATCCCTGGCATAATAGCTATAGCTTGAGAAATACCAATGATGAGTGCATGCCAATTTCCGACACCCTTTTCTGTAGTTTTTGCTCTATCAGCTAATAATAATAAAACGGCAGTTAGAATTAACATAGAACCTACTAACATAAGCCTACCACCAAACAGTGCTTCTATTTCCTCATTAAAAAATACGCCAACAAAAGCAGCAGGAATCATTGAGATTACAATTTTTAATGAAAATTTAGTTTGATCATTCCATTTAAACTGGAATAAACCCATAAATATCTCAACTATGTCTTTTCTAAAAACTACAATAGTACTTAGTGCTGTCGCAGCATGCAATACTACTGTCATTAACATACTTTCTTCGGGCAAACTAGTGTCACCCAAAATAAATTTTGCCAATTCTAAATGGCCACTACTACTTACAGGGAGGAATTCTGTTAATCCTTGGATTATTCCTAAAACTAATGCTTCTAACCAATTCATCTGGTATCTTTATTTGTGATTCTATCAAATATAATGAAAATATCCAAAATATAAAAGCTCAAAGTTTAATCAAAAACCTTGAACTTCATGATATACTTTAAACTAGAAACGATACTAGCTATTTGTTTCTTTTCATAATGGCATAAACTTCAACACCAAAGCCAGCCAATATAAGAATTGGTGCTAAGGTAAGCCTTTGGAAATTAAAGATGCCTTCATTAAACTCATCTGGAGATTCAGATCCTCCTCCAATCATTAGGATAAATCCTAAAACAATTAGCCCTAATCCAATGAATAAGAATTTGTAGTTTTCTTTACCAAATACGAAAACATCTCTTTCTGTTTCTTCTTGTTTATTTTCAATTTTACTCATAGTAAATATGTTTCTTTTCTATTGATATAATTCGTCGGGCTTAGCCTTCAAATATTTATTAACCGCAGATAAATTAGATAAATAAGTAATGATAACACCAGTTAGTATCACAAAGCCAAACAGCATGGCAAACAGCTTAAAATCACTTATCGTTACTAAATCTGGAATTTGTTGTAGTAAAAAATATAAAATCCCTATTAAAGCTGAAGAAGCAAAAAAAGCAGCCAAAAGACCGTGCAAAATACCTGTTAACACAAATGGTGTCCGTATAAATGGCTTGGTGGCTCCCACCAATTGCATACTTCTAATTAAAAACCTTTTAGAATAGATTGACAAACGAATGGTATTATTGATAAGCGCAATGGCAATTACCAGTAATAGCAGACTAAATACTAAAATAAAGAAACCAATTTTCCTCACATTAGAGTTTATCATCTCGACCAAAGATTCTTGATAATAAACTTCTTTAATATCTGAATTTTGCAACAATTGTCCTTCTATTACTTTTAAGCTATCAACATTTGCATAATCGGCATTCAAACGTAAATCGATACTCGGTAATAAAGGATTATAACCCAGAAACCCGATAAAATCCTCCCCCAGTTCTATTTGCAATTCAGCAGCTGCTTCTTCAGGAGTTATATACTCGGTGTATTTAACATAATCAGAAGCATCTAAACTCTTTTTAAGCTCCATTATTCGGGCTTCTTTCACTTCTGTATTCATGATGATACTGAAACCAATATTTTCTTTTACATGATCTCCTAATTTCTTAGAACTAAGCAATATTAAGCCTAGCATACCTAACATAAAAAGCACCAAAGTAATGCTTACAATTGTTGTAAGGTAGGAAGATTGAAGTTTTCTTTTACTGACTTTGTTTTGCGGTTTCATCCAACTGATTTAATGCGCTAAAATAATAAAAAGAAATTTATGGTTCATTTAATATTTGTTAAGGAGAATATTTGATCTTTTTATAAACAAATTTTGAATCTATAAAGATTCTATAAATGATAATGAATCCATTATGCTTCTGTATCTGGCTTAATGTCTTTCATATTCAACTGCAAATTTTTCTGACCATTCCACTCATTTTCTTCTAAATGATAACATATGGAGAAAGTAAGTCCTTGTCCTTTAATTATTGGCAATTTATCGGCTTGTTGGAATGCAATGGCGGGAAGTGGATAACCAGAAATATTAGCATGAACGACTTCTAATTTCAGATGGTTTTTACCTACTACTCTAGCACTTCCTGTGTCCATAACATCTGTGGTAACAAAAACAGGCGCCATATTCCCAGGACCAAAAGGGGCAAACTGACGGAGGATTCTATAAAATTTATTATTGATTTCATTTAGATGAATATCAGCATCAATAGTGATCTCAGGAGTTAAAGATTGTTCGGAAATATTGTCTTTTACATATTGCTCAAACTTTGCCCTAAAAGCATCTAGATTTTCAGGTTTTAAACTAAATCCAGCTGCATATTTATGCCCCCCAAAATGTTCAAGCAATTCACTACAGTGATCTATAGCATCATAAATATCGAAATTTTGCACTGATCGACAGGAGGCAGTAAGTAGTCCATTACTCTTTGTAAAAACAATCGTAGGTCTATAATGCGACTCTATTAAACGGCTAGCGACGATACCAATAACACCTTTACTCCAATCAGGATTAAAAACAATGGTGCTTAATTTGGAATCATCTTCAGGGTCCTCCTCAATTACTGTCATTGCTTCTTCTGTAATTTCCGAATCTAAAGTTCTCCTTTCGGTGTTGAGCTCATTTATTTTCTTTGCAAAAGAATATGCTTCATCAAGAGTTTGACTCACCAATAATTCAACAGAATTCCTACCACTTTCAATTCTTCCTGCTGCATTTATTCTTGGCCCAATCTGAAACACTAAATCACTAACTGTCAATTCTTTATTATATATATAATCACCATCCTCAACATTTCTAGGACGAACTTTTTTGAAACTCGTATATTCAAGAATTGCTTCTATACCTGGACGTGGATTACTATTTAATCTTTGCAATCCATAATAGGCTAAGATTCTATTTTCTCCAGTTATAGGAACTATATCTGACGCGATGGCTACTACAACTAAATCTAGATATTCATTTAAATCATCAAACGGAAATGTATTGTTTTGTGAATAGGCCTGTATCATTTTAAACCCAACACCACAACCTGACAATTCCTTATATGGATACTCACAATCCACTCGTTTGGGATCCAAAACAGCAACGGCCTTGGGAATTTCATCTCCAGGCCTATGGTGATCACCAATAATAAAATCAACTCCTTTAGATCTGGCATACTCGATTTTATCAACAGCTTTGATCCCACAGTCTAATGCAATAACCAATTTATAACCAGATTTAGCTGCAAAATCAATTCCCTGAACTGAAATCCCATAACCTTCTTTATACCTATCTGGAATATAGAAATCGACTTCAGAGTAAAGTTTTTTAAGAAACGAATACACCAATGCAACGGCTGTTGTGCCATCAACATCATAATCACCATAGACCAAAATCTTCTCACGCCGATTGATTGCATTTTCAATTCTTTCCACAGCTTTATCCATATCCTTCATAAGGAAAGGATCGTGGAGCTGACTTAATTCCGGCCTAAAAAAGGTTTTGGCTTCATCGTAATTTGTAATCCCCCTTTGTGCTAGCAAATTAGCTAAGGTTGGTTCTAATTTTAGAACGTCTTGCAAGTGAGAAATTACTTTCTCATCGCTTTGTGGTAATATGACCCATTGTTTTTCCATCTGAGCGAACAAAGTTAATCATTTTAAGTGGCATCTAAGGCTTGAAAAATAAAATATTTCACATTGGCAAAGATAAAAGAACAGCAATAAACCGTAAACTAGAGAACGATTTATTGCTGTTCTTTTTTTTGCCTTTTTTATAAAAAAAAGCCCTTTCAAAAGGTAGTATATTATTTTACAAATAATATTTTCGTAACCATGGTTTCATTCCCCTGATCATCAGAAATAAAGACTAAATATACTCCAGTATTAACCTTGTTACCATTTAATGATTTTCCATCCCAAATAGCTTGGCCTCCATAAGAAACACTTTGATGAACTAATCCACCATATACATCTGTAATTCTAACATTTGAATTTCTTACAAGTCCTTTAATGGCAATTACTCCACTATAATCTGGTCGAACAGGATTAGGGTAAGCATAAACATCATCAGAAAGTTCTGTCTCAGGAGGAACTGAACTGTCTTTAAACACAATAACTCCCTTATCAGTACCAATATAAACCTCTCCATTTTCGAGTATATCAAGAGCTACAATATTATCAGAGTATAATGGGCTATTTTCAGCAGTGAAGTGATAAATTTCTTCTTGACCATCTGGAGACAATAAAAACAATCCAGCTCTTTCTGTACCAACCCACTTCTGATTGGCCCCATTCACTGCTATCGCTTTTACTTTTTCCGCCTGAAGCAAGTATTGTGCATAACCATCTTTTTCTACAATTATTCTTTGAGCATCAAAGTTTCCACCATTAAAAATCCCATACGCATTGTATATGACTCCTATACCTTCATCAGTTCCTAACCATATTTCTCCATCCAGATCATCAGCAATTGCAGTTACCGTACTTCCTGGGATATTACCATTATTGGGGTATGAATTCAACCCTTCTAACTGATTACCGGGCTCTTGAGTTTCATCAAATACGAATACATAATTACTGCCACCTTGGCGCATTTGCATCCACTTATACCCTCTTGAATCTATCATCATCTTACCCACATCTTGTGCACTAGAAGGACCTAACTCCCAAGCTGTCCAATCGCCTGACGGAGACAAACGATGCATCAAGGCAATGCTATTCGCACAATTCACCCATAAATTCCCACTTTTATCATAAGTAACGCCTCCTATTCTAACAGAGTTCGAGGTACTACCATACGGTGTTAAAGTACTATTATCCATTCCATATGCTGTTTCAACTCCATCTTTATTGAATACTGTAATACCACGTCCCCAACTTCCCAGAGCATATTGATTATAATTATTCGGATTTACAGAAACACAAAGCAAATCAAAAACTGTATCTAATGCGGAATCTTTTCCTTTTCTATAATTTATCCATTCTCCTCCAATTTTTGTAAAAACACCATCCCTATTATATACATTAGCATAAGAATCGTTGCGACCACCAGGAGCAACCACTAACCGATCTCCTCCTGCACTCATGTCAAAGACATTAGCCGTTTGAGGTCCATTCAATAAATATTGTGAGAAATTAAAAAAATTATTAGTACTGACAAGGCCACTGTTATTATCTGAAATCCAAAACAAACCATTAGGATCTTCTTCTATTTCAGATGGTCTAATTCCGCTTGTAAAATCATACTCATATACTTTCCTGCTTGAATCTAATGAGGGTTGATACAAAATAATATCATATGTACGAGTTAGATACAGATACTTTTCACCGCTGGATAAACTTGTATTTCTTTCCACCTGCACCAATGACAAAGCAGACCATTGATCATCTTCATATATAAAGATACTATCTTTGTTATTGTTTGGATGATGATTCACTAATATTTTCCCCATATGATTTTCTACTTGATCAAAAACACCATCAGAATGAGGAACATCTTCTACAACAGTCCAACTTTGAAAATCTGCCAAATTGGGAGATGTTAAATCCGCTTTTCTCAGGCCTTCTTCTGTTCCAGCATACATGATATTCCCCTCATGGCTAATATCAAATATCTCTAATGCATTACCATCATCACCAATGTACCAAGTATCTTTTATTTCTTCTTTGTTCACATCCAATAACACAATACCAAAACCACAACTCAAATATGCTATTTCATCAATGAAGTAAATATTATTAATGGTTTTTTTACCTAAAATCTGCTTACGTTTAATATCAGATACATTTATAATTTCTCCATCTTTTACTAAATCAATATTTGTATTAGAATAAGCAATCACCAATACATCATGAGCTTTACTATATTCAATAGTACTCACTCCAAAATCACTTAGCCCATTGATTTTGCTGTAACGCTTCATTTCTTCATTTGACTTTCTATATGTAAATAAACTGTATGGTGTTACGCTATAAACAATATCATCAGAAACTGCTACAGCAATGGCTTCTCGATAGGGTAACTCATCGCGCCATTCGCCAATACTAATACTTTGAGAAAAAACTGAAAGGCTGAATAGTAGGAAAAAAAAAGTAAATATTTTGTTCATTATGTTAATTTTCAATCATTTATAAATTATCAACATCGATAAATTCTAAATATTCAGGTTTATGATATCAATCTACAATAATAAGAATTTTGACTTTACAGTTTTTATTCTTCTGGTGTATAACTCAAAATAGATTTATTTATTATGCAATTATCAAAAATGAACCATATTTCTAAATAAAAAATGGCCATTAGAATACATAAGCAAAGTATATACTTCTAATGACCAAGCAAAAATAACGATTCTTAATTATAGAACAATTAATCTTTTTATAATAACACCTTTATTGGTTTCAATTTTTACAATATAAAACCCGGATAACAGATCACCTATATCTATCACATTTTCTTGTTGTATTACATTTTCAAAACCCCAAATTTGCCCTGAATAATTATAAATGATAAGTTCTTGAACTTTAATTTCATTACTAAATAATTCAATCCATAGTTTTGATCCTTTTACTGGATTTGGATAAATATTAAGCTCAGAAACTAAATCTATTTCAGGAAGGCCAATATGATCTATAAAAATACCAGAATTAAAGTCAACATAGAAGTTCAAATCCTCAACTAAAGTATTTTCAGAAGCAATGGAAATGTAATAGGTAGTATCCATTTCTAAACCTGTTATTTCTACTTTGATCCTAAAATTTCCGACCGGAAGATTAGTCATGCTCCACTCGCCACCTTCATCACTTCTATCATAAGCGACTGGCATATAAGTTCCTTTTTCATCATCGTCAAACTCGAGAATAACATCGATATTCTTCACAGGTTCACCCTTTGATTCAGCATGATAAATATGCCCTTTCACTTCACTGCTACCCTCCTCCATTTGGGCAAATGAAGAAACAATTATATTGATATTTGAAAGACTAGACTGTTGAGTAGAAACGATAGAAGCATCTTGCCAGTATGGAGTATTGCCGTAATATGTCGGCAAAAATCCATTATCATTTTCTGGAATCATTTTCAAGAAATAACTTGAACTGGGACATACTTCGGAGAACTCATAACTTCCATCCAGCAAATAAATCGTATCAACGCCTACTGCTGAATTTTCACCAAAATACTGATACAAAATTAGCATACCAGTAGAAATAGCCACCTCAGATTCATCATAAACATGACCAGAAATACTTAAGTCACAATTGACCAATTGGAATTGTTGAGACAAGGTTTGACTCCATTGATTGATATCATTCTTTGTCCTAATATAAAATTCATGAGTGCCAGGATCCAAATTATTTAATTCAGACAAAAAGCTCAATTGTAAATTTTCGTGATGTTGAAAATCAGTAAAAGGAATTCCATTGCCAAAACCAGGATCTTGATCATAGAAGTACTCAATTTCAGAAAGCACAGGTATATCCCCTTTATTAAACTCAATAAAAAAAGCTTTTGACAAAACAGGACTCCAATTATCATTTTCTTCTTTAACTCGTAGATGTAGGGTATGAAAACCTGTAGTCAAATTGGATACATCAAGATTTTCGATAATCTCAATATCTTCAGAAGGATTTATACTAATTGATGTGGCAATACCAAAACCAGGATCATCATCAAAAAAGTATTCTGCTTGGCTTATTTGCTGACCATATAAGCAGGGAATCAAAAAGGTCAACAATACGATTATTTGATTTTTCATAACTGGATTATTGTTGAGATTTTGCTTTAATATGAATTTGCAGCCCCGAAGAGCTACCAACTGTAGAAATGTTGGACTCGTATATACGCGGGATCGGCGGCAATCCACTTAAAATATATGGAAAATCTCCATCAAAAATACCACAATCTATCCCTCCTATTCCATGACCTTGAGCAATTGAACCAGGAACTAATTCAAACATAGCATCAGGACTAGAGTTTGCCCCATCTGGATAATCAATAAATACTTCGCTTAAATCGATACCTCCTATATTATTATTACCAAGTTCTGGCATTTCTCCAGTTCCAATGATGTTATTTTCCACCAAATTATTATTTCCAACATTTGAATTGACTCCACCATCTATTATATTATTTTGAACTGTCATATTCACACCAACAAGTGCTGAATAATGACCAAGAAAAATATTATTCTTAACTATATAAGTTCCAAGATCGCTATTGAGGCTTAAGCCATCGTAAAAGGCATTATTTAGAAATACAATATTTGAAGAATTATAAGCCATTGACCAAACCCAAATATTACTGTGTAGATAACACTGTTTCATCATAAAATTCGAACAGTCTTGCTCCCAACCACTCAACCTCATTTCACTATTAATCCTACACCGTTCAAAAGTGATATTGCTGGTGTTTACATATAAAAAACCACCAATAAAGCTAATACCTGAGAAAACCGAACCTTCAGACCCAGCTTCTATTCTAAATTGGATATTAACAACTGAAGGATAATGATTTGCTTGAGTATCCTCATTCTCTGTTAAAAAATACCCTGTTCCATAGAAAATAAGCGATTTTGTTAGACTTACTTGACCTTCATCATAGTCATAACCGGTTCCTTCAACATAGATGATATCACCATTTGTTGCAGCCTCTATTGCAGCAGAAACGCTTGTAAAATCAGCTTGAGCATTAGGGAAATTATTTACCCGCCAAGTAACAGAGAACAATGAAATACTAAAAAATAGGAATACAAAAATTAAGAATATAGATTTTTTCATAAGAATTTGATTTTAAGTGTTTACATTATTGTTGTTAAAATTATAACACCAACAACCAAAAGGTCAAGGAGAAATTAAATTTTAACATTTAACTGATAACCAAGCCAATAGAGAAGGCCTGCAATCATTGTACATTTTAGCACTTCTTATTCGTTCTTTAATTTGTTAGTTTCAGGTTTAGCTTGCTTTTTTTACAATCTTGTTTTACCTAATTTTACAATTTAAATAAACGATGATATTATGGCGAAAATCAAGAAAGCATTCTTCTGTCAAAACTGTGGAGCCCAATCACCTAAATGGGTCGGCAAGTGTCCAAGCTGTAATCAGTGGAATACTTTTGTTGAAGAAATTATCGAAAAAGAAAGCTCTAAAGACAGCTGGCGAGACAGTAATAACTCAATTGGAACTAGTCCAACAAAAAGCAAAGCTCGTAAGCTAAAAGATATTTCGATCGAAGAACAAAGCAGATTGAATACACAAAGTCAAGAACTAAATAGAGTTCTCGGAGGAGGTCTAGTTCCAGGTTCTGTGATTCTTCTTGGTGGAGAACCAGGAATTGGCAAATCTACCCTCCTTCTTCAGTTAGCCATGAAAATGAATAATCTCGATGTTCTTTATGTGAGTGGGGAAGAAAGTGAACAACAAGTAAAAATGAGAGCAGAAAGATTAAATATCACTTCTGATGATTGCTTTTTTCTTACAGAAACCAATATTCAGAGAATTTTCCAACAGGTAAAGGAGGTCAAACCAAAGGTTCTAATAGTTGATTCCATACAAACACTACAAAGCGAACATATTGAATCAGCAGCTGGTTCTGTTTCACAAGTAAGAGAATGTGCTGGTGAATTTCAAAAATTCGCAAAGCAAACCCATACTTCGGTTTTCCTCATTGGTCACATTACAAAAGATGGTGGTTTAGCTGGTCCCAAAGTTTTAGAACATATGGTTGATACCGTTTTGCACTTTGAAGGAGACAGAAACTATGGATATAGAATCTTAAGAACAATAAAAAACAGATTTGGAAGCACTTCTGAATTAGGAATATTTGAGATGAGTGGAAATGGATTACGAGAAGTTTCTAACCCTTCTGAAATCTTGCTCTCTCAAAGAGAAGAAAATCTAAGCGGAATAGCAATTGCTGCTAGCATGGAAGGCATGAGGCCTATGCTCATTGAAATTCAAGCATTAGTAAGTAGCGCAGTATATGGAACACCTCAACGAAGCACTACTGGGTTTGATACAAGGAGGCTAAATATGTTATTAGCAGTCCTGGAAAAAAGAAGTGGATTTCGACTGAGTATAAAAGATGTTTTTTTGAATATTGCTGGAGGAATTAAAGTAGTAGATCCCGCGATAGACTTAGCAGTAGTATGCGCTATTTTAAGTAGCAACGAAGATGTAGCTATAGAACAAAAAATTGCATTTGCGGCTGAGGTTGGACTATCAGGAGAAATTCGATCTGTAAACCATATAGAACAGAGAATTTCAGAAGCCGAAAAGCTAGGATTCGACTCCATAGTAGTTTCTAAATATAATGGAAAAGATCTTCATAAAAACAAAGGGATCAGAGTCGTTGCTGTGAGCAAAATTGAAGAGGTATTTCGATTTGTTTTTGGTTAATAATTCTATGTTTATATTTAATCCACCATTCCTGTTTTATCATATATTTATCATCATTTTCTTTCAGTTAGAATATTAGCCTAATCTGTCTATTAACATCATTAACTGATTATACAATTTTGAAAAAAATAATCAACTATTCTACCTAGATTTTGAAACTTAGAACTCTGATTTAAGTATACAAAATTCATAGAGGGAAAAACAACGAAATTGATAATATTTAATCAGCTCATGAAAGTTATTGACAATTACGACCTATATTTTGGCATAATTGGCTCTTGTAAAAGTTAATAATTTATTAATAAATCAATATTTATTAATGTGCTCTATCTTGCAATTATTTTGCTCTACTAAGGGATAAAAATCATTCGAATCACTCTAAAATCAACAATTATCAGGTATATTTAATACTTTATCAAATCCTAAAATCACTTCCTTGAACACACATCCTAAATGTTAATAAAATCGTTGATAATTTCCAATATCACCTTGTAGTTTCCGTATTTTGGACACTTTATAATTCCAATAACCTTGTATAACATCTGGATATCTGCCCATTACAACCATGGCATCATTATTACTATACTAATATAATCGAACATTTTGTATCAGAAATACAAACCAGTGAGATGCAATTAATATTTTTGGTTAATATTTAATAATCAGTACCTTTGACATCCTTTGATTGAAAAAAAAGATTATTTAATACTACTTAACCTCCCTATTTGGACGCCTTGTGTAAAACTAAAATTTATGTTATGAACTTAAAATCTTTACTCATTACTTTTGCCATGATTGTATTTATTACGACCAATGGCTTCTCTATTTTTGAAAAATCCCTTGGAGATCCACCTATATTAAGCCATCACAGTCACGTAATAGATGATTCTGACGGATCCAGTGACAGTGACGGTAAAGCCGAAGGTGGCGAAACTGTAAATATGCCTGTAAGAATTATGAACTCGGGTGAAGCAATAGCTACAAACGTTTCAGCCATTCTTTCTTGTGCTGATCCATCCATTACAATAACAGATGCGAACGAAAGTTACCCAGATGTTGCAATTGGTGGTCATGTACGAACAATTTTCGATTATGATTTTAATGTAGCTACGAACATATTAATACCATATGATGTTACGTTTGTATTAGATATTACTGCTACAGAAGGAACTTGGACCGATACTTTTGTTGTTACCATCTACCCAGATAACATTATTCCATCACCTATATTAATTTATAACACTCATAGCTGGGATACAGCTGGTGCTGATGACGATGGTTTAGCTGAAGGCGGTGAATCTGTTGGAATGGCTGTTGAAATTTATAACTCTGGTATAGCAACTGCAAACAATGTTTCTGCAGTACTTTCAACTCTCGATCCTGCTATCACAATTACCGACATGAACGAAAGCTATCCTGACATCATTTCTGATGGTCAGCAATGGTCAAACTACCAATACAATTTTGATATTGCTCCGGGTATTTTAGCTATGCGTCATGTTGAATTTACATTAGACATTACTTCCGATGAAGGAACTTGGACCGATACTTTCACTATTGAAATATATCCAGACAATGAGCCATTAATGCCAATCCTAATGTATAACGATCATAATTTCGCTCCTGCGGGTGACGATAATGATGGTTTAGCTGAGGGTGGTGAAACTATTAAAATGCCAGTGAGTTTATTCAACTCTGGTAATGTTTTGGCTACTGGTACTAGCGCTATCCTTTCTACTTTAGATACTGATATCACCATCACTGATAATTCTGAAAATTATGGTGAAGTGAATATGGGTGACGAAGAATGGTGTGATTATGATTACAACTTCGATATTGCTCCGGGTATTCTTGTGGAAAGAGATGTTGAGTTTACACTTGAAATCACTTCTAACGAAGGAACTTGGACTAGCACTTTCTTAGTGCATATTTATCCTGACAATGTATATCCTGAACCAGTCCTTATTTATAACACTCATAGCTGGGATACAGCTGGTGCTGATGACGATGGTTTAGCTGAAGGCGGTGAATCTGTTGGAATGGCTGTTGAAATTTATAACTCT
>JADGDY010000008.1:0-28212 GCA_016744655.1 Bacteroidales bacterium | reverse complement strand
TCACTTCTAACGAAGGAACTTGGACTAGCACTTTCTTAGTGCATATTTATCCTGACAATGTATATCCTGAACCAGTCCTTATTTATAACACTCATAGCTTTGCTCCTGCTGGAGACGATAACGATGGTTTAGCCGAAGGTGGTGAATCTATCAAAATGCCTGTTGAAATTTTCAATTCAGGTTCTGCAATGGCAACTAATGTATCTGCTGTACTTTCTACTATTGACCCTGCGATTACGATCACAGACATGAACGAAAGTTATCCTGATATTGATGCTGATGGTCATGAGTGGTCTAATTACAATTTCGACTTTGATATTGCTCCTGGAATACATACAGTTCGTACTGTAGAGTTCATGCTTGATATTACTTCTGATGAAGGAATTTGGACTGATACATTTGTTATTGATATTTATCCGGACAATGAAGTAATGATGCCAATTCTAATTTATAACAATCACGATTTCGAACCTGCGGGTGAAGATGACGATGGTTTAGCTGAAGGTGGTGAATCTATTAAAATGCCAGTGAGTCTTTATAATTCAGGTAACATAATAGCGACTAACCCTAGAGCATTATTATCTTGTACTGATCCGGATATTACGATCACCGATTTCTCTGAGAACTTCGAAGATATAGCAATGGGCTCTGAAGGTTGGAGTAAATTCAATTATGACTTTGATATTGCATCCGGAATTACTCATGTGAAAATTGTTGAATTCAGTTTAGACATTACTTCTGATGAAGGTTCTTGGACTAGTACTTTCCTAGTTGAAATTTATCCTGATAACGAGATTCCAATGCCAGTGCTTGCTTATTTGAACCACGAAATCGATGATACAGATTCAGACATAAGTGATGGTGATGGAATCCCAGAATCTGGAGAATCAGTTCAGCTTCCTGTGAGCTTATTTAATTATGGTTCAGGTAATGCTTCAAACGTAACTGCATTATTATACTGTGAGGATCCTGACATTACTTTAGTTGACGTTATTGAACGCTTTGGATACATTGAGGCTGGTAGTGAAGACTGGAGTAATTACTCTTACGATTTTGTTATCTCCCCAAATTGCCCTGCTAAAGAAGTTGAATTCTGGTTAGAGATCACAGCTGACGAAGGAACATGGACAAGCTACTTTACCATATCAATTTCTGAACCTAATAGTAAAGATGTGACATACCCTAATCCAAGTAATGGTACCTTTAAGGTATTGTCAACAACACTTGATGGTAACTATCAATATAAACTAATTGATATTTCAGGTAATGAATTGTATAATGGAGAAGTATTTATTGCTGATCACCATGAACCTGTTATGGAATTCGAAGGTTTGGTTACAGGAATTTACTTCTTGAAACTAGACAATGGAACTGAAACAAGAATGCAAAAAATTATTATCCAGTAGTTTTTTGAGATCAATCATACAAAGCGAGCTTCACTTATCTGAAGTTCGCTTTTTTTGTGCCAAATTTTTCTTTGTTAATAAAACAGATTCCTCTAAAGAAAACAAATTTTAATAATACTTATATTAGCTTTCTTTTACGTTGAACAATAATTACTCATTAGAATTGATTTGTTTAGATCATAACAATGAGAATAAGCACAAACAAATGAAAAAAATCATCCTCTTATCTCTTCTATTTTCTTGCGTACTCAGTTTTTCACAAATTGAAAGACACAACCCTCATGCTTGTGAACACCAACACTTCCCCAACAAAACAGATTGGTATCCTGTAGAAGATCCGAATTACGATGTCCATTTCTATCATATCGATGTGGAAATAGCTGTGGATTCTATTTATTTAAGTGGATCTGTTAAGTTTATCATTTCCTCAAATATTGATGACCTGAATAGTATCATGGTGGATCTAGATCAGACTTTTGACATAGAATCTATTTCTACTCCAGTATCTTCATTTACCTTTGAAGACAATGTGCTTAATCTGCAACTTGAAAACACTTATCAAACCAATGATACTCTTTCATTTACTATAGAATATTCTGGGTATCCTCAAATGCCTGGCGGATATAAAGGTTTGAGATATGAAACACATGATGGAAACCAACCTATTATTGCCAGTTTATCAACTCCATATTTAGCTCATTCTTGGTGGCCTTGCAAAGATGGAACCAGCGACAAATGCGATTCACTATATATGGATATCACTATAAAAGATACTATTATCGACGATATTCAACTTATTGCCTTGTCCAATGGATTGTTAGTGAATGAAAGCACTGATGGAGAGATGAGGACATTTAATTGGCAGCATAAGCATGCCATTGTTCCATATTATGTAATGGTGGCCATTTCCAATTATAAGCATTTTCAGCAAGATTTTGTGATGGATGATATGAGCTTTCCTATGGATTATTATGTTTTTGAATCTCATTTATCCCAAGCCGAAAGTGGAGTGAGTGAAATGCCGGATATAATGGCCTTTTTTAATGAAACATTTGGTCCTTATCCATTTGCTGATGAAAAATATGCAATGACACAATTAGGTTATTATGGTGGAATTGAAAACCAAACCAATTCTATTGTTAATAATATGTCGCAGAGTTGGCTCGATGTTTCTGTTCATGAATTGGCCCACCAATGGTTTGCTGACGATATCACTTGTCAGGATTGGCATCATGGATGGGTAAACGAAGGTTTTGCAAATTATGCCGAAGCTTTATATTTTGAGCATAGAGATGGATTTGAAGCTTATCAAAACTATGTCACCGACTTTGAGTTTTACAATCCTGGTACTTTGTATATTGAAGATATTAGCGACCCATTTAGTGGAGTTTTTCGCCCTATAATTTATAATAAAGGAGCCTATGTTTTGCATATGTTGAGAGGGATTTTAGGTGATGAATTGTTTTTTGAAACCATATATGAATATGCCACCTGTGAGGAATACAAGCAAGGCTGGGCAAATACAGAGGACTTCCAAAGTGTTTGTGAGGAGGTCTCTGAAGAAGACTTAGACTATTTCTTCGAGCAATGGATTTACGATGAGCGATATCCCAAATACAGATATAATTATTTGAGTTCAACAAGTCAGACTGAAGTTATCATTCAGCAATCACAAGGTTTATTGGGTTGGCGAGAATTATTCACAATGCCTTTAGATTTTTACTTTCAATTTGAGGATGGAAGCGATACAGTTCTCACAGTGTTCAATGACGAATTAGAGCAACATTATACCTTTGATTTTGAGAAAGAAGTGATAGATATGGAATTGGATCCTGATAAGTGGGTTTTGTGTAATAAGGTTTTTGACTCAAATATTACCGTAGGGATTTATAATCTAGAACATGAAGAATTTAGTGTTTATCCAAATCCAAATAGTGGAGATTTCACCATAAAAGTAGATGAATCAATGATCTCTAATCTAAATTTAGAGTTAATAGATTACACTGGCCGGAGGGTTCAATATGATATCATTATGTCCTCCCAAATAAATATCAATAGACTTGAAAATGGGGTTTATTTCTTGAGGTTATCAAATGAAAGGGACAGTTTTTCAACTAAGATAATAGTCCAGTAAACTCCGCCCTTACTACATACAGCTACTTTCATACTTAAAAGAAATACATGTACTAAGTATTACCGAGTAGTTATGTTTTCTATATTTACCCTCGAATTTAAAAGCCCTTGTTATGAAAGCGAAATGGATACTTTATATTTTAGGAATTTCTATACTATTTATAGCTTGCGAATCCAAAACACAAAAGATAGAATTTTATTATCCAGAAAGAGTATTGGATTACTCTGCCAATCCTAATTCTGCAAAAGACAGAAACCATCTGGCTTTTTCTGATCAAGGAGCATGGTTTGCTTATGGATTCCCTACCTTTTCGGAAAACTATGGTGGTTTTTCTGGACCATTTCTGATGACACAGGATAATGGGGTTTGGTCTAGCCCAGCACTGGGGCAATTAACGCTTTTAGAATTCAATTCTAATTTACCTTTAGATTGGTCTATGTTTGTTTCTAAGCAAGAAAGCTTTCCAAGTCATTTAAGACAAACTTTTGAGAATGAGCAATTAAAGGTGGAACAAACACTCGTATACTCCTCTGCTCATACCGCTATTGTCACCAGCAAAATCACCAATATGGGTGAAAGGAAATATGCATTTCAGCCTATGTATTCTGGAGAAACTTATTTGAGCTCTCTTCATTTTTCTATGGCTGATAATATGATAAAAGCCTCCTCTGACCATTCTCAAGCAATGGGATATATTCAATCTTGGTCAGGAGATTTGAGTCATGAAACTGTTAATGATTCTTCTTTCGTTTTAATGCTGAACAGCATGGAATTATCACCTGGGGAGTCTGCAGAATTAGTGATGTCACAATCTTTTATATTCCCAGAATATGATTGGAGTTTAGAGCATAACAAAATAGCTGAACAAGTTAAAAACGTAAATGGAGTTTTACAAGCTAGAGTAAACGAGAAACAACAGCAATTGAAGCGTATTTATGAGCAATTAGATACTGCGTTTAAAAAAGAGGCATTTAAAAATCTGGTCACCAAAGCTCATTTAACTTTACAGAATAACTGGAGAGTTCCTGCTGGTGAACTAAAGCACAGCGGATTATTCCCAAGTTATCATTACAAATGGTTTCATGGCTTTTGGGCTTGGGATAGTTGGAAACATGCTGTTGCATTGGCAAAATACGATACCAAATTGGCCAAAGAACAAATTAAAGCCATGTACGACTATATGGATGAAGAGGGTTTTATTGCCGATTGCATCTATAGAGATACTAGCATTGAGAAGCATAATTATCGAAATACCAAAGCTCCTCTTTCTGCTTGGGCAGTTTGGAAAGTATATGAGCAGGATGGTGATTTGGCATTCTTAAAAGAATTATATCCTCAGCTTAAAATCCAACACGAATGGTGGTATAAAAACCGAGACCATGATCAAGATGGGATTTGTGAATATGGTTCTACAGATGGAACTCTCATAGCTGCCAAATGGGAAAGTGGAATGGATAATGCAGTTCGATATGATGACAGCCAGATTTTAAAAAATTCAGAAACAGCGTATTCTCTAAATCAAGAAAGTGTAGATTTAAATGCTTATCTATTTGCCGAAAAAGGCTTTTTGGCTCAAATGGCTCGTGAACTAGAATTTTCAACGGAAGCACAAGAGTTTATCAATCAAGCTGAGCTTTTAAAAACACAGGTACAGCAACAATTTTACGATCCTCAAACTGGCTGGTTCTACGATACCTCTATTGATGGAAAAGAGTTTGTGAAAATAATGGGTTGCGAGGGTTGGATTCCGCTTTGGGCAAATATGGCTACAGAAGCTCAAGCAGATGCGGTAAAAGAAAACATCATGAATGAAGAGTACTTTAATGTAAGAGTTCCTCTTCAGACTTTAAGTGCAGCTCATCCTAAATTTAAACCAGAAGGTGGATATTGGCGCGGTCCGGTTTGGCTCGATCAAAGCTATTTTGGAGTCAAAGCACTTAAAAACTATGGCTATCATAAAGAAGCATTAATACTTACAAATAAGCTCATCTTTAATGCCGATGGGGTATTCACTAAAGGTGCTTCCATTAGAGAAAACTATCAACCTATTACAGGCAAGGGATTAGAATCGGAAAGCTTTAGTTGGTCGGCAGCCCATTATATGCTGATGATGTTGGAAGAGTAGGGAATAAAGTCCTCAATCTTGAAACCAATAGAAATAATAAAATAATAGCCAGCAAATTCTCATTTACTGACTATTCATCATCACACTAAAATCAATTCATTCACCTTCCTATTTACGCTTGGGTTTATTTTGTTTATGCTTATCCATGTAATCCTCAAACTTTATTTGTTGCTCGTTACTTAGTAGAGCTTTTATTTTTATTTCAAAAGATGTTTTCATAGCATCCATATCTTCTCTATCAGGCCTCTTCTCGCCAGAGGTTTTCTCTTTTACTTCTTTAAAATGCTCTTGATAAACTTCTAATACTTGTTCTTCTTGTTCATCTGATAATTCCAATTCTTCCGATAGCTCAGTGACCATTTTCTTCACTTGTTTTTCGTTTGGAACAGGTGGTTTTTGCTTTTGCCCTCCTCTAGGTGCTTGTGCAAAAGACATCCCTGATATTAAGAGAGCAAAACTGAGTAGCAATACGCTCAATATGTTTTTCTTAGATTGTTTCATAGCCTTTGTTTTTAAATTTATTTCTTGTTTTCAGGACAAATATAGGTGAGGAATCAGCGGAATAAAAAGATTTTCGACGATTAGACATTTTTCATCTATGGAATACTATTTTTATTTGATGAGTGGGAAGTGGTAAAAAGTGTTTTTCGTTCTGAGAGCTAAAAAAAAGAAAATCTCACCATTGTTTAGTCTAATTCGTTATTTTTGAAAAAATTTTAAAACATACGATTATGGCAAAAGGTCAAGATGCAAAGAAGAATGTAAAGAAAGAAGCTGCTAAAACTCCTAAGGAAAAAAAAGCAGAAAAGAGACTTAAAAAAGCTCAACAATATTAATTAGAACTTAATTCTTAAAGATATAAGGTGTCATTTTATGATGCCTTTTTTGTTTTCATTTTCCATCCTAAACACCTTGCCTGTAATTTTTCAACGCATCACCTTCTTGAAATTATAAACAGGCAGAGTTTAAATTACACTCCCAATTATATTGACGATTCTAAAAATAAATAGTTAAGTTTTTATAGTTTCACGCAAAGAAAACACATAGACCACAAATAGAATTTGTAGCTTAATTAATCCTATATTTCTTAGTCCATGAAAAATCATTCAATAAAACTCTAAGTCTCAACATTTAACCCTAAGCACTTTAATGTAATTTAAGTACTACAAAAATCTAGTGTATTTAAACTCTCTCTCCATACACTTCACCTCAATAATTCTAAAGTTCACAGTTTTTCGATTGCTAAAAGGGGCTTCTGCATATACTTTTGAGCCATAAACAAAAAAAACAGACATCATGAAAACTTTCACTTTAACATTAGCAATGGCATTTATCGCCACATTATCATTCGCACAATTTTCAAAAGCACAACGACCAGATTCTTGCTGCTATAAAGCAGAAGATTTAAGAGCTTCTATATATATGAGCTCACCAAATATGGTCAATGTAGAAGTAGCCAAGGAAATTGGAGACAAAGTCATCATTAGGGTAAAAGAAAACCAGAAGATTTTGTATAGAAAGAGTTATAAATCATGGGCTTTGGTGGATGCCAAATACGATATTTCGAAATTCCCTAAAGGAGAGTATTCCTTTGAAATTGTACAAGATAAAAAAGTAGTGTTTAAACAAGTGATTAATAACACTAATGAGCAAGCATTATCAGCTAGATAGTGCTTTGCTCTTTTTTGAATGAGCTTGTCTAAAAATATCTTTAATACTCTCCAATGATTTTTTTAACTCTTTCGTAATGGGAAAGTTGTTGGGTTCCAGACACTTTTTTTTGGGAATGGGCAAACCGAAAGTTCAATTATAAAAACTTATTATTACTTTATAGACTACTTCATAACACCACACCCAATGTTTTATCTAGAATTCATAACTTTGGAAATCTAAAAAAGGTAATAATCACCTCCAAATACAATGGAAGAAGGAATAAAGATAAATAAAACTATACGATATGGTTACGGGTTTATACTTGGTATAGCCTTTAACTTTAATATGGATATCGTATTTAGTTTGCTGTATTCCAATTATAAATTGATTAGACCCATTCAAGAGTATTTGGCTGCCATCTTTCTAAGTTATTTGGTTTTTGAAACTTTGCTTTTGGTCAATAAGCAACTGAGAAAGAAATATACTTGGGATAAAGATTTAGTAAAGCGACTGACCTATCAATCTATAATAGATTCAAGCATTGCCATTATTTTGGTGATGGGATCAAAATGGATATTTAGGTGGATTCAACATGATATGAGTTTTGTGTCTTTACAAGATGAATTCACTCAGGGCTTTATTGTTTTGATCATCATATTAGGATTTACCATTGGTGAGATGAGTTTGTTTCTACTGAACAAATGGCGATTTAGCCTTGTAGAATTGGAACGATTTAAAAAAGAAAATGCAGAGTATAAATTTGAATTATTAAGATCACAACTGAATCCTCATTTTCTGTTCAATAGCCTGAATACACTATCTTCTTTAGTGTATCAAAATCAAGAGAATGCCAGCCTTTTCATCAGGAAACTCTCCGATGTTTACCGCTATATTCTCGATCAAAGAGACAAGGAAATTGTTTCCTTGGAAACCGAAATAACTTTTGCAGAATCTTATTTAATGCTCATGCAATTGCGTTTTGAGAAAAACCTGATAGTGAATCTGGAAGAAATTAAAAAGGCGAATCTATATTATGTAGCGCCTCTTAGTTTGCAGCTCTTAATCGAAAATGCCATTAAGCATAATATAGTCTCCAAATCAAAACCGCTACAAATTGATATATTTACAGCAGAAGAATATTTGGTGGTAAAGAATAATATCCAAGCTAAAACTTATAAAGAAGTTAGCCACGAGATGGGATTAAAAAACATCAACAGCAGATACACTTTCTTAACGGATAGAAAAATAGAAATAGAAAATGATGGAAACACTTTTAGTGTGAAAATTCCTTTGCTAAATAAAACAAAATGATGAAGGTATTAATTATAGAAGACGAACCCCATGCACAATACGAGCTTCAGCGGCTTTTAGCTGAAACAGGTAAAGATATTGAAGTGCTCGCTTGCATTGATAGTGTAGAGGAAGCTGTGGACTATATAAATACCACATCGGATATTGACTTGATGCTTTTTGATATTCAATTATCCGATGGACTCAGCTTCGAAATTTTTAATCATACAAAAGTAAAAGCGCCAATTATTTTCACCACAGCCTACGATGAATATGCCATTAGAGCTTTTAAAGTGAACAGCATAGATTATCTTTTAAAGCCCGTGAAACAAGAAGATTTAAATGCTGCTCTAGATAAATATGAATCCTTAAATGAAGCATCTAAAACAGAGGATTCTGTAATAAACATCCATCAGATACAACAGCTTTTATCTTTAAACCAAAACAAATATAAATCTAGATTTTTGAGCCGTTTGGGCGATCAGATTAAACATATTGGCATAGAAGAGATAGCCTATTTTACTGCAGAAGACAACGAGGTGTTGTTGGTAAACAAAGATGGGAATCGCTATTTTATCAATCATTCTTTAGACCATTTAACTAGTTTACTCAATCCCAACTCCTTTTACAGAATTAACCGTAGCTATTTTGTTCATTTGTCGGCCATTAATAAGATCAGCAAATATTTCAATAGCAGACTCCTCATTGAGTTGGAGCCAAAAACCGAAGATCAAGTACTCATTAGTAGGGCCAAGGTAAACGACTTTTTAAACTGGATGGATAAATGATAAAGCAGTTTCACATAAAGATGATTTGGGCCTTTTTGGCGGTATTGCTTTTTGCATCTTGCAACAGAGTGGTTTTGGTGGTGGATGAAGTACCAAGAAACACTCCCATGGGTGATCCCATTTATTTAGCCGGAAACTTTAATATGTGGAGTCCAGGAGAGGAGCGCTACGAATTAAAACTCAGTAAAGATTCTAATTATTACTTCTCGTTGCCTTCAGGTTTTGGAGTGTTGGAATATAAGTTCACGAGAGGGAATTGGGCTAATGTGGAAACAGGACTATGTGGAGAAGAAATTGTGGATAGGCAGTTGGTAGTAGAAGATGGAGATACCATTTACCACCAAATAGAGAGCTGGAACGACTTAAGTCCAATAGACTGCCCTCGTTGTGTTCTGTTGATAGATATGCTTCCTTCCAATACTCCCAAAAGTGATATTATTGCCATAGCCAGTGACCTCAATTCCTGGAATCCCAACGAAGCCTCAATCGCCCGAAGAAATAGAAATGGTCAGTTGTATATCGAGGTTGAAAGACCCGAAGGAGTAGATCAAATGGAGTATAAAATCACCCGAGGAGATTTATCCAATTCCGAAGCCGATGAATTTGGCCGAGAAATCTCTAACAGAACCCTACGTTTTGGAGAATCGGATACCTTGGTGGTGTGTGTGGACTCCTGGCTCGACCTGCCATTAAAAACTGCCGATAGAGTTACTGTAATTATTGAAAACCTCCCCAAGTTAACGCCGAAAAACGAGCCCATTTATCTATCTAGTAAGCTCAATTCTTGGTCGGCAGGAGATAGAAACTATCAATTCCAAAGAAACAGAAAAGGACAGCTGTATTTTTCCTTTCCTCGAATGAAAATGAATCTGGATTATAAAATCACTCGCAATGGCTGGAATACTGTGGAGGTGGATAGAAACGGATACGATATTGATAATCGTAGGGTGAACTTAGAGTTTGCTGATACTATTTTTATCGATGTGGTTCGATGGAAAGATCAAGAGGATATTGGAGACAATACCGTGACTCTGGTTTTAGATCATATCCCAGAAACTACTCCTGAAGATGCAAATATTTATATCGCTGGAGATTTTAACAACTGGAACCCTGGTGGCTTAAGATATATGTTTAAGCCGCACGAAGATGGGAAGTATTATGTTAATATTGCCAGAAAGAGAGGTGATTTTGGGTTTACCATCACTAGAGGTTCTTGGGAGAATGTAGCATTAGATGAATATGGAGCCATGCTACCAACTTACGGATTTAACTATGGCGATTTTGATACACTTATTATAAAACCAGAAATTAAAAACTGGAAAGATTTGCCTCCATTATCAGGAAATAGAGAAGTAAGGATAGTTTTAAACTCAGTACCTGAAAATACGGAGGAGGGTGAATTGTTATATTTGGCCTCTGATTTAAATGGATGGGACCCTGAAGATGAAAATCAGGTTTTTAAACCCCAAGAAGATGGGACTTATTATATCACCGTTCCCTATCGTGGAGAAAGCATGAATTATAAAATCACCAAAGGCGGTTGGGGAAAAGTGGAAAGAGATATTAACGGAAACGATATAGAAAATAGAGTTTTGATGTTTGGTTTTGTCAATGAGGTTCGTATAGATGTGATTTCTTGGGCATGGTAATCAAAAAAAATGAAAACATGAAAATGTGGAAAACCAAGAAAGGGAACACCATTATCCAAGTAATTGATAAAAGAAGTAATTCTTATCTAATCACCATGGAAGATATGCAGGTCTTGGTGGATACAGGTAGAACTTCATCATTCTCTAAACTGATTAAAAACCTCAATATATTAAGTGACGAAAAAACTCCGTTAAAACATCTGTTTCTTACCCATAGCCATTATGATCATTGTCAGAATGCTGCAAAATTAAAAGATAAATATCAATGCGAAATTTGGCTAAGTGAACATGAAGAGGACTTTGGAAAAAGTGGATTTACTCCTTTACCAAATGGAACTTTTTTACTTTCCAAGTGGATTTCATCTTTGGGTCAAAAGTTACCAAATAAGATATTCAGTTATTCTGAGTTTTCTACGGATGTTTTAATAAGAAAGGAGGACAAAATTGAAACCAATGGGTTAAAAGTAATATTAAGTCCAGGGCATACCAAAGGTTCAATTAGTTTAATAGTAGATGAGGAAATTGCAATAGTTGGAGACGCCATGTTTGGTATATTTAGAAACTCCATTATGCCCCCATTTGCCGATGATCAGAAAGCCATGTTGCAATCATGGGGAAAGTTACTTGATAGCAAAGCACAAATCTTCCTCCCAGGTCATGGAAAAGAAATCAAAAGAAGCTTATTGCAGAAAGAATATAATAAACGTCTTAAAAACGAAATTATTTAGACAGTAGTTTTACAATCCATAGAATCAAATAAAGTCCTACGCCAACTCCAAAGCATAAGGCACCTACCACAAAAGCTACTCTTACAATAGTTTCATCAATTCCCAACTTATTCCCTAACCAACCAGATACTCCTAAAATCATAATTCTTTGTTTTTGTTTCCACAAATATAGAAGTCTTTTTATAGTTCTTATGTATTATTTTAATAAAAGAAAAAGAGGTCTGCAATTTTGTGATTTAAGCATGAAACCAAAACTATACAAAAAATAAAATGAGAATAAAAGATTCTCAAGTGTTTAAGAGTATCAAAAAATAAAAATTGTAGATTTGAATAATCAAATGCAAAACACATCATCCAATGAAAAACATGATCATCCTTTTTAGTCTTATCTTGATTTTAGCTTCATGCGATAATAGTAGTCAGACTCAGGAGCAAGAACACAAAACTCATCTACTACCTCAACCCAAACAACTCCAAAAGCAAGACCAAATTTTAATATTAACAGCAGACAGCAGAAGCTTTAGTTCCAATGATCAGATCAGAGAGCTCCTCCAGCTTTTTTCTGAAGAATTGAATTTAATTGTTGGGCACAATCTTGAACAAGAATATAAAATGAGTTCTAATTCTGATGTGATTTTTGAATTAGATGATCAGCTAGAAAAAGAAGAATATCAAATTAGCATCACTCATCAAATACAAGTAAAAGGAGGAAGCTATCAGGCGCTAACTTTGGCAAAAAATAGCTTATTGCAAATGGCATTCCTAAATGAGGAAGCTCTTGCCTTTCCTCTGCTGGAAATAAAAGATAAGCCCGATGCCAATTATCGAGGTCTTATGTTGGATTTAGCACGTCAATGGCACGAAATAGAAACTATAGAAAAGGTGATTGACATGGCTGTTTTCTATAAAGTCAATTATTTGCATCTCCATTTTTGTGATTACCAATCCTATACTTTGCCATCTAAGGTTTTGCCAAAACTATCCACCGAAGGTAAAACCTATAGTTTCGAAGAACTGAATAGTCTAGAGGCTTATGCTAATTTAAGAGGGATAACTATCATACCAGAAATTGATATTCCTGGTCATTCTAGTCCTTTTGTGGAGAAATATCCTGAGTTTTTTGCTATTGATGCCATTGATGAGAATCCTTGGATTATCAATATGGGGAAAGAAGAAGTTTACGAGAAATTGGATTTGTTGATAGAAGAAATATGTGGCATTTTTAAATCAACGCCCTATTTTCATATTGGTGGTGACGAAGCCATTTTTCATAAAGTAATGGAGGATGCTTCAGTAAAAGAATATTTGGCACAAAAGGAATTGGGTGATGATGTTCATGAATTATATCGTCATTTTTTAGTTCGTTTGAATGAGATGGTGAAAAAGCAGGACAAGCAAATGTGTGTTTGGGAAGGATATAGGAGAGATGGACAAGTGGAAATTCCAAAAGACATATTGGTATTCGAATTTGAAACCAATAGATATTTACCCAATCATTTAGTAAAGGATGGATATCATGTGGTTAACACTTCTTGGAAACCACTTTATGTAGTAAATAAAAAGAAATGGGAACCTAAAACCATTTACGCATGGAATATGTGGCGTTGGGAAAATTGGTATCCAAAAGCCCCATCTTTTACTCCTATACAAGTGGAACAGACTCCTCTTATTATTGGTGCCGAAATGTGTGCTTGGGAACAAGCTGGAGCTTCTGAAATTCCTAGCCTAAGAAAACGATTACCAGCTATGATGGAACGCATTTGGAATACCCAGGAAAAGATTCCTTATCCTATATTTATGGAGCAGTTAAATGAAACCGACCGTAGACTATCATTACTCATTTCTGATGATAGACAAGACCCGATCTTATTGGATCATAATTTTACTGCTGAAATGGAGTGATTCTCAATAATTCACAATGCTAGTGTATACTTTTGTTCTGTCCGCTGATTATCGCAAATTAACACGAATTACAAACAAAAAATCAGCAGAGCTGAATTTTGTTTAAGAATTCAGTGTAATCAGCGGATAAGCTTTTTTGTTTTTTTGACTTTCTATCTAAAATTGAAAGCAAGAATTTTCTTTGTGAAAGTAGTATTCTATTTCGGAGCCAAAGTCATCACATAATCATAACTTTGATTGAGTAGTTTAACGAGTTCTTCAGTATTCTGGAGCATCTCTTCGGTGATTAAAATATATCCTTTCATTTTCGAATTATGAGATATAAAGTGAGTGGTTTTATACTTTTCGAAATACTCTTCTTGAACTTCTTTAGAAAATCGAAAACCCAAATCTCCATCTTTGTTGATAAACGAAAACATATGCCCATTGGCAGAAGTATAGGGTACTGTTTTTCCTTTTCGCTCAAACCTTGGACATTGGGCTACTAAGGAATCATAAATGGCTAATCTTTCTTTGTTCATATTCTTAGGTTTTGAGTTTCTAAAAATACTTATTTATTCGAATAATTTCCCAAAATGTCTTTTAAATCAGCAAGTGCTTTCTCCATCTCTTTTTTAATCACTTTATCCTTTTCTATCAAAACAGCAGATTCCAAATCTTCTAAGGCATCTGTTCTTTCAAGAAAAACAGTAAGCTGAGCCGCTAACAATCTCACTTCTGCATTTTCATCACGCATCATGGGTGGGATTTTCTTTTTAGCAGACCAGGCCGACATATCAACTATATCTTGCATGGCTTTTAGCTTTTCCTCTTTGCTGCCCCATAAATCATCATAGGCTTGGCTTTGCTGTTCCCTTAGCTCTTTTGTAAATAGTATTTCAGCTGTATGAATCTCTTGTCTAACCACAGCAGAAGAATAAGAAATCAATTCTTTATCCAATACCACTCTTACCAATCGAGGGATCATCCAACGCATTCCTGGAGTACTTTCTGGATGGCCAACAATGGAAACGACTTTCCCTTTTCCAGCATCGGTTAGTGTGATAAAGGGGCGATTATTGGTCATATTGCTTGGTGTACCTTCTATCAAGTGAACATCGCTCAGCATGGTGGCTAATTCTGAGTAAGGAGAAGCGGCACTTACAGCTGGAATTAAAACAGGACCTTCATAATAATTCGAAAACAAAATTTCTTGATTTTTCAACTCAGGAAATATTTCTTGTCCAGCTTTTGTTAAACTAAATTTCACTAAACCATTACCTCTATGGTCATGCTCAATGTCTATGGCTTCAGCTCCACTTAAATCTAATGAAGGATAATCAGGAGTTTCACTCAAAATATAAGCTCCGGCACATATTCCAATAATTCCTTTGCCTTGTTTTTTAACCTCCTCTATAATTTTTACTCTTCCTAGAATTCCAAGGCTTCCGGTTTCGCTTTTTCCACTACCACCAGGGAAAATATACACATCTATGTCTTTGGTTTTACCTGATAGAATCTGAGCCGCCGAAACTACTCTAACTTCCATGTTTGCATCAATCTTAACCGCTTCTACAGCATCAGCAATACAATATGGGCTATCGCCGTTTTCATTAAAAACACCCACTTGAATAAACTCTGTTTCTTGAGCGCTTAAAAGAAAACTAAATAAAATAATAGGGAGAAATATGATTATTTTTTTCATGATTTATTGTTTAGCAATGATTATTGAAGGTCAAAATGGTTTTTATAGTATTCAGAAACCTGTGAATTTAGAGATTGATAATAGGCTTGTATTTCAGATTTGTTTGGACTTTTGTGGAACCATGCTTTTTCCTTTTCACGGGTTTGGGAAAAAATATCATCCTCTAGCTTCTCTATTAATTGAGTAATCCCTTGTTTTTCAGCATTAATCAATTTAGAGATTTGTAAGTATTTATAACCTGCAGAGCGACTTATGGGATAGCATTCTTCTTTTAATTGCAATGCCCAATCATTCAAATCACAGTTTTTATCTTCCTCCGCCATTAAAACATTAGGCATTTGGGCACCACCTCTTGGCCAAACAGGTAAAGCAACACAAGTATTAGGAAATGCCACTGTTGTCCAGATGCAAGTCATATCTGGAGCTTGGTCTTTGCTTGGGGCTTTCATAAGAATGGCTGAAGCAGAGCCATGACGAGTGATAAAATCTCCAGAATTAATGAAATATTCACCTTCTGGAATGGCTTCATATTCTTTCCTAAAATCCTTATCTAAAACCGCATGCTTAAAGCAATGTGAAAAATCTTGAACTATGGTTTTATCGTTTAATTGCCCTTTTGATTCAGCTTGGTAAAACAAATCTTGTGCTGTTTGAAACCTGATAAATCCGTAGCCGATATCTTTCTTTCCGGTGAAAGAATAATTGGTTCGTAGAATATATCCTTGAGGAGCTTGGCTGGCATCGTTGGCATCAAATTTTGTGAAAGTATGGTTGTTTACCTCATAAAAAGCCGCTCCACCTTGTGCATCAATAACTCCGAAATGTGCAGCTAATCCCATAGGCTTTGGTGTTTCTTGTAATAGCTTTTCAAAATCGGCAAGGGTTTCGCAATTCTCCAAGGCCTTTCTCATAAAATACCCTTCTTGATCTTTAAAAGAGCTAATATCGTCCATATTTACATTAAAAGAAGCGCTATTCATTATGGAGAATCCAACTACATTAGAACCTCCCCAAACTTGTTCTCCTTGTGCATCTTCTGAATTTACAAGACCAATAAACGAATATTTACCCTCCTCAAAATACATCATCTTGTTTTTAAAACTTTCTGAGTCTCTTAGCTTCCAAATCATAGAGCGGCCATCCTTGGTGTATTTTCCTGAAACAACAGCAGTGGTGCAAGCAAAACCAATAAAAGGAAAGATAAATGCAATTAAAATTATAAATACTTTTTTCATGATTGACATTGAACATTTGTGTTGAACAAAAGTAGTATTATCTATATGCAATCCTTATTTTATAAAGGTTTTGGAGCTTGTTTCAGAATTTTACCTAAAAAAATAGCCCGATTCAAAATTGAAACGGGCTTCTTAAGGAATCAGTCAATCGATTATGAATCTTTCTCCACCTTCTTTGTCAATATCAACATTTGATCCACAACCACCTCAGTCACATAACGTGTTGTACCCGTTTTGTCTTCGTAGCTTCTATTCACCAATTTACCTTGCACCATCACTTCAGTTCCTTTAGTTAAATAGCTTTTGGCATATTTCGCGTTTCCATTCCATGCCACCACATGATGCCATTGCGTGTCCGTTACCTTTTCACCACTTTTGTTTTTGTAGGTCTCGCTGGTCGCAATACTCATAGTCGCTTTATTACCTGTTGAAAACTCTGAAAATTCTGGGTCTGCACCTAAATGTCCGATTAATTGTACTTGATTCTTTAAATTTCTCATGATACTTGTTTTAAGTTTTTATAATTCCGGAATAACCGGTTATCGTTTCGTTGATGAGGCAAAATTATATCAGGGTTAAGTCCATAATCGGTTGATAATCATTTGTATTCGGATATTATCCGTTTGTAAATGTTTATACATGAGAAAGTGACTGATAATCAATAAAATAAAAACATGTAACTATTTTAAGAAATCTTGTCAAAATAGTATCAAAATCTTTAATACCAATTTTATGAAGTTTGTTTTCCTGAATATATTACTCTCTTTTATTGCTTTTATTAGCTCGTCGAAAGCTCAGAACGCCATCGATTTGGACATCAGAATAAGTAAAGAAGTGAATGTTTTGCACTTTGTCGACCATTTAAGCCAATGGTCACCCTACACCGGAGATGATGCTGTAGTTCTTTATACTTCTGAATTTTCAATGTCAAAAGAAGACAGTTTAATGTTGGAACTGTATAAAATCAACCGAGAACAATTAGGCTGGGAATCGGAAATCAATCTATTTAATTGGGCAGATCACGATTATGACTTTTCTTTAATTGATGATTCTGTTAAATATGAATACCAAGCAATAAAGTTGGTTGTGGATTACTTTCTTCAAAGAAAGACTTCAAAGAAATCCCTAAAAGAAATTTTAAATAATAAATTTAAAAAACTTGAATCTTTAAAGCCAGATATCATTTCATATACCGCAGAATTAGAATCTATGTTTACCGAGATTGATCCTTATCTTAAAGTATGGAAAGAAGATCTAAATTTTTCGCATTATCCCATTTATATCTGTTATTCTCATAAAGAAAATTCGTCTCATGGTGGTGCTAATGGCGATGGAGTTTATTCTGAATTTGATGTAATTGCGGGGAGGGATTTTATAGAAATAGGCTTTGGAATTATCACCCATGAAATCACTCATAAAGTAACCCGAGTTGGAGAAACTATTCTAGATATGGTTCAAGCAGATAGTACTTATCCTGAAAAGGCTATTCGATTTATAAAGAAATACAATTTGACTACAGATAAATTAGTAGAAATATTAAAAAGTCGTGACCCAAATGGGTTTGGAAATCCTGAATATAAAGTTTTTGAGGAGGTCTACGTTTACTTCATTTCACCGGTTTTAATACATCAATATAGTGATGATAAAATTGCTGATAAGAAAAAGCATTACGAGGCAAAGAGTCAACTAGAATTAGCCAGAATATGGCATGGTGTTTCTTTATTTAAAGAAGAATTGCAAAATCTTGATTCGCAAAATCTTGACAAAGATATATTGATTTGGCAATTAATAGAGATCTACTATGAAGAAATATATTTCCCTAATTATCAATAAAGAAAGTCATCACTCATTCCTCAAAGATCAGTACATTTATCCAAATTTTAAACACCAAATAAATCGCTATGAATTGGATTGTGAGGAACCTGTTTTTTATATTAAGTCTTTTAATGATAAATAGTATTGTAGCTCAGGAGCAAAGTGTACAATATTTACAAGGTTTCCAAAAAGAAATCAGTGGAAAAAGATTCTCTTATCATTCTCCTTTGCCAAATATAAATGCTGCTCTTTTATTAAGAGGACAGGCAGATTATGAGCCCATTGTATGGGAAACTGAGCTTATTCCCAAGAAGCATAAAGGGGATTATGTTTATTTCTTATTAGCATTTGGACGAGATGTGACTGGAAATCCAGTTCAATTCCATTTGTCTGTTAATGATAAAAGATATTTCTCATTTCAAAGTGACAGAACTAGCAAAACAGGTAGTCAAAAAGTAATTGGAGAAAATGGCTCTGTATTGACATTTAATGTGACCATGCTCGATAAATTTAAAGATCAAATGGGATTTATGAGCATTAGAATTCCGAGTAAAGATTTAAAGAAAGGTAGCACTGCACAAATTAAAATAGAAGCTGTAGCTGATGAAAATCCTGCATGGTTTATGGTTTATAAAACTCCAATTGAGGAGAATGTTAATATCATTCAGAATAAAGTTGTTCTTAGAGGAGACCCTGATCCATTATATTCTCTCTCTTTCGATATCATTCATATAGGTTTAGAAACTCCTGTGATGATTAAAGTTGGAGAGAAAGTGATTCAATCACAACTATCATTCGGGTATAATAAAATTGATTTTGTTTTACCTCAAGTATCTGCAAAAACAGAATTGAAAGCTTTCATAAAAAAAGAAAATGAGGAGCCCATTGAAAAGGCTTTCACTCTTTCTCCAATTAAGGAATGGGAAATATATTTGGTTCAACATACCCACACCGATATTGGATATACTCGCCCTCAACCAGAGATACTTTCGGAGCATTTGCGTTATATCGATCATGCTTTGGATTATTGCGATTTAACCGATGATTATCCGGAGGAGTCCAAATTTAGATGGACCTGTGAAACCAGTTGGTCGGTGAGAGAGTATTTGAAAAATAGACCACAAGAACAAATCGATAGGTTAGTACAGCGTTTGCAAGAAGGTAGAATGGAAGCCACCGGAATGTTTTTTAATTTCTCTGAACTCATAGATGAATCGGCATTGGTGGCTCAAACCAAAACCATCAAAATGTTGAAAAATGCGGGTATCGATGTGACCACTGCTATGCAAAACGATGTGAATGGAATTGCCTGGTGTATGGTAGATTATTACCATGACACAGATGTGAAATATTTGACTATGGGGATTCATGCACACAGAGCTCGTAAACCCTTTGATAAACCAACGAGTTTTTGGTGGCAATCACCAGCGGGAAATCGTTTGCTGGCCTATCGATCCGAACATTATCAGCATGCCAATAGCCTTGGTTTGCATACCGGTCAGCAAGATGCTTTTCGCGATAACTTGTCCAACTATTTAACTAGTTTAGAACAAAAGGATTATCCATATGACAAAGTAGCTCTTCAGTTTTCGGGATATGTAACTGATAACTCTCCTCCGAATGTGGAGGTTTGTAACATTATAAAAGATTGGAATGATAAATATGAATGGCCCAAATTACGATCTTCATTGGCTAAGGATTTCATGATTTATATTGATGAAAATCATGGAGATGAAATTGAAGAGAAAGAAGTAGCATGGCCCGATTGGTGGACCGATGGCGTGGCTTCTGCTGCAAAGGAAACACAATTGGCCAGAGAAATACATGTGGATATTGCTGCAAATACCGCCCTCTTATCCATGGCTAAGATTATGGGTTCTCAGTTGCCAGAAAATATCAATAATAGAATCAGTCAAGTTTACGATAATCTTTTATTTTACGATGAACATACTTTTGGGGCTGCCGAAAGTGTAAGCGATCCGAAAGCACATAATACCATCAACCAATGGGGAGTGAAATCATCTTATGTATGGGATGCCTGGAAAAAGTCGGCTTCTTTAAAGGAGCATGCATGGACCTTGTTTGAAAGTCATATTGTAGATTCTAAATTGCCAACTATTGTGGTAGCTAATACCTTAAACTGGAGGAGGTCAGGGATTGTAGATTTGTTTATTGAAAGTAGCATTATCTCCGAAGGTGAAGATTTTGTTATTCTAGACGAAGAGGGAGAAGAATTAGAAATTCGAGAATACGATAGAAGACAAGAAGGTGCTTATTATCATCTTTGGACTGAGGATATTCCGGCTATGGGTTTCAAAACCTTTATCATTCATACTGGAGTAAAAAGTAGTTTTATCGAAAAAAGAAACGCTAGAACCTTTGAAAACGATTTTTACAAAATACAATTGAATGAAGCCAAAGGAATGGTGAATTCCATATTCGATAAAGAATTACAGATAGAACTGATAGATTCAGTTGATACATTAGGATTAGGACAAGTGATTTATGAGCAATTGGATAACCGCCATGAATTGGAAAGATTAACGGCCAACAATCGCGATACCGTATATAAACCCATAGGGCTCAAACGCAGTTTGCTTAGTAATATTTCCATCGAAAAGCAGAGCAATGGACTTATTTATAAGAGTTTGTTTTTACACGGAGACCTCCCCATTTGTAGCGATGATAGGGGAGTAGATATCGAAATCAGACTCTATCATCACGAGAAGAAAATAGAATTTCTATACCGTATGTTTAAGCTTCCAGTTATAAATCCTGAGGGTGTTTATGTGGCTTTCCCTTTCAAATTAGAGGAGGGTGAATTATTCTATGAAGCCCAAGGAGGAATAGTCTCTCCAGGTAAAAACCAGTTGGAAGGAAGCTCGAGTGACTGGAATGCCATTCAGAATTTTGCTGGAGTTCGAAATCAAGAAGATCAGATTGTTTTTACCAGTAATGACATGCCATTGGTTCAGTTTGGTGATTTAAATATTGGTCATTATTATTACCGACTGAAACCCAAAACCAACCATATTTACTCCTGGGTACTCAACAACTATTGGGTGACAAATTTTAAAGCTCAACAGCAAGGAGAATTGCGTTGGTCTTATGCCATAGGCTCCTCAAAAAAGAACTCCATAGAAAATGCCACAGCTTTTGGTTGGAGCGATAGAGTTCCTTTGCAAGCCAGAGTGATTTGGCCAAAATCTAAAGCCATTAATTCTAAAGCCTATTCAAAATCATTAATCAATTTAAATGTGCCAAATCTCTTAGTGGTGAATATTTCGCCTTCGTTAGATAATAATGGAATCATCCTCCACATAAGAGAACTTGAAGGAAAACACACCCATTTGAATATTGATGATTTGTTAAATCAAACTCAAGCTAATTTAGCCTCACAAATAAATGTGTTAGAAGAGAAAATGAAAGATTTACGTGGAGAAATTCATGTGGATCATTTTGAGACTATTTTTATTATGCTAGAGTTTTAAATTTGAAATATTTAATATTTTTATTTTTCCTGATAATATCTCTAAAGAGTTTGAGCTCCATTCTACTTTGTCTTATTCTACTGTGCATTGTTTTCTTTCGAGATATCATAGTAATAATATTGTGAAAGAGAGGAGTAGGCAGCCAAGTAACCCAAAGACTTTTGTCTGATGGTTTCCTTTTCAACTTATTAAAATGCATCAACAAAGAAATGGGTTGTTTCTTTTTATAAACACTCAAATATGTAGGTTTAATCAATTGCATTCTTTCCATTTCTTTATATTTCGTCAAAAATAAACACCAATACTTTACCAACCTTTAATTGACAGATAAATGAATTACCACTCCTTAAAAGAATCCTTCAAGAGTCAACAATACTACCCTGAGTCATATTGATATAAATTAGGGCGGTTTCGGTTTTATTAATTCCCATAAATCGCATCACAGTAAAAATGTTCCCTGTCTCCTTTGATAGGTGGGTTCCAGAAGCATGCCTGCTAAATCGAAATATTTGTCTTCAATTCCACTCATATCTTAAATAGATTTTAATGTAATATAAAATCCTAATGAAAAAATGGAGTTAAAGGGGAATTATAACACTAATAAATGGTAAATTATTTTCGGGAAAGCACCCCCAAAACCAAGGTAAATAAATCACGCCTAATGTAGTTTCTAATCGTGACTTTCTTATAAATATTAAATCATATTGGATTTAGGACCATCTCGGATTTATGGCGGTTAAAAACAGGGGTAATTCTAACAGGGCTTTCCATCTTTTTTAAATTTTCGGTGCAAATCCGGTGCAAATCCGGTGCAAATCCGGTGCAAATCCGGTGCAAATCCGGTGCGAAAATATGCTGAAAACGGAAATAATGGAGTTTTTTTGTTTGCTAATATTTTCGTATCTTATTGATTGTCAATAATATCAACTTTTGAAATGTTATTGTTTTCGGGAAAAGTACCCCCAACAAGACTCGAACAAATACTATAAACAATGGTTTAGTAGGGTTTTCGGTGTATATTTCGGTGTAAATATTAATGTAATTATATTTATGACAAACCTATTTTAATTCATAAAGCTTATTATAGAAATCCTCTAAAACAAAAACTTTATCAAACTCTGTATCGAATTCTAATTCAAAATCAATACTCATATTAAATGAACTTTCTTTAGTACTCCCTATTACTATAATTAACCACTGAATGTTACCACTATTCTCTCGATATGAATCTAGCTTCTTTTCTTTTTTTCTTATAGCATCAAGTATCAGCTTTGCAGGTACATCTTTCTCCATCCAAGCACCAAAATTAACATAGATACTTTTACGAGTATTACGGGTCTTTCGAATCTTATAAATCAAAGGGTTTTCAATTAAAACGTCCGTTAAAATATATTCTTTAACTACTTTTTTAATTATTGAAATAAACTCACTTTTTTGACTTCGCACAACACCTATTTCTTCATTAAGATAACATGTTGCCAAAAAATCCGGCAATTCAGAATCATCTTGTAATGCTGACTCTACTATTGAAAATATATTTTCAAAAAAGCCCTCTCTTGCTTTATATTTACTATTAATTAGAACTTGATGTTCAAGTCCAATTTCACCTGAATCTGAGTTTAATATAAAATCTGGCTTTTCAGAAAGTGAATCAAGCCGAATTTTATTGTCGAAAAACATAAGAAACTTACCAATATGACATAATTCTAAAATCTTTTGTTGATTTGATTTTTCATCTACTAACAAATTTGCAAGATGACTATTAATTTGCTCGTCCATTATTATTTTATTTTCCTTAACAGACTTTGTGTTTTCGATAATTCTCATAAATAGCCATTGTGATTTCAAAAAAACACCAATCAAAAACCATGGACGCTTCAAATGATTGGCGGTTCCAGGAGCATTTGGTTGGTGTTCAAACAAAAGTACAAATCTTTTCTACTAGATTCTCGTTAGACTACTAAATATAATCCCACCAAGGAAAAATACCGCTGCTCTAGATACTAATTCCACAGATTTACTTTCTATGGGTTCATGCTTCATTTCTGCAATGAAATGCTCACAGTTATAAGTTACTAGATTAAATTTTCTATCCTGCAGTTTATTGTACCGGTTTAACACATCGGTATCTGATAACTCAGTTAATTTAGTATCCTTTATCGATACCAATTCTCTTTTCTCCAGGAATCTATCATACTCTATCATATCCACATTGTTTTCAATGGTGTTATGCATGATGTACAATTCATTTCCTAGTACAAATATTATCCCTTTATGGGTAACAAAAGGTAGGTTTTTCGCCTTTGCTGTGATTTCTTGACCTGATTTGAAATTAAAGGTCTCATTTGGTTCATTCATTATGGTTTCCATTTTTAATTATAATCAAATTTATCTTTATGCATTGCCTTAGCATATTCACTCATTTCGCCTAATGCCTGATTGGTTGTTCCGGCTGATAAATCAATTCTTCTATCAATAGCTGCATTACTCAAGATAATTCTATTGTCATTTTCTCTATCGTGATATAATAAAGCGGGATTTGTAATGAAGAAATCACTTTGCAACAAACCATTATTTAATCCATCTATGTTTAATTGCTTTATTTCTTCCAAATCTTCTACAAATGCATTATTGGTCATACTCAAAGAGGATTCACGGTATAAAATCCCAATACGATCATATATTCTAAGCTTATATAATTTTGGCATTAATTCAATAAGCAATGGAATATTGAAGCCTCCACTTTTTTTATCAAAAGTTTGTGGTTCGAAATGGTAACTAATAGCTTCCAAAACTCCAATCATGATTTTCTTTCTGCCTTCTTCATCCGATTTTTGAATATCATCACTGCCACATATAGTCTTTAGATTTATCATAGTGGAACCTTTAAGACTTAGCTTCTTTATATCGGCATCAGTTAAAAGAGAGTTTCCTTTTTTAATTTTTTCAATATCTTCTTTTGTAAATGGCTTTCTTTTATAGCTTGGATCAACTGTGTATTTATTCCATTCAAGTAAAATCATTCTATGAACTTTGTTCCGGTTCCTGGTCACTCTTTTTACAAGAATCAATGAATGAATATGAATATGTAAACCATTATCATTTTTGGTAATCTCAATTCCAAACTCACCACCATAAACTAATTCTAACCAGGCATCAGTTTTCCTCATTAAATTGAATGCCTTTCTAAGTTCTTGCTGATAAAATGTCTGGCCTCTATAGCCACCATCTAAAGTATGAGGCACAGTTAAAGTTAAATGCATAATATCATAGGGAACTGTAGCTACTACTGGTTTATCGGTGTAGTAATGCTCATGTTGAAAGCGTGTTACTAGTTTGGTCTTGTCTGACGCTAATTGAACACGATAAAACACAGGGTTTTTAATAAACCAGTTTAGATATTTTCTACGAATTTTCTTTTGCCTTAAGAAATTACAAACAAAACAGGCTTTGTGTTTACAGGTATGTGAGGCAATATGATTAATTATCCTACCCTGCTGAGCATAAAGGGAAATACTAGCACATTGTCGAAGGTTTTTCTCAAACTTCATTAAAGCAACCATTTCATCACTATGCATACCCTTAGATTCATTTTCAATTTGCTTAACTAGCTTGTAGTTTTTTTTCTTCAAGCTTGAAATTGTATACGAACGTTTGTTGTTATGATTGATTGGCTTTTTCATGGTATTTCGGGCTGTTTTTCTACTCCAGTTAGTTCTACTTTATCGAGGAAGGGTTAACAACTTGATTAACCGCTATTTAGAAAATGTTAAATTTTAGGCGAATTATAGGCTTTTAAGGCTGCATCCTGAATGATTGAAACAGCAAGTTTATAAATGGATATTTTGTGATTTGTAAGCATTCTATTTATCTCTATGTGTATGATATAAATACGTTTTTGCAAATGGATTTTTTGGGGAGCGCTCCTGGACAAGCAAGGCAATTTTTTAACAGCATTTCTTTAAAAGAGAGGAAAAGAGGAATACACTAAATTAATTAACTACATTATTCAGTCAAAATATCGGTCAATTAGGCAAACAATGTACCCTCTTTTCTCTCTCCTTGCTTTTGCCTTTCGGCTCCCTCCGCAGTTGCTTCCCAGCAGAGCTACGGAAATTTCTTTTAAGGTGGCTTAGCCAGGGTGAATGAACATTTACACCCACCCTTAGCAAGCCAAATACAAACAAGCCTAAATAACAAAACTCTATTTTTCTTCATCTTCAATTTCTTCTGTAATGACTTCTTCAATCTCTGAATTTATAGGTTCACTTATTGGCTTGTTTAAAACATCCTCCTCTTTATCATCAACATATTTTTTATATATTGCCAATCCCCATATGATTAAAAATGCAGAAATGATAAAAAAGAATCCTGAACTCTTTGAGCTCTCAGGAATTGGATTTATTTTAGTAAGATCTACCATGGTTCTATTGATTAAAAATTAAAGAATGATAGTTGTGAACTATTAAATTAAGAACTTCAACTGTAGTTTTAGGTTCTGCAAATTGCTCTTCACCATCTTTCCAGTACCTAACTCCATCCTCACCAATTCTCTCTAATAATTCTGATAGTTTTTGCTCTACCTCATCATCATGTTTAATTATTGGCTCCTGGACCTTATTGCTACTTTTTACAGTTTGAATTCTATTTAAGATTTCATTATTCTGTTTTACTAAGTTTCTAACAATTGAGTTTGTATCTTGAAGCAATTCAGATTGAGCATTTATTTTTGCAATGGGAGAATCAGATTTTCCTTCTTTATCCAGAATAGCATATTCTAATAAATCAGTTAAATGTATCCCTAATGATTTAGCTTCCTTAACAAGCTTTTGCTTTAGCTCAGAATTAATACGAATACTTACACCTTCTTTTGCTGTAGTCATATTTTCTTATTTTAATTTCGACAAAGTTACAACGAGTGAAAACCTTGCTTGTGACTTACTCAAATTTGTGGAAGAATCTTGTGACTTACTCATCCTTTTTTGGAAGAATCTTGTGACTTACTCGGTACTTTTGGAAGAATCTTGTGACTTACTCATCCAAGGTGAAAAAATCTTAACATTTTCAAAATACACCTTAAAACCTGTTTATCAATTACATGCGTTTTCGTAATACAAAATATTACATGTATAATACAGCATATTTTGCAAAAATTTTTTTTATTTTTTTTTGAAAACACATAAAATTCACCCTAAAATCACTCAAAATTCACCCTAAAATCACTCAAAATCCATCCTCATTTTATTAAAAACAATCATGTTTTTTTATTATAATACATCAATATTTTAATCACATATTATTAAAATCCCATGGATAGCAGATCTAAATCTGACTATATTACCCTGTAATTTTAGAATCTTTAATTCACAATTACATAGAACCAATCTTAAAATCCAATTTCTCCAATATGTATTTCCTTATATTTAAAGATAATTTCTTTGCATTTTTTGGAAGCCCCATCTTTGTTAACTCACCATTTTTATTTAACCTCTTTATATAATTAGTTAAAGTATTTGGGTGTACTTCTAATTCTTTGGCAAATTCTGACTTTGAGATATCGTTATCAATTGAATTTACTTTTCTCTTCTTTTTAGCATTTATTGACTTTCTCAGAATTTCCAAACACTTATCATTGATGTGATCTAATCCCTCAATGTATCCATTATCTAATAACAATTCAATGTTTTTAATACAATGCCTGTTAATAGTACTATAAGAAACATTTAATTCTATTGCTGATTGGGTTTTAGTTCTCATACATTCGCCAATTAACTAGCAGCTTTCACAACATTCCAGGATTCCTCATTATAAAACCTCATTAAATCTTTATTGAATAAATACAAATCCCTGTATTTGGATAGTGGAATTTTCTCTCTAAAAACCCTAAAAAATAGGGTCTCTATTTCTAAAGTGATATTATTGAACTCCTCCTCTGGATACCTGAGGAAAACAAATTCTGATTTTTTGCTTTGGAGCTTTTTGAGCTTCATTTCAAACTCAAATAAAAGTCTATTTTCGAAAAACACCTCAATATCGTTAATGGTATCATGTTGGAGTTTATTTAATGATTTCAAGACCTTTTCTATTTTGCTCTTTTTAAAGGGATAACTACGGATTGTAGCATTTTCAATGTTCTTGGTAGCCATAATTTTTATTTTACTACCTTTGCAATAAGATTTAACGATAACGAATCTTAAAATATAAGCGGTTCCATCTACGAAATGGAGCTGCTTTTTTTATATCTTACAACAAAGGATATGATTAATACTATTATTTTTTGTTTTCTAAATATTCGTCTATAGCTCTTTGTGT
>JADGDY010000106.1 GCA_016744655.1 Bacteroidales bacterium | reverse complement strand
ATATGAAGCTCTTGGTTACTGGCAGTTGAATAGTAGTTTTCCACTAGTTGTCCTGTTGTGTTGTATATTTTAACTTCTACTTTACCATCCGTATCTAAATTAAGAGTAAACAATTCGTTACATGGATTTGGATAAGCGGTAGAAACTTCTGAATTTATATCTTGAATTGTTGTTTTGAATTGTATCGATGCAAAGTCAACGAATGGAATTATTTGCCCTTTATTATCCAGAATATGTGTTCCATCCATTAATTCAAAGTATTCTATTTGCTCGGAGCTTACATTTGGTTTTTGTTTGATTCTTATATTAACAACAGGTGTTTCTAGGTCGAATTTATAAGTGTCTTTCTCAGCCCAGCCAATTCTAACTTCACCATTATTAACATTGTAGTTTAAGTCTTTAATTGGTGATTCAATATCTATAATATCAATTAGATCATTATTATAGCTTAACATGATTCCTACTCCATTAGTATTTATTACTTCGTTAAAATATATTGGAATAACTAATTCATTATCACTAAGTTCAGTAGTTGATGTATATGTCATTAGGGTATTATATGCCGATTTATTATCTCCAGTGTCATTATTAATAGTACCATTTGCACAAGATCCGCTAGGTCCTCCTGTGGCTTTCATATCTGTCATTTCAAAATTCCAATCAGGTAAATACCAATCACCTACAGGTAAAGGTTGTCCCATTATGTAATAATCGAACAATAGAGTCCAGAAATCATCACGATCAACTAATCCGTTTCCTGTAACATCAGCAGCAATCATCTGAGTTTCATCTAAATCGATATAACCATAGGTATAACTTAGGATACTAAATGCATCCGCCAAATCGATGTATGTATTTTCTGCATCATATTCAAATTTAGCAGAATATGATTCTCCAATTGTCAACTCTTGAAAGAAGAAATATCCTTCAGAGTTAGTATACGTGGTTGCTACAAAATCATTATCACTATCAAATAAATTGACCTTAACGCCCGACATAATATGATCAGGTTGATTTAAACAGATTATATTACAAGTATAATTATCTGTTTGAGCATAACTGTTGGTAAAGACTGTTCCTAATAATAAACCGAAAAATGCTAAAAATAATTTTGTGTTTTTCATAATACTTATTCTTTTATACTTCTCCTATCACTTATTAATACCTAAAAAGCAGAAAACGTAACCCTAAAAAATGAATTAATTTTTGTAAATTATCATATTGTTATTGTAAGAGTCAATAGAACAATATGTTGCATTTGTAATTAAATAAATAAAACTTGTTCCTGTTTTTGATTCCTTTAATGTAAAATTACTTGATATCATTAGTGATTTCAATAAATCCTGAATAAATAGGGTCTTTTATTTTCTCAATTGCACTATTTTTTCTAATACGAGTAAGTAGAACAAATATTTTAAAAATGGGTATTGATAAGTGTCTAGATATTGAATAGTTATTAGAATTACATTGTTGATAAGTATCAAGTTGGGTTCTAGCTAATATAGAAAAAATTTGGACTTTTGAATCACGTTTTGTGTGGAAACGATATTAATAGTTAGGGGGAATTAACTATGATTAATGAAAACTATGTAAAGTCACTCGAGAAAAGGATACTAGATCTCGAGGAAGAATTAAAATTTAAGGATAAAGAGGTGGATGGCCTAAAGGGAGCATTTTTAGCAAATGTATCCCATGAGATTCGTACACCCATGAATGCCATTGTAGGTTTTTCGAGTTTGTTGAAGGATCCGGGTTTTAGCACGGATGAAAAAAATGAATTTATCGATGAAATCACTCAGGCTTCCAATCATTTAACGGAATTAATAGAGGATGTTATTGAAGTAGCTAATCTGCAATTCAATAAAAAATCTCAATCTATTAAAGAAGTTATTGATCCGTATCAGCTGTTATTCGAGATTTTTGAAGAGTATCAGTATAAAAAACAAGCTTTATACAAAGGTGAAATAGAAATGAGAATAAAAACCAATAAAGACTTATTGGATAAAGAATTCATTTCGAATCCTCGCATGCTTCATAAAGTTCTGGAGAATTTAATTGATAATGCCTTTAAGTTTACAACAGAAGGTAGTATCGAATTAAATATCGAATTCTACGATGATTATCTAGAGTATGTAGTTAGTGATACAGGAATTGGAATTGCTGCTGATAAACTAAGTGCTATTTATAGTAACTTTAGTAAGGTTTGGAAAAAGAATGGCGAAGTTTTATATGAAGGTTTAGGAATTGGATTGTCATCGGCAAAGAATTTTGTAGACCTTTTAGGAGGGATTATCCAAGTACAATCACAAGAAGGTAGAGGCACTGTGTTTTATGTAAGTGTACCTTATGTATTTACAGATAAGCCTATGGAGTTGACAGATGTACAGCCTAAAAATCCGAATCAATATTTTTCAGTGGGTGCTTGAGCTTGTTGTTGGAGAACCAAGTCTAGTTTAGAAATTAGCGAATAAAAAAAGGCAGTTACTCTCAATAACTGCCTCGCGCATAAACTATAAACACTCACTAAAACTTATTTTCTTTTCTTAATTTCTTTTTCAAAAGTACGCGATAATTCGAGTGAAGGCAAGCTCCAATAAGTAGGTAGTGCTTCTGAATGTGTAGGTGTGATTTTTTTTACAGATTTTGTGTATTTCTTCGAATACTTTTTTCCTTTTTATAGTAATTGATTACTTTTACCAGCTTAAAAATAAAAATGAGCGATAAATCATTTGTATATTTAGTTGTGGGGATAGTAATTGCCCATTTCATATTTGCAGTAGCCTACTTATTGTGGAAAGTATATTATGCTCCAAAATCCGATTCCAATTCCGAAAATATAGACGATAACAATCATAACCAATCCGAAAATTAATAATTATGGAACAAACTAAAACAAACTACGGTTTTTCACTCTCTGTACTCACTTCACTATTTTTTATGTGGGGATTTATCACAGTATTAAATGATATCCTTATTCCTCACCTTAAAAATGTTTTCGACTTGACATTCTTCCAAGCCATGTTGATTCAGTTTTCATTTTTTAGCGCTTATTTTATTGGAGGCTTTCTCTATTTTATCATTTCAAAAACATCTGGTGACCCGATTAACAAAATAGGTTATAAAAATGGTATCCTGCTTGGACTTCTCGTGTCGGCAGTTGGTACAGCTTTATTCTATCCAGCAGCACAATTCCATATGTATGGTTTTTTCTTATCTGCTTTATTTGTCTTGGGACTTGGTTTTGCGGTCTTGCAGATTGCTGCTAACCCGTATGTTGCAATTTTGGGGCCTGAAAAGCAGGCTTCTGCACGATTAAATCTTTCCCAAGGTTTTAATTCATTTGGTACAACTATAGGGCCTATTATTGGAGGTTTTCTCATTTTTGAATATTTTAATGTTGGAGAATCTGGAGCTGATTCTGTAATTAAGCCCTATCTAATGTTAACTGTAATGTTGTTGGTTTTGTTAGTTATTATTAAAATGATACCATTACCACGAGTTCAACAAGAGGTGAGTAAAGAAAGTACAGGGAAAGGCGCCTTAGCTTATCCTCACCTAAAATATGGAGCAATTGCAATATTTTTATATGTAGGAGCGGAAGTAGCTATTGGAAGTTTCTTAGTTAATTTCATTGGTTTAGATAGTATCGCCGGAATGTCAGAAGCAGCAGCTTCAGCATTTATTGCTTTTTATTGGGGAGGAGCTATGATAGGCCGTTTCCTAGGAGCTATTTCTTTAAGTGAAATGGAAGCAAAAAAGAAATATCCATTAATGTTGGTTGTATCATTAATAGCCTTTGCAGTTATATTCTTTGTAGTAGATGCAAGAAATAGTATCAATTTTATTGATATCGCACCCTATTTGGGATTCTTAGTACTTAATTATTTGGCCTTTATTTTTGGGAAATCGATGGCTGCTCGTACATTAACGGTATTTGCTATTTTCCCTATTGTTCTTTTGGTCTTAGGAATGTTTACTCAAGGAAATATTGCCATGTGGTCTATTTTGGGAATTGGAATCTTTAATTCAATTATGTGGTCTAATATATTCACTCTTGCCATTAAAGGCTTAGGTAATAATACCAGTCAAGGCAGTAGTGTATTGGTGATGTTTATAGTTGGTGGAGCAATTTTACCTCCTATCCAAGGTTTGTTAGCCGATTATATTGGAGTTCAATTATCCTTTATTGTTCCATTATTAAGTTATGTATACTTGGCTTGGTACGGATGGAAAGGTCACATTGTCAGAGAACCTAAAAACTAATTTAAAATGTCAGAAAAGCAGTCGTTTAAATGGGCCAAAGTTTTAGATATTAGTGGAGCTCATTTGCTCCATGACATTTATAGTGCTTTTCTGGCTCCTTTGTTTCCTATTTTAATAGAGCGATTAGGCCTCAGCTATTTTATGATTGGAGGTTTAACGGTCATTCAAAGAATCGCATCACTGTTTAATCCTCTTATTGGATTAATGGTAGATAGAAGAGACTTGCGATATTTCATTATTCTTACTCCTGCAATAACAGCAATTTGTATGAGTCTTATTGGCTTAGCTCAAAATGTGTATCAATTGGCCTTTCTATTGTTTGTAATGGGCTGGAGTGCTGCCTTCTTTCATGTTCCAGGCCCTGTTTTAATTAAACGAGTAAGTGGGGATAGAACTGGTTTAGGAATGAGCTTTTATATGGTAGCTGGTGAATTAGCACGATCACTTGGGCCTATCATTATTGTGGCGGCTGTTTCTTGGTGGGGAATTGAAGGAACCTATAGATTAATTCCTGCGGGTTTGGTGGCTTCTTTTATTTTATTCTTCCGATTAAGAAAATTGAAACATATTGAAGTAAAGACTAAAAAAATAGACATTAGCGTTAAGCAACTTCTTATTGAGTTGAAAGGATTCTACCTTAATATTACGGGTTATACCTTTGCTCGTGGACTCCTTAAAGCTTTGCTTGTTACTTTTTTGCCAACCTATTATGTTAGTCAGGGTGAAAGTTTATGGTTTGCTGCATATACTTTATCCATCCTCCAGTTTTCTGGTGCTATTGGTAGTTTGTTAGCAGGAGGTTTTTCTGATAAAATTGGGCGAAGAAAAACTCTGATTATTATTGCTTTGATGACTCCGGTTTTAATGCTGCTATTTGTTCTAACAAGTGGATGGCTAAATATGGTGATATTAGTTTTAATAGGATTGTTTATGTTTGGATCAGGACCGGTATTGCTGGCTTTGGTTCAGGATATGAGTTCAGAAAGACCCAGTTTTACTAATGGTGTTTTTATGACCATCAGTTTTGCTTTTGGAGCTTTTGCTACTTTGTTTATTGGGATTCTATCTGACTTTATTGGTCTAGAAAAAAGCTTTATGCTATCCCCAATTTTTGCGCTTATTGCTATTCCTTTTGCTTTTAGATTGAAAAATAAAGAATGATTTTTGTTCTGATGAATGAATGAATGAATGAATGAATGAATGAATGATGAATGAATGAATGAATGAATGATGAATGAATGAATGAATGAAAAACAGTCCTTCATTAAATCATTGTCCCATTGTTTCCTTCATTCATTACCCTATTCATTTAATTTCTATCCAAATTGCAACCCTTTACATTTTCTTTTGTTCTTTTGTATAAGCTTGAATGTTTAGCTTAGGAGATAAAATCCGTATTTTTAGAGAAATATAAATTCAGAGGTTTGGATCTACAGATTCATAAAAAATTAATAGAGAAAAGTAAACGAGGTGATTCCCGTGCACAGTACGAGCTTTATAAGCTTTATAGCAGAGCTATGCTCAATACTTGCTATCGTATGATGAATAATCATATGGAAGATGCTGAAGATATGCTTCAGGAGTCGTTTTCTGATGCTTTTCGCAAACTGAACACTTTTGTATACAAAAGCACCTTTGGAGCTTGGTTGAAGAGAATAGTGGTGAATAACTGTATCAATGAAATCAAACGAAAAAAGCCAGAGCTTCAGTTTTGTGAAGAGCTGCCTCATCCTAAACCAGAAGCAGAAGCAAATGCTGGTTTAACAGTGAAGCAAATCAAGAAAGCAATGATTCAATTGCCACAGGGAAGTAGAATCATCTTTTCACTTTATCTATTAGAAGGATATGACCACAGGGAGATATCCACTATTTTAAATATTAGTGAATCTAATTCAAAAAGTCAGTTTATGAGAGCGAAAAGGCGGATAAAAGATATATTAACAGAGGAGGTTTATTATGAATCATGATCCATTTGAACAGTTTGTGAAAGATCACAAGGATGAGTTTGATCATTTGGTCCCACGAGAAGATTTGTTCGAACAAATAGAAACTCGAAAGCCTAAAGTGATTAGAATGTCAACAATGGCCATATTCACAAGAGCTATTGCGGCAATGTTGATCTTTGCAGTAGGTTTTGTTGCGAACGATTTCATTTCTTCAAACCGATTGGGTGATTCTAGAACTGGCGATATGCCAGAGAATGTGATGGAGGCTTCTTATAAAGACTTTTATGAAATGCAGATGTATTATACTCAGCAAATAGACTTGGTCAAAAATGATATTGTAGTCCTCTCTGGAGGAGATGAGGTAATAAATGAGGAGATTGACCTACAGCTTGAAGATTTAAAAAGCATATTTGAGGAACTTAAAAGAGACTTAAACGACCGAACCAACGATGAAGAAGTAATAGAAGCAATGATAATGAATTATAGAGTAAAGCTGAAAATGCTTGAAGAAATGAAAATACAACTTGAACCAAAAACTAACAATAACGAGGAGGATAGATATGAAACAACTGATATATAAATCTATTCTTATAATTCTGATTGCTATGGTGGGGAATTTATCTGCACAGAATTTTCAGAAAACAGCAAAGTATAAAGAGGTGTTTCCTCTTGGGGAGAATATAGAGGTTTCCATTATTAATAAATATGGGGATGTCCAGATTGTTAACTGGGATCAAGATTCAGTGAAAATAGAAGTAGATGTTGAAGTGAACTCTAGTAAAGAGTCGAAAGCCGAAAAGCTATTTGCGGCCATTCATGTTGATTTTAAGAGTAATTTCTTTTACATAGTAGCAGAGACAAGTCTGGCTGGTAAAAGTAGTTTGTGGACCGATATTTCAGATAAAACTAAGATGATTTTTAATTCTAGCACCACCTCCCGAATTAATTATGTAGTCCATATTCCTTCCACAGCTCAATTAATTGTAAAGAATAAATATGGAAATATTTATATGGGTAATTATGAAGGTGAATTAGATATTGATGTGTCTAATGGCGATTTTAAAGCCCATGAGCTCAGCGGAAAAACAAAACTTAAATCTTCTTTTGGTGATATTTATGTAAATAAATTAAATGAGGTACTGTTGGAAACCGCAAATGCGGAAGTAGAAATCGAGGAGTGTCAATATTTGGAAACCAACACACGATCTTCCAAACTATACATTGACGAGGTTGGTGAGCTTGTTTTAAAGTCTTCGCATGATAAATATCACATCGGTAGTTTAAATTCGATAAATGGGACTGGTAGTTTTACTTTTTTAAAGATAAAGAGACTCAATCATCAGATTGATGTGAAACAAAAGTATGGCTCTTTGCATTTTCGCCACATTGATTCCCAAGTAGATCGTTTCTTTTTGAATACTTACAAGTCTGATATACATTTAAGCCTCTCTTATGAACAAGCTTATGCCTTGGATTTTCGAGCCATAAATCCTCCAGTAATTCAATATCCAACAGGAGAGTATTTGAAGTCAGAAGAAATAATTGATGAAGAAAAAGGTTTGAAAAGTGTAAAAGTAGAGTGGGGAGGTAAAAACTCTGAAAAAGTAGTTCCCCTAAATATTCAAGCTGAGGAAGGAAATATATTCATTAATGTGAAATAGAAGTATTGATAAATTTTGAATTAGTTATTGAGATCTTTGCACAGCGACTCTGTTGCAAAGTTTTTTTTGGAAATTGCAACCCTTCTTGTTTTAATCACTGTAACACCCTAATTGATTTTCAATAATTTTAACTAATTTCATCTGTTGTTCATCCATTCCCAATAATTGAGATTGGATTGTTTTCGACTCTGATAATTGGTGTATAATTTGATACATAGTATGTACGAGTTCTGCTGCTATCTTTACCAAAAGCGAAGATTCCCCTTTATATAAAACCCGTTCTAATTCCTTATAAATGGCGTATGCCACGAATGATATGCATTTGTGTGCTTCTATTCGTTCTTTGTTTGTTTTTATGATAAATAGGTCATATTCTCAGATCGGTTTTGGATATTTAAAACACTCGTTCTGTGTGCCATAACTCATTGTAGTTATCAATGACTTCTTTGTTTGAAGCTTTCTGTTATTATCAATAGGAATACATAATATTTCTCTTTCGGCATAATAGCTATTGATTATTTGCTCTTTGATTTCTTTTGATTAATTTTTAGTTCTAGCTCCTAGAAAATATTCATATCCCTTTTCCTCTAAAGCTTCGATGTTTTTAGTTGATATCAGGCCTGAATCAGCAATGTCCACTGGTTTATCTAAATGAAACTTCTTACTTATTTTCTCTACAAATAGTATTAAAGTAAGTCCTTCAAAGGTGTTTCCTTCATATATTTCATAGCCTATCATGTAGCATCGCAAAGCAATTAGTAGCCCAAAAAAGATTTGTGGGTTCTGATGCTTCCCATCTTTTGAGAAACCAGTCTTTCGTAAATCTGAGTTTTGTGACACCCATGGGAAATGATGTTGACAAGAAAATCAGTGTGTTAACGGGTTCTGTGAAAAGTGAGGAAGACAGGAGTAGCTATATTATAAGGATAAATCTTATTTTGGATATGCTTTCTTTTTGGAAAGAAAATTTAAATGAAAAAAAAAGACAACCCAAATTTGGTTGTCTTTTTTAACTTCTTTGGGTATTAGATCTAGAATATTTTTCTTAAGCCTATAACTTTAAATGTTAATATTAGAATCACTCCAATAAGAATAGCCCAGTTATTTAATGGAACAGAGGGTGTTGGTGGTGGTGGTTCGGGAAGTGCACATGAGCTTGTAACCCAATTTGAAGTTGAGCCAGATAGTGAAAAATTTTGTAAAGTACCACTATTATTACTTCCTTGACTATCAATAGCAGTTGTAACTCCAGCATTATTTCCTGATGCTGTACCAGAGTTAAATTGCCAATATGCCACAAGACCAGCTTCGTCTCCATTTAGTTGGAATTGTGAACTCTGTTGAATTTCTTGACTGGTTCTAATCGAATTAAAAAAAGCAATTTCGTCTAGTTCTCCAGAATATCTGTATAAAGCACCTAATTCGCGCTCTTGACCAATATAAACTGGTGCAGTATTCTGGATATCTTGTGCATATCGAGCATTGATGTGTTCAGAATCTAGACTACCATCAATATATAGACTGACTTTGGTTTCACTTCTGTCTACTACTACAGCTATATGATGACATTGATCGTTGTTTATATTTCCGGTTGATTGTATGATCTGTGCAGCTATACCATTATGAGCCCATTCAAAAAGGAGTTTATTATTATAAATCCATATCTGAAATCCTTGTGGAGCTGATGGTGTCATTTTTGAAAAAATGCTTTCGTTGTAACCCGCTGTAGTCTTTATCAGAGCTTGAAAAGTAAAGTCAGTATTTGCTCCTACATCAAAATCATTTGGATTATCCACCAGGACATAATCATCGTTCCCATCAAAATATAATGCATTATCTGTAGATTGGCTTTTCGTACTAAATGACATGGACAATACAAAAAGAACAGCTATAGCTAGCTGATTTAGTTTAAAGTAATTTGTTTTCATATTTTATGCATTGTTATTAAGAAACAAAGGTTTTACATGTTAAGATGAAAGGATTAATATATGGAAGGATATATAAATCAATTCGTTAGCGAAAATAGGAAGAGTTCAAGGATATATCTAGTTTTCTATATATAAAAAAATGTTAATAGAAGATTTTACTGGTAAGTTTTTCACTTATTCAAATAGCCCTAGATTTTCTCTTCAAATGGGATTATTGTATGTCCTTTGAAGGTGTTTCCTTCATATTTTTTATATCCTATCATGTAGTCACCCAAAGCCTCTAATAGCCCTAGAATATTTTGTTTTTTTTATTTGAAATTGCAACCCTTGGAGTTTTCAAATGTAATTGAATATAGAAACATAACAAGGGTAATTAGATACTTATTTTATCCCTTAATTGGCGCCAAGAAATATTGTAAAATTGAAAACAAACAAAACAAATATCATGAAAACAAAATTAATCATCGCATTAGCCCTTCTTATTTCAGTCAGCTTGACTTCTTGTAAAAAAGGAATGTTTGTAATGGGCAACAAAAATGTGACTACACAAACCAGAGAATTGCCAAGTTTTTCAAAATTAGCAAACGATGGTAGTTTCGAAGTTACTATTATTAAAGACACAGCATCTTATGTTGTCATTGAAGCAGAATCAAACATCATCCCTTATATTGAAACTAGAGTAAGCAATGGAGCTCTAATAATAGATTCTAGAGAAACGGTTAGCGCTCGTCGACCCATGAAATTGACAGTATATACTCCAGATATGGAAGCAATGGAATTAAATGGAAGTGGCGATATTTTTAGTGAAGCCTTTACCTCTGAATCTTTCTCGGCTGTTGTGGATGGTTCGGGAAATATAACAGCAACATCTACTTGTACGGAATCATATTTGCGGGTTCGGGGTTCTGGAAATCTCACTGTAAACCTTCTTGCCGAGAATCTTGATGCAGAGATTCATGGTTCAGGAAATATAAAACTGTATGGTTCAGGCATTCACAGTAAAATGGGTGTTTATGGATCAGGAAATATTGATTATCACGATTATACTCAGAAATATTGTTCTGCAAAATCTGATGGTTCTGGAGATATTTACCTTCAAGTTAGTGATGTTCTAGATGCCAAGATTTTCGGAAGTGGTTCCATTTATTTTAGAGGAAACCCGGTAGTGAATTCTGAGATAAATGGTTCAGGAAGAGTAGTAAAACAATAATGATTTTAATAAGTATAAAAACGATAAACATGAAGACAAAAGTATTTTACACATTATTAGCACTGGTATTAATAGTAGGTTTGAATATTAATACATTTGCTCAAGAAGAAAGCAGTGAACAGGAGTACAAAACATTATTCACCAACAAGAAAGGTCAAACAGAGCACGGTGGATATTTAGGATTAACTATAGGATATACCGATATTGATGCTAAGCCAGCGCTTGAGCTAGGAGGAAGAGCCGCATGGGTTATTAATCATCAATTTGCATTTGGTTTTGCAGGTAAGGGGTTTTTCAATAACCTTGATAAGCCAACACCAGCATTAGATTCTGATTATTTCTTAGCAGGTGGTTATGGTGGTTTGTTTTTTCAGCCTATATTATTTCCTAAAGCTCCTGTACATGTTAGCTTTCCAATAATTCTTGGAGCTGGAGGAGTTTATTTAAATCCACGCGAAAATCATAAATATCATTGGGACTACGATTATAATTATGATTACTCTTACGATTCTGATTTCTTTTTGGTGTTTGAACCAGGTGTAGAAGTGGAGTTTAACATGCTAAGATATCTTAGGATGGCAGTAGGAGCTTCCTATAAATTTACTAATGACGTAAATCTAGTTTATGAGTACACTGTAGATGGGCAAGAAGAAAAAAACACCATCAACGTTTCTCCTTCCGCTTTAGATAATTTCTCTGTAAACCTATCTATTATGTTTGGTTGGTTTTAGGGGAGTCTATATATTACATTTCTGATGAAATGTTTCTCGGCCGGGTAGAATTTAATTCTATCTGGCTTTTTTTTAATATCTATTTAGGAGAAAGTATTCCACAGATTAAATCAAATTTTCCAGTAGGAGAGGGTGCGAGAGATAACTTTAGTTTGTATGGAAGCTTTTTACCTTCGCTATTTGCTAGTTTAAAATCGTAGAAACTACAGTCTTGATATTTCAGTAAGATACTTTGAATATCATTTTCAATGCTTTTATAATGCTTTTTGTTTAAGAATGTACTAAAGTTTTTATTAATAGAATCAATTTGGGGGAAGCCTAAAATTTTCTCCCAATTGTCAGAAAGAAAGAGGAGATCTCCTTTTTTGGTCATCGTGAAATGAATATTGTTGGAGTTATTCAGCATATTCAAAACCATATTTTTTTGATTCCTAAGTTTTTCCTCCATAGATTTAATAAAATCTATATTTCTCGCTGAAACTTGTATTTCAATTATTAGTCCCCTCTTATTTTTAATTGGAGTAAAGTAAAAGTTAAACCAGACAGGATAATCAATAAGCACTTGGATTTCGTAGTTAATTTGTTGCATACCCTCCTCGAAATCATGAATAATTTGTGGTAAGCCAGGGAAATCACCTTCTCCCAAATAACAAACCAGATTATTTTTATCAACTCCTCCAATAAATTGTAATTGGGTAAAGGAAGGGTTACTGAACAATATGTCGCCCTCTCTATTAATTCTAAGTATAATATCTTTTTGTTTATCTACAATTCCTTGATAAAGCTTGAGTTTTTCTGAGAGTAGAGAGACTTGTTTTTTCGAATTATGTATTTGATTCATCAACTCGCGATTCATATGCTGATAGTCTGAAACTCTATTCTTTACAGATAATTCAATATTTTCTGCTTGGTCCTCCAATTGAACCTGGTAAATAATTCTACTAAATGAACTTTTTAGTTGGGCTTGAATATTTTCTATAACTATCTTGAAGTATTGACTCTGTGTATACTCTTTCTTAGATAATAAAAGCAAAGAAAGCTGCAAAGTTTTGTTTTTGACTATTGGAAGAATCACTCGGGTATTATATGTATTTAAGTGATCATTAAATGGATCAATGGTATACTCTTTATCTTTTTTTGGATAATAATATTTGTTGTTTTCTGGAAAAATATATGAACCAAATTTAACAGCGGTCTCCTGTTTACTAAATTCAGTGAGGAGTTTTTTAGGGAAAGATTTCTGTCCAGTTATAAAGATATTTTTTCCATCCCCATCTCTTTGGAAAAAAGCGATTGAATGTATATTTGTTATTTTAGTAAGGTATAATATACTTATATTAAGAGCTTGTTGTACTGTCTGAGCTTCTAGCATTGCTTCTGACATAATACTTTTTATATTCATAAAATCGAAGATGTTTGCTTCGGTACTATGTAAGGATGGCCGAAGTCTAAGCCTTTTGTTCTCGGCATTTAACTTCTCCATTTTTACTTGGAGCTTTTTGTATTTATCCTCTATATCATTCATTAATAAGTGTCCTGTTAAGGCAAATATAGTGAATGAATTGAACTATTCTGTGATTATGAATTTTTTATGATGGAAAATAGGATGCTTTTTTATTGAGATATGAGGTGAAACAAAAAAAACCAGAGCTAATAGCTCTGGTTTTTTACTTCAATTGCAATATGCAATTATCCTAAATACGTCTTTAAAATCTTACTTCTTGAAGCGTGTTTTAATCTTCGGATTGCTTTTTCCTTGATTTGTCTTACGCGTTCACGAGTTAAGTCAAACTTTTCACCAATCTCTTCAAGAGTCATTGGATGGCTTCCACCCAATCCAAAATACAAACGGATTACATCGGCTTCTCGAGGAGTTAAAGTAGATACTGCACGGTCAATTTCTTTACGTAAACTATCATAAAGTAATTCAGTTTCAGGAGTAACACCTTCATCATTTTTTAATACGTCGTACATATTGGTTTCCTCATCTGAAAGTAGAGGAGCATCCATAGATACATGACGGCCATTGTTTTTTAATGATTCTTTTACTTCTTCAACGGTGATTTCTAAATACTTAGCAATTTCTAATGCTTTAGGCTCGCGCTCTAGTTCTTGTTCTAGATGTGCATAAGCTTTGTTTATTTTATTGATGGAACCAATTTTATTCAAAGGCAAGCGAACAATTCTAGATTGCTCTGCTAAAGCCTGTAAAATAGATTGGCGAATCCACCATACAGCATAAGAAATAAATTTAAATCCTCTGGTTTCATCAAAACGTTGTGCTGCCTTGATGAGTCCCATATTCCCCTCATTAATTAAATCCGGTAAACTGAGTCCCTGATTTTGATATTGTTTAGATACTGATACTACGAATCTGAGGTTGGCTTTAGTTAGTTTTTCAAGGGCTATTTTGTCGCCTTGCTTGATTCTTTTTGCCAACTCTACTTCTTCGTCTGCTGTAATCAGCTCAACTTTACCAATTTCTTGTAGGTACTTATCTAATGACGCAGTCTCACGATTGGTTACCTGTTTGGTAATTTTTAGTTGCCTCATAGCAAATTATTTATTTCAATTAATCAACTTATATTATACGAAATAAGCATAAATAGGTTGCGTTATCTTCTGCGATCGCGTGAACCTCTATCCCTGTCTCTACTATCTCTTCCACCATTTCCTCTTCCACGGTCGTTGCGGTTTCTATCTCTATCCTGTCTAGGAGGTCTTTCTACATAACCTTCTGGCTTAGGTAAAAGAGCTTTCGCTGAAAGCTTAAGTTTACCAGTAACATTATTGATTTCCAATAATTTTACTTTAATCATTTCACCAGCAGTTAATACGTCTTCTACATTTTCAACTCTCTCCCAGTTGATTTCAGAAATATGTAATAAACCTTCTTTACCAGGCATAATCTCTACAAAAGCACCAAAGCTTGTGATAGATTTGATTTTTCCTTCGTAAGTTTCGCCTTCTTCTGGTTGAGCTGTAATTCCCTTTATCCACTCTATTGCAGCATCAATTGAAGCTTTGTCTTCAGAAGCAATGTCAATAACACCTTGGTCACCAACTTCCTCTAAAACAATAACTGTTTTTGTTTCTGCTTGAATCTCTTGAATGATTTTTCCACCAGGGCCAATAACAGCACCAATAAATTCCTTAGGAATAAAGATTTTCTCAATTCTTGGAACGTGTGGTTTGTAATCTTCGCGAGGTTCGCTAATAGTTTTTTCCATTTCACCCAGAATGTGAAGTCTACCTAAACGTGCTTGTTCAAGAGCTTCTTCTAAAATTTGGTAAGATAAACCATCAACTTTAATATCCATCTGACAAGCAGTGATACCATCTTTAGTTCCAGTTACTTTGAAATCCATATCTCCTAAGTGATCTTCATCACCTAAGATATCAGAAAGAATGGCATATTTATCTGTTTCTGTATCAGAAACTAATCCCATAGCAATCCCAGAAACTGGTTTTGGAATAGGAATACCTGCATCCATCATAGCTAAAGTACCACCACAAACGGAGGCCATTGATGAAGAACCATTAGATTCTAAAATATCAGAAACAATACGAATAGTATAAGGACAATCTTCTTTTGAAGGAAGAACTTGCTTAAGTGCTCTAAGTGCTAAGTTACCATGTCCAACTTCTCTACGGCTTGTTCCACCTTTAAATCTTGCTTCACCAACACTGAACGATGGGAAGTTATAATGTAATAAGAAGTCATTCTTTCCATCAAGAATAGCTCCGTCAATCATTTGCTCATCCATCTTGTTACCAAGTGTAACAGTAACTAGTGATTGAGTTTCTCCTCTAGTGAAGATAGCAGAACCATGAGTCATTGGAAGGTAATCAACCTCACACCAGATAGGTCTGATTTGATCTAAATTTCTTCCGTCCAAACGAGATCTTTCATCAAGCATAAAACGACGAATCGCTTTTTTCTCAACATCGTGATAATATTTACCAATTAAAGGACCTTTTTCAGTTAAAACTTCTTCTTCCAGAGTTTCTTTATATTCGTCGATGATTGCTTTAAATGCAGCAGAACGTTCGTGCTTTGCGGATGCTTGAGCAGCTACAGCATAAACTTTGTCATAAAGCTTCTCTTCAATATCTTTAGCTAAATCTTCATCACTAGTCTCGTGACAATACTCTCTTTTAGTTTGAGATTTTTCAATTTCACCAGCGAGTTCAATTTGACCTTGACAGTGAATTTTGATGGCATCATGAGCGATTTTCATGGCTTCTAGCATTTCTGCTTCTGAAACCTCTTTCATCTCACCTTCAACCATCATTATGTTTTCCATTGTTGCTGCTACCATTAAATCTAGAGTAGCATTCTCAACCTGATCAAACATCGGGTTAACAACATATTCTCCATCAATTTTAGCAACTCTTACTTCTGATATCGGGCCATTAAATGGAATATCAGAAACTGCTAAAGCAGCAGATGCAGCTAGTGCTGCTAAGCTATCGGGCATCACTTGTTTGTCCGAAGAGATTAAAAATACCTGAACCTGAGTTTCGGCATGATAATCATCTGGGAATAGTGGACGTAGAGCTCTGTCAATTAAACGAGAAACAAGTATTTCATATTCCGAAGGACGGGCTTCTCTTTTGAAGAATCCGCCTGGGAACTTACCTGTAGAGGCATACATTTCTCTATAATCTACTGATAGGGGCATAAAGTCCACGTTATCTTTAGCCTCTTTGCTAGAAACCACTGTTGCTAAAAGCATAGTGTTTCCTTGTCTCACAACAACCGACCCATCAGCCTGTTTGGCTAGTTTGCCAGTCTCAATGGAAATGGTTGTACCATCCGCCATCGTCATGTTTTTCGTGATCCCAATTTGTGACATAATTTCTTTTCTTATGATTATTAATTCCTTGATAAGGATAAATACCAAAAAAGGCAATCGGATAAATTGCCTTTAAGGTTTCGTTTTATGTTATTTTTTGTAGCGATATCTAGAATAAAGATTATTTTCTTAATCCTAAAGTCTTAATAATACTACGATAACGCTCAATGTCTTTAGACTTAAGATAATCTAACATTTTTCTTCTCTTACCAACTAAAATAACCAAAGATCTTTGAGTTACTTTGTCTTTTTTGTTAGATTTTAAATGCTCAGTTAAATGTTTAATTCTGAAAGTGAATAAAGCTACTTGGCCTTCTGGGCTTCCAGTATCGATGTCATTCTTACCGTGCTCTGAGAAAAACTCTTTTTTGATGTCTGCTGTTAAATACATATTATTGATTCTTTATTTTCTAAATTCGGGCTGCAAAATTACAATTAAGTTTTTGATTGACAAAATATTTTAGTAAAAACTTCAGGGCAAACTCACACTTTTATATTAAGCACCTTTAGTAAGTACTCTTCATTCCATCCCGCCTTAAGCCTTTTCCCAGCTATTCCCTGCTTTTCTGA
>JADGDY010000264.1 GCA_016744655.1 Bacteroidales bacterium | reverse complement strand
GTGGCTGCAAAATTAGGTTTAGGTTATGGTCTTCATCAAATTAAAAACTCTATTACTAAAACCACTACAGCCTTCTTTGAACCGGCATTGGATTATGTGATTTGTAAGCTTCCTCGCTGGGATTTAGCTAAATTTACAGGAGTAAGTCGAGATTTAGGCTCCTCCATGAAAAGTGTGGGCGAGGTGATGGCTATCGGAAGAAGTTTTGAGGAGGCCATCCAAAAAGGCTTGAGGATGATAGGAGTAGGAATGCACGGTTTCACAGGAAATAGTATAAAGTTGGAGGGAGATTTACGAGATAAATTGAGTAGACCTACCGATTTAAGAATCTTCTATGTTGCTGAAGCTCTATTAAAAGGCTTTGATATTGCTGAAATTCATGAGTTAACAGGAATAGACAATTGGTTTCTTGTTCACTTAGAAAGTATCATTAAAATGGAAAAGGATTTATTCAAACTTGATTCACTTCAAGAATTGGATTTTCATTCCTTAAAGAAGGCTAAGCAAAAGGGATTTTCCGATTTTCAACTGGCCCGTATTGTCATGAAGTCAACGAATCAAAGCATTGATAATGATTTGCTTAAAGTAAGAGAATACAGAAAGAACCTGGGAATTACACCATTTGTGAAACAGATTGATACTCTGGCTGCAGAATTCCCAGCTCAAACCAACTACTTATATCTCACCTACCATGGTGAATTCCATGATATCGAATTCGAAAATGATGATAAGTCTGTTGTCGTTTTAGGTTCCGGAGCATATAGAATAGGAAGTAGTGTAGAGTTTGATTGGGCAGGAGTAAATACTGTGGAGAGTTTGAAAAATAATGGATACAGAGGTGTAATCATAAATTTCAATCCCGAAACGGTGAGTACCGACTATGATATTTCCGATCGTTTGTTCTTTGAGGAACTCAGCTTAGAGAGAGTTTTAGATATTGTGGATTTAGAAAATCCCCATGGATTGATAGTTTCTGTTGGTGGTCAAATTCCTAATACTTTAGCTCCTCGATTGGCTCAGCAAAATGTTCCTATTCTTGGGACTGCACCAGAAAGCATCGATAGGGCAGAGGACCGTTTTAAATTCTCAGAAATGCTCGATAAGCTAGAAATTGACCAGCCTCGTTGGAAAGAACTAACAGATTTAGCTGCAATTTCAGATTTTGCCAATGAAGTTGGCTTTCCAGTACTTATCCGCCCATCTTATGTGTTGTCAGGAGCTGCAATGAATGTGGTTTCTAATCATGATGAACTCCATCATTATTTAAAAGTAGCAGCCAATGTTTCTAAACAGCATCCCGTTGTGGTTTCGGAGTTTTTAACCAATAGCAAAGAAATAGAATTCGACGCTGTAGCTCAAAATGGAGAGGTGAAGCTTTATGCTATCTCAGAACATATAGAATTTGCTGGAGTTCATTCAGGGGATGCTACTTTGGTTTTCCCTCCTCAGAAAGTATACTTTGAAACCATAAGAAGAATCAAGAAAGTATCGCGACAAATTGCTCAGGAGCTCAATATTTCTGGACCATTTAATATTCAGTTTTTGGCGCGTGATAATTTCATTAAAGTCATAGAATGTAATCTGCGTGCCTCAAGGAGCTTCCCATTTGTAAGTAAGGTGCTAAATGAGAACTTTATTGATTTAGCTACTCGAGTGATGATTGGGCAGGAAGTAGAGAAACCAGAAAAGTCCATTTTCGATATTGACCATATTGGTATTAAAGCTTCACAATTCTCTTTCTCTCGTTTAACTCATGCCGACCCTATTTTGGGAGTGGATATGTCTTCTACAGGAGAAGTGGGTTGTATTGGCGATAACTACTACGAAGCAGTATTAAAAGCCATGCTTTCTGTTGGTTATCATGTTCCTCAAAAAGGAGTATTGATTTCTTCTGGTGATGCACGAGGTAAAGTTGAGCTTTTAGAATCGAGTAAATTGATGGAACAGAGAGACTTAAAACTGTTTGCAACGCCTGGTACCCACGATTTCCTAAAAAGTCATGGTATAGATTCAGAAAAAGTATTTTGGCCTGACGATGAAAGGCAACCAAATGCTCTGCAGCTTCTTCAAGACAAAATAGTAGACTTAGTGGTGAATATCCCTAAGGACTTAAGTTCTGAAGAATTAAATAATGATTATACCATCAGAAGGAATGCAGTAGATAGAAATATTCCAATTGTGACCAATGCTCGATTAGCCTCAGCCTTTATTGTGTCTTTTTGTTCAATGGAATTAGAAGATTTGGTGATGAAGAGTATGGGGGAGTATGAAGTGGTGAGGTAAAGTATTAATTCTGAAAAGTGAATAGTATGCTTTTCTGTATTATTACACAAAAGGCTCAAAGAAGACGCAAAAGACACGAAGAGAAATGATGGTTTATAATATTTCACTTTGTGTTTTTTGTGATTCTTGGTGGAGCTTCGTGTAATAGCTTTCAATTGTTAGAGACATTTAATATAAAATCCGAAGATAATTTTATTAATTCTGAAATAAAAATGAGCAATCATATCCTTGATTGATTATATTGTAATCTGAAAAATGATTAAATAATAATCAAATATATGTTTTTTATAAGTATAAGATTCTTCACTCCATTTCATTACGTTCAGAATGACAGTTCGTCTATAAATAAGGTGGTGGCAGAAAGAGGTAGTTTTGGGCAAAGCCCAAAACTACCTCTTTCTGCCTATCCAAATACTATAATTCCTGTCATTCCGATGCGTAGCGAGGAATCTTTGATATTTATTTAGGACCTATTAAATAGTGTCAGCAAGAAAACCACATGTTTTTTATATAGCTGATAAGAAAGCTTCGAGAACGAGGCTTGGTTTTTCTGAAAATCAAGGAGTTTACATGTGTAAATGACTGTTTTCAGAAAAGCCATAACGAAGTTATCGGAGTTTTCTTGCAGCTACTAAATTATAATCAATGTATTTAAATGTTCATAGCTATTATAGTATGCGATATGGTACCATTCCTGTGGAGGCTTTGGTACGTAAAGCTAAATCTTTGGGGCTAAAAAAGCTGGTCCTCACCGATATTAACAATACTACGGGCATGCCTGATTTTGTGAGATTAACTAAGGAGAAGGGGATTCAAGCGATAGGTGGAGCGGATGTGCGAAATGGTGATGCTAGCTTATATATCTTAATTGCTAAAAATAACAAAGGCTTCTTCGAGATTAATCATTTTTTGAGCGAACATCATTTGGCTAAAACTGATTATCCTGAGGAGGCTCCTCCATTTAACGATGTATTTGTAATTTATCCTTTGGAGTGTGTTCCTCAACGAGCTTTAAAAGAAAATGAGAAAATTGGCGTTCGTCCGCGACAGCTATTGTCCTTGTTTTCTCACTCCGCTGCTCGTCAGGCTGCTCACCTGGTCTTGTTACACTCAGTGAGCTTTCAGAATACTCAGTATTACGACTTGCATCGTCATTTACGAGCTATTCAACATAATGTCCTCCTCTCTCGTTTGGAAGATAGTTTTTTAGGAAGTCATGAGGATTTATTTGTCGCTCCTGAGCAACTGCAAAAACAATTCGAGAACCATCAGCAGATATTAGTAAATACTGAAGGATTATTGTCTTTATGTCAATTGGATTTTGAT
>JADGDY010000105.1 GCA_016744655.1 Bacteroidales bacterium | reverse complement strand
CGGCTAAAAGGCACTTCTTTAGATTCTTCCACTCCTTTTAAAATATTTGAAACAGTCTTATCTTTAAAACTCAATCTTCTAGATTTACCATCCTCCGATTCCATTACTTTTTCCAAACCAAACAAACTCTGATAGTTTAAATCATACAAATCTGCCACATTAGTAAGTAATCCTTTATCGAAAAGAAGTTCTATTTTTCCCTCTCCCAAACTATCAATATTCATGGCTTTACGGCCAATAAAATGCTCTATTCTACCTTTAATCTGAGGAGGGCAATGATCAGTATTTGGACAATAATGATGAGCTTCGCCTTCGTTTCTAATTAATTCGGTATCACATTCCGGACAACGAGAAATATAAGAAAAAGGAGTAGTTTGAGCAGGTCTAGCATCTAATTCTACCCCCACAATTTTAGGTATAATCTCTCCTCCTTTTTCCACTTGAACCATATCCCCAATCCGTAATTCCAATTGCTCAATAATATCAGCATTATGAAGAGAAGCTCTTCTCACAATAGTCCCAGCCAACGCAACAGGATCCAATTCCGCAACAGGAGTAATAGCACCAGTCCTTCCCACTTGGAAAACAATATCGTTTAATCTAGTAATTCCTTGCTCCGCTTTAAATTTATAAGAAATAGCCCAACGCGGACTCTTGGCTGTATAGCCCAACTCTTCTTGTTGAGAATAGTCGTTAACTTTAATTACAATGCCATCCACATCATATGGGAGTTGATGTCTGGCCTCATCCCATTCTTCAATAAAACCAAAAACATCTTCAATATTAGAATACCTCCCCATTTTATCCGCCACATTAAATCCCCAGGTTTTTATTGCTTTTAAGCTGTCATAATGGGTAGAAACTTCCGGCAAATCTCCAAGAGCATAATAACAGAAACATTCCAATGGACGTTTGGCCACTTGTCTACTGTCCTGCATTTTAATACTACCACTGGCTGCATTTCTTGGGTTGGCAAATGCTTCTTCTCCATTGGCCACTCTTTGCTCGTTGAACTTCTCAAAACCAGCATGCGGCATTACAATTTCTCCTCTCACTTCAAAATTTCTTGGGAAACCCTCGCCTTTCAATTTTAAAGGTATAGAGCGAATGGTTTTTATATTAGCCGTAACCACATCTCCCTGAACGCCATCTCCTCTAGTAACAGCTTTCTCTAATTTCCCATTATCGTACCATAAAGAAATAGCAACACCGTCAAATTTCAACTCACAAACATATTCCACTTCATCCTGACCCAACATCTTTTTCACTCGTTGGTCAAAATCAGCTAGTTCTTCTTTATTATAGGTATTCCCCAATGACAACATGGGGTATTGGTGTTTTACCTGAACAAAATTCTTAGAAATACTCCCACCCACTCTTTGACTTGGGCTGTCCACCATCAAAAACTGAGGATATTCCTTTTCGAGTTTAATGAGCTCCACAAGCAGCTGGTCATACTCTAAATCGGAAATCTCTTGTTTAGATTCATCATAATACAATTGATTATGACGTTCTATTTCTATTGAAAGTTCTGATATTCTTTGCTTTGCTTGTTCTTTAGTCATTGGAAGTATTTTGTGAAATTGTGTTGCCAAATATAATACCAAAATCTATAATTCTAGTTTCAAAAGCAAAAGAAAATACCATAACATTCAGTTAAATTATTAAGCTATCACTATTATTTTTAAATTAGCTTTCTCTTATCAGGAACAATAAATTTATGAGCAAATATACCCGTATCGTCATCACCATTATCTTCACCATTCTCCTTGCTTTATCACTTTGGTATTTTAGCAGCTTGGTGACCTCATTATTTGTTTCACTAGTTCTATCACTCATAGGTAGACCTTTGGTCAAAGCTTTAAAAAAAATTAAAATTGGACGATGGAATATACCAAATACTCTAGCCGCAGGAATGACTCTGATAACAGAGGTAATTTTAATGGTCTCGGTTATTCTGATATTCATACCAATCGTATCCAATCAAGCAACAGTGATTTCCAATATTGACAATAAGAGAGTTTCTAATAATCTAAATAAAACCATTCAAAACACCGATAAAAAGCTTTTAGAATATGGACTTATCCAACCAGACGAACAGCTAGAGGTATTAATTGATGAGAAGATTACTCAAATTGTAAATGTGGCCACCTTCAGTAATATCATTAAAAACCTATTGAGCTTTACTGGAAACTTTTTTATCGGAGCTTTTTCGGTATTATTTATGACCTTTTTCTTCTTAAAAGACGAGAACCTTTTCACAAGTATGATATTGGTAGCTACTCCTGCTCAACATTCTCGAAAAATCAAAAACATACTCCGCAAAACTAGAGAGTTACTCGCTCGATACTTCATAGGCTTAATGATAGAAATCGCTTCTATGATTACCCTCCTCATCCTTGGTCTTACATTTCTTGGTGTTCCGAGTTCTGTATTAATCGGATTCTTTGGAGGCACTATGAATGTAATTCCATATTTAGGTCCTGTTATTGGAGCGTCTATAGGTACTGTTTTAGGCGTTTTAGGAGAATTAGGAGCTGGAAATTATTTAGACTTTTATTTGGTGAGCGGGAAAGTGGTTTTGGTTTTCCTAGCCGCCAATTTAATTGACAATATCATTCTTCAACCGCTAATCTACTCCAATTCTGTAAAAGCTCACCCTCTCGAAATCTTTATTGTGATTATGATGGCAGGTTCTTTAGGCGGTGCTGTTGGTATGATTCTAGCCATTCCAACCTATACCGTACTTCGCATTATTGCTGGTGAATTCCTAGGAGAATTTAGATTAGTCCAAAGTCTCACCAAGAAAATATAACCTATTTCGGTTTTCTGCGTATAAAAGAAAAAACCGATGTTATGAGTGATAATTCTTCAACTACTAAAGTATTACTAGCCCTTTTGGCAGGAGCCGGAATTGGTGCAGCCTTTGGCGCAGGAGCAGCCCTATTATTAAGTCCAAATGATGGTAAAACCAATAGAAGGAAGCTAAAAAACAAGATGAATCAAATGTCTGAGCAATTCCATGAGACAGCAGAAAACATTATGGATGAAATTGAGGAAGGCCTAGAAGAGTTATCTAAAGAAAAAACAGAAAAACCCGCTGAAGATGGACAATAATCCTGCTTTCAAAACTGCTGACCTAATGAAAAATTATGTGAATCTAAGGATTGACATAACTCTTCTTTCTATCAGCAATAAAATGAGTCATGCAGCAGCCTATTTTGTGTTTGCTATTATTATTGGCTTCATTGCCTTATTTATTAGTCTATTCTTATCACTAAGCCTTTCTGCATGGTTAGCCGATGTCTTAAACATGCCAGGAATGGGCAATCTCATTGTCAGTGTTATTTATATTATTCTTGGTATTATAATTTTCATTTATAGGCGACCATTAATCCTCGACCCTATTAGCAAAAACATTGGTAGCCTGGTCGACATGAGCGACTTAAACAGCGACAGCTCCATTGAAGAAGACAGAGGATTAGAAGGAACTCTTGAACACCTAAAACATAAACTAGAGAATACGGAAGCCTCATTTGATGAAAACATCATTGATATTAAAGAGTATTATTCTTTTGAGCAATTAAAAGATAGATTTATCACTTCTATAACATCAAATCCACAAAACATATTAAATGCTCTGCTAATTTTGCGAGAAATTATTGTTAATCGCAAAAAGAAGAAGTGAGAAAAAGATTAAGCTATTATTATGGATTTTTTAGAGTTTTAAGTTTCATCAAAATTTGGAACTTACTAGCATTATATTCTAGTTATTATTTTTCTCTATTAAGAAAAAAGCCCATTCACCGTGGAGAGCCTTGGAGTTTATCTCTAGAAACAGGAACCTTCTGCAACCTTTCGTGCTTGGAATGCCCATCAGGCCAAAAGCAATTTACTCGTCCAACTGGCACCATGAGTTTCGATGATTACAAAACCATAATCGACAAACAAAAGAAATACCTGATTTGGCTCATCCTCTATTTTCAAGGAGAACCATTCTTAAATAAACAGTTTTTCAAAATGGTGGAATATGCACATTCCCAAAGAATTTTCACCTCCACTTCTACCAATGGACATTTCTTGAATCCCGAAAACGCAATAAAAACCGTAGAATCTGGTTTAGATAGAATCATCATTTCCTTAGATGGACTCGACCAAGAAACCTATGAGAAATATAGAGTCGGCGGAAAATTTAAACAAGTGATTTCTGGTATTCAAAATCTAGTTCAAGCCAAAGAACAACTCAATTCAGCCAGTCCATTTATTGTAGTACAATTTATTGTATTTAAGACCAATGAACATCAACTTGGCCTTCTCAAAAGTTTAAAATCCGAATTACAAGCAGATAAAATCGAAATTAAAACTGCTCAGATTTATTCTAGTGATGATAAAAATCAATTAATTCCGGAGAATGCTAAACACAGAAGATATCAGCAAAACGGAGATGGAAGCTGGGCCATTAAAAAGAAACTCCCAAACAAATGCAATAGAATGTGGCGAGCCAGTGTGGTTACCTGGGACGGACAAGTGGTTCCCTGTTGTTTCGATAAAGATGCGGATTTCCAAATGGGAAACCTCCTAGAAGATTCCTATCAAAACATCAAAAACAATAAAAAATATACTGATTTTAGAAATCAGGTTTTTTCCAATCGCTCTGCCATCGAAATCTGTAAAAATTGTTCAGAGGGTTTATAAAATTACTATTTTTGACGTTTCAATATGAAATTCCATGTAAAACCAAATAATGGGATTGTCCTAAAGTAATAATATTCGTTTTGTTGAAACGAATAAACCTACAGCATAAACAAAACCATAGCCAGTCGGTATATGCCGCACAAAATCAATTCGTAAATTAATCTTTCTTATCATGAAGAAATGGTCTTTATTAGTATTACTTTTTATTACAACTTTTACATTTGCGCAAAGTAGTTTGTTACGTTTTCCAGCTCTCGACCCTAGTGGAGAAAACATTGCCTTTACCTATCAAGGTGACATCTGGGTAATGAATCTTGAAAATGAAATTCCAATCAGAATTAGTATTCACGAAGCTTATGATGCCTATCCTACTTGGTCTCCCGATGGTCAGCAAATCGCTTTTTCATCTAACAGATATGGTTCTGAAGATGTTTTTGTCATCAATAAAAATGGCTCAGGTCTAAAACGATTAACATTTCACCCTTCCAATGATAAAGTAAATTCTTGGGCAATAGCAGATAGGATTATCTTCGAAACCAGAAGAATTTCTGCTCAGGTTGAAAGAGACCAGGAAATATTTTATGTTTCTCCAAAAGGTGGAAACGCAGTAAAACTAATGGAATCCCTAGGTAGTAATGCTATCGAATCTCCAAATGGTGAAAAAGTGGCTTTTGTAAGAGGAAGCTGTAGAATTGCTCGTCAGGCTTATCAAGGCTCCGCAAATAGAGATATTTGGGTTTTCGATAAAAAAGACAAAAGCTATACTCAAATCACCAAAGAAAACTATAATGAATTCTATCCAGTTTGGGAAAATGATGAAAGCTTGTTTTATATCAGTAGCAATGGTAATCAAATCTACCAATTGAATCATATTTATCTTCCTACGATGAAGATAGAAACCAAAACATCGTTTAAAGATTTTGGTTTACGTTATTTCTCCTATGCTCCAGCTAAGAAACTGTTGGCTTTAGAAAACGGAAACGATATCTTTTTCCAAGAAAGCAATAGTGCAAAGGCAAGCGCATTAAACTTGAAAATGGATTTCGAAAGTAGAAAAAACAATATTGAACACAAGACTTACACTGGAGATGTAAACGCATATCAAGTTTCACCAAATGGAAAATATTTAGCTTCAAGTATTAAAGGCAATATCTTCATCACTCAAGCAAAAGACAAAGATAATTTCACCAAAGCTCTTAGCAACGATTCCTTTAACAATTCAGAACCAGTTTGGTTAAACGATACTTGCTTATTATTTATCAGCAACAGAAATGGCAATAACGAAATCTTCTCATTGGTTTCTGCTGATGATAACCAAGTAGATTTATTTAAATCTCTAAAACATGAAACCAGCAAAGTGCTTTCTGCAGATGAAGACATTAACGATTTTATCTTATCAAACGAAAAAACAAAAGTAGCATACCGAATTGGAGATGGTAAATTAGTAGTAGCTAACATCGATGAAAAAGGAAGTAGTAAAAACGAGATTACCTTATTGGATTCTTGGGCTTCTCCTTCTGGAATTTGTTGGAGTCCAGACGACCAATATTTGGCTTATTCAAAATCCGATTTAGATTTCAATAGAGAGATTTACATCCATAAAGCTGATAACAGCAAGGCTCCAGTAAATGTGAGCATGCACCCTCGTACAGATGCTAGCCCATCATGGAGTCCTGATGGTAAGAAACTAACTTTCTCTTCAATAAGAAACTATGGTAACTATGACATTTGGTATGTATGGTTACAAAAGAAGGATTACGAAAAAACCATGGCAGAATGGAAACTAGAGGATTCTGAAGCGGATGACAAGAAGAAAAAAGACGATAAAGTAGAAGTAAAGATAGACTTCGACCAAATTTATAATCGTCTATTCCAATTAACATCACTTCCTGGAAACGAAGGCAATCCTATATTCTCTAATGATAGCGAATTCATCTATTTCACTTCTAACAGCAATGAAAATGGCAAAACTGACCTTTACAAAATCCGTTGGGATAAAAAAGAAGTAAAAGCCATCACTAAAAAAGGTAAAGCTGGTAGAGGAATGCAGTTAAGCCCTGATGGAAAATATCTTTACCTATTAAATAGAGGAGGCAAACCAGGAAGATTAAAGCTCGCTGGTGACAAAATGGAGATCATTCCAATTAAAGCTGTTGTTGATGTGGATTTACAAGCGCAACGAGCACAAGTATTTGAGCAAGGATGGAAAGCCATTAACCTAGGATTCTACGACCCACAATTCCACGGAAGAGATTGGGACAAGCTAAAAGACCTTTATCAGCCAATTGCTTTACATGCAAGTACCGATGAAGATTTTAGAGAATTATTCAACTGGATGCTAGGCGAAATCAATGCCAGTCATATGGGACTTTATGGACCAAGAAGCAAAGCTAAAAAAGCTGAGACAGCTGCCTTATTAGGATTTGAATTTACTACTGAAAAGCAAGGAATCAAAATCGATAGAATCCTCAAAGGAAGTCCTGCTGACAAAGAAGAAAGCCAATTAGAAGTGGGTGATATTATTACAGCCATCAACCAAAAAGAACTTTCTGAGGAGTCTAATCTTTATGAAATTCTAGCCAATAAAACCAACGAAGCCACCATTTTAAATGTGGAAAGAAATGGAAATAATGAAGAAATCGTGATTCGTCCGGCATCGAACCTAAACACAGCAAAGTATAACGATTGGGTTGAATTCAATAGAAACTTAGTCGACGAACTTTCCAATGGTGAATTAGGATACCTTCATATTAAAGCCATGGGTTGGCCAAGTTTTGAGCTCTTCGAAAGAGATTTAATGGCAGCTGGTTATGGTAAAAAAGGTATTCTTATTGATGTAAGATATAATGGTGGCGGTTGGACTACTGACTACCTCATGGCAGTTTTAACAGTGAAACAACATGCTTACACTGTACCAAGAGGAGCAGCAAAAGATTTAGAAAAAGAACATAAAAACTTTAGAGAGCATTATGCATACGGTGAAAGACTTCCTTTTGCCAGCTGGACAAAGCCAAGCATAGCATTATGTAATCAGAACTCTTACTCTAATGCTGAGATTTTCTCACACGCCTATAAAAGCAACGACTTAGGAACTTTAGTTGGAACACCAACTTTTGGTGCTGTTATTTCAACTGGTGGTAAAGGATTAATCGACGGCGGATACATCAGAATGCCATTTAGAGGATGGTATGTAAAAGAAAGCGACGCCAATATGGAATTGGTTCCTGCTACTCCAGATGTTCTCATCGATATAAAACCCGACTCACGAGTAAATGGGAAAGACGAGCAATTGGAAAAAGCTGTAGAGATTCTTTTGGAGCAGATTTAATCGTGTTCGTCTATAAAGCCCAATTTCGTCGTTATTGCTCAAAATCCAAATCCTCAAATACACCAGTATTCTGCGGTTTGAATTTCTCACACGCCTAAAACTTGAACTTTATAGTTCAAACACCCGACTTTATTGACAGGCTCTAAATATTTTTATCGTTTTTCGAGCCCGATGGACTTAATTAGTCTAATGAAAATAGCCACGAGTGTTTACTTGTGGCTATTTTGTATATGGGACCGATCTGAAAAACTCTTCCACCCCTAGACCCTAAAGATGACAGCTCCAAGAGCTACTGATTTTAGCGCTTCGCCCTTTTGGAGCTGGGGCAAAAAAAAGACTAAAAACCATTGCTTTATGGATTTTCAAACAAGACTCATTGACTCAAGTAGTTCAAATAAAAATTACCACAGGTTTCAACCTGTGGTTCACTTACATCCCTTAATTTTCAAAGCTGTTTGTAGAATGCAAGAAATAAAACAGGAAAGTAACGCAGCGTTTACACAAAACTTTAAATGACACCATCCTGCCCCCTCTAATTTTTAACGAATTACTAAGAACTCAAATAAAAACACTATTTTAGAGAATGTTACATTTGCATTAACAAATACTAAAATTATGAAAAACAGAATAATCCTCAGCCTATTGCTGATAGGAATGAGTATGTCTTTATTTGCAGGAGGTTATCAAGTCCGATTGCAGGGACAAAAACAAACAGGAATGGGTTTGATAGGTACCTCCACAAGTTTTGGTGCCAGTAGTATTTTCTATAACCCTGGCGCGCTATCCATGATGAAAACAGATTACAGTTTCGAACTCGGAGCTAATTTTGTTAATAGTAATGTGATTTATCAGTCTACTACTTCAAGTTATACTGCAGAAACCGACAATCCATTGAGCACTCCTGCTTATCTTTATGGTGCTGCAAAATTAACTGACAAACTTACTCTTGGAGTTGGGTTCTACACTCCTTATGGTTCTTCTTCAAAATGGGATAAAGACTGGGCAGGTAAAAACCTAATTCAAGAAATCACATTACAAGCTTTCTATATCCAACCTACTTTGTCATACAAAATCAACGACAAGTTCGGAATTGGTGCTGGCTTAGTTTTGGTTCAAGGAAATGTGGACCTTCAAAAAGCACTACCCTATAGCGAGCAATCTTATACCAGATTAAAAGGCAGTGATTTCAGTGCTGGTTTTAATATAGGTGCATACTATCAAGCCACTCAAAAGCTAAATATTGGAATTGCCTACAGAAGCCATATTACCATGAAAGTAGATGGTGGAACTGCCATTTTCCGTATTCCCGAAAGCTTAGAATCTGTTGTAGCACCAAACAATAAATTTAGTGCAGAGCTTCCTCTTCCCGCCAACTTAGACTTCGGAATCAGTTATCAAATAACAGAGAAATTCATGGCTGCCTTGGAGGTGAATTATGTATTCTGGGGAACCTATAAAGAACTCAGCTTCACTTTTGAAAAAAATGGAGATGTACTTGATAATACCAACCCAAGAGAATATTCGAATAGCTTAATCCCAAGACTAGGATTAGAATATCAACTCAACTCTATGTTTACATTTAGAACAGGTGGATATTATGACCCAAGTCCAACTAATGAGAAGTATTTTACTCCAGAAACAGTTAGTCTTGATACTTGGGCCTATACTTTTGGCATCAGCATTATGGCATACAAAAACTTGGGCATCGATTTAACTTACCTCGGAACCCATGGTAAAGAAAGCGTAAAAATGTACGAGCCTGATAATTTTGAAGGTCGCTACAAAACAACAGCTTCTATTTTTGGTATCGGAATCAATTATAACTTTTAAGGAAAGGATAAAAAATGAAATACAAATATATACTTTTGGCTGCAATAGCCTTAGGCTTATTTTCTTGTAAGCCCGAAATAAATGATGGATTTACTCCAAGTGCAGGGAACAGCGATTTCAGCACCTATGTCGCCCTTGGAAATTCTCTAACTGCTGGTTATGCCGATGGCGCATTATATCACAGTGCTCAAGAACAATCTTGGACAAATCTATTAGCTAGCCAACTCAAAGAAGTGGGCGGCGGAGATTTTGTACAACCTGTGGTTACTAGTGAACAAGGGATTTTACCTGGTAAATTAAAACTCGCCGTAGTAGATGGAAACCTTACACCGATCCCTGCTGAGGATGGTGAATTAGAAGCATTTTATCCACCTTTAGGATATGCTGTTAACAATCTAGGAGTTCCTGGAGCAAAAGTAGCACACCTTCTGGCTCCTGGTTATGGCAACATGGAAAATCTAGCTGCAGGATTAGCAAATCCTTATTATATCAGATTTGCCACTACTCCAAACACAGCTGTTATTGAACAAGCTTTAGCCATGAATCCAAGTTTCTTTTCTCTATGGATTGGAAACAATGATGTATTGGGTTACGCCAGTTCTGGCGGTGTTGGAGATGTTATCACCCCTTTAGCTGATTTCACTAATTACTATGGAGCATTGGCTCAATCTTTGGCTTCTAGTGGAGCAAAAGGAGTATTGGCAAATATCCCTGAGGTGACTAGCGCGGCTTATTTTAATACAGTACCAAATAATGCATTAAAGATTGACGCTAGCACTGCTGCTCAAATGAACTTAGGATTATCTTATATCGAAGGAGAAATCAACTCCATCCTCTCACAAGCTGGTCTTCCTGAATTTTCTTATAATATTGAATTCAAATCCGGAGCCAACCTCTTCCTCATTGAAGACAATAACTTTATTTACAGAGACCTCCTCAATGCGATTGCTGATACAACTACAGACCCTCTGAATAAACTATTAATGAAAAGAGTTCAGTTTAGGCAAATGACCGCTAGCGAGCTATTAACTTTAACCACTCCTCAAGATAGCTTAGCCATGGGAATGGGAAGCTTTATGGCTGTAGAAGGTGTTGCTGTTCCCGTACCATTCGGCATACCGAATCAATATGTTTTAGATGGTGCAGAAATGCAATTGGTTGCTACCACCATTGAATCCTATAATGCAGTGATTAAAAATATTGCAGACCAATATGACTGGGCTTTGGTTGACATCAATAGCATTTTTGATGAGGTTAAAGATGGAATTGTTGTGGATGGTATTGATTTAAATGCAGATTTTGCAACAGGCGGAGTATTTAGTTTAGATGGAATTCACCTTTCTCCTAGGGGAAATGCCATGGTTACCAATTACTTTATTGAAGCCATTAACAATAAATACAATTCGGCAATTTCTACAGTAAATATTTCAGATTATAATGGAGTTGAATTTCCATAAATCCAGACATTATAGAATAAAATATTAAGCGGCTTATGGCCGCTTTTTTTGAACCCATATTTTTCTTTCTGCTTATTTATTTTGTCCAAATTCTGAATTTTTTTGTCCAAAATTTTGAATTGCCTCTAATTTTTACTATTTTTATAATTAGAAACAATTAAACCTAAACTAATGGAGAATTCGAACAATTCGCAAAATAACCAACCTCTTGTAAGCATTGTTTCTGTGCAATATGGTCATGCAGAAGTGACCATTGAAATGGTTAAATCATTGAGAAAAATTACTTATCCCAATATAGAAATCATCATTGTTGACAATGCAAGCCCCGATGAAAACCCACAAATAGTTAAAGAAGAATGCCCAGAAATCATCTACATTGAAAGTGATGAGAACTTAGGCTTTGCAGGTGGAAACAATTTGGGTTTTAAAGTGGCCAAAGGGGATTATATTTTAATGCTGAATAATGATACAGAAGTGGAACCAGACTTCTTAGAACCATTAGTCAACAAAATGGAGAACGACCCCAGCATTGGTATCGTAAGTCCAAAAATCAGATTCTATAATAATCCCGATACATTACAATATGTAGGTTATGAACCCATCAACCCCATCACACAACGTGGAGGTGCCAAAGGATTTGGAGAAAAAGACGTGGGACAATACGAGGAAGATTGTGAAGCCAGTTATGGTCATGGAGCAGCTATGATGGTATCTATGAAGGCCATCAAGAAAGTTGGATTAATGGCAGATATCTTTTTCCTTTATTATGAAGAGCTGGATTGGGCACACAGAATTAAGGATGCTGGATACAAAATCTATTATGTACATAATTCTTTAATATATCATAAGGAGTCAATTTCTACCGGAGGAAGAGTAAGCCCATTAAGAGCTTATTATATGACCAGAAATAGAATTATGTATTTGAGAAGGAATTTTCACGGACTAACTTATTTTTTCGCTATCTTGTACCAACTTTTTGTGGCAGTACCAAAAAACTCATTAATGATTGCTATCAAAGGAAATCCGAAATATATCAGAGCTTATAGTATGGGGGTACTATGGCATTTAGCACATTTTTTTGATAAAAACATACAACTAAGCCCTCGCTTAGAAGAATTAAAATAATCATGGCTATGGACATTATTTTGACAATATTAAACATTATTCAGTGGGTATTCTTTACTTATCTACTCATCACTACGCTGTATATCTTCATTTTTGCCTTGGCTGGTTTGTTTAAATACAAGAAACCCAAACCTATTGACGATAAGAAGCGTAAATACGCCGTAATGATTCCCGGATATAAAGAGGATGAAGTTATTTTAGAAGTTTGTGAGGATGCTCTTCATCAAGATTACCCTAGGGAATTATACGATGTAATTGCCATATGTGATTCTTACAAGCCTGAAACTATTGCAGCCTTAAAGAAACTTCCTATTAAAGTGGTGGAAGTATCTTTTGATAAAAGCACAAAATCAAAAGCTCTAAACAAAACCATGGAAGTATTGGGCGATGATTATGATGTGGCTCTAATCTTAGATGCAGACAACTTGATGGAAGAAGATTTCATCACAAAGATGGATGAATCTTTCAGGGCTGGATTTAAAGCAGTTCAAGGACACAGAGTAGCGAAGAACACAGATTCTAATTTTGCCATCCTCGATGCAGTCAGCGAAGACATCAACAACCATATCTTCCGTAAAGGGTCTAGAATCATGGGCGTTTCCAGTGCTATTATTGGCTCGGGAATGGCTTTTGAATACACCTTCTTTAAAAAGATGATGAGTGAAGTACATGCCATTGGTGGTTTCGATAAAGAAATAGACTTAAAAATGTGTAGAGATGGTATCACCATAGAATATATTGAGGATGCCTATTGTTATGATGAGAAAGTACAAAAAGCAGAGGTGTTCCAAAACCAGAGAAGAAGATGGCTCAGCGCACAGATTGTTTATTTCAAACGATTCTTCTTTAAATCTTTTGTGGCTTTAATTACTAAAGGAAACGTAGATTTCTTCAATAAGGCATTTCATACTTTCTTGCCTCCTCGCATTCTTTTATTGGGTTTTATGGGAATGATTTTCTTTATCTCCTTATTTTTCTACCCACATCCAATGGCCATTTTATGGATAAAACTATTTATCCTAGTATTTATCACTTTTGTGATTTCAATTCCTAGGAAATTCTACAATGCACAAACATTAAAAGCAATTATATCATTACCAAAAGGATTTTTCCTCATGTTTTTATCATTATTGAAAGTAAGGGGAGCCAACCAAAAATTCTTACATACCAAGCATACGAGTACCGGAACGAACGTTAAAAATATTAAGAACCAAAAGAAATAAAATGATTGGACGAGATATTATTGTCATTGGGATACAACCTTGGGACATTGAAATCGGTAGCAATTGTAAAAACATAGCCGAGGAGATGTCAAAGTACAACCGTGTGCTTTATGTAAATTCCCCATTAGACAGAAACACAAAGAAAAACAAAGCATCGGATGAAAGAGTTCAGAAAAGAATCCGAATTTGTCAAGGTAAAGAAGATAATTTAGTTCAACTTTCTACTAATATGTGGAACCTGTATCCGCATAGAATGATAGAATCTATAAATTTCCTACCTGATGGAAAGCTATATGATTTTATCAATAAAAGAAACAATAGAAAGTTTGCTGCAGATATTCAAGAAGCCATTGACCATTTAGGGTTCAAAGACTTTATCATTTTTAATGATAGTAATATGTTTACCGGACTTCATCAGAAAGATCTCCTGAAGCCTAAAACCTATGTTTATTATATGCGTGATTACCTGACCAAGAATCCTTATTGGAGGAAACATGGTTTGAGAATTGAGCCTAAATTAGTAGAGAAAGCTGATGTAGTAGTGAATAATTCTACTCTTTATGCCGAATACGGACGACAGTTCAACGAGCATAGTTATATGGTTGGACAAGGTTGTGATGTGAGTCTATTTAGAGATGCCGACGGTAGTATTCCAATTCCCGAAGATATGAAACCATTCAAAAGCCCAATTATTGGCTATGTTGGATTCCTATCGAGTAGAAGGCTTGATATTGACTTATTGGTATATATGGCCAAGCAAAGGCCCGAATGGAGCATTGTTTTAGTTGGTCCAGAGGATGAAAAATTTGAAGCATCAGAACTTCATCAATTAGAGAATGTACATTTTCTTGGAAGCCGAGATAGCAGTGAATTGCCATCATATATAAAAGCTTTTGATATAGCTATGAATCCGCAGTTGATTAATGATGCCACCATTGGAAATTACCCTAGAAAGATAGACGAATATCTAGCCATGGGAAAACCTACAATTGGTTCTGCAACAAAAGCAATGGATTATTTTAAAGACCATACCTATTTGGCCAGTACGCACGAAGAGTGGGTTGCAGTGATAGATAAAGCATTAAAAGAGGATTCTAAGGAATTGCAAGAAGAAAGAATCGCATGTGGAACCAGCCATTCTTGGGAAAACAATGTGAAAGAAATCTTCAAATATGTAGTTGCTTTTGAAAATGGATGGAAAGACCTTTAAAAAAATCACTTTGAGATAGATATTGGGGGTATACAAATTCGAAAAGTTATTCATAATGCCGAGAAGAATGAATTTGAGTTTTACTCTACTTCAAACTTCAGGCTTCGTGCTTCAAGCCAATTATAGCCTTGTAATAAAGATGAGAGTACCAACCCAAGATTACACGATTTAACTAGAAATATGACAACAATAATATCATGGGACTAAAAGAAAAACTAAAATCGGATCCAAGACTAAAAAGGTTGGTGATGTGGATGATTCATCCTCCCCGCCGTCCTCGTCCTAGGCTTTGGATTCGATTCTTCGTGAATCCTTTCTTTCATAAAAAAGGCAAACATGCACTCATCAGAAGGCGACAATCGAGGATTGATGTGATGCCTTATAATAAGTTTGATGTAGGGGCCAACTCAACAGTAGAGAGCTTTACTACAGTAAATAATGGTTCTGGAGATGTGATAATTGGTGACAGATGTAGAGTTGGAATTGGAACGGTCATCATTGGACCAGTTACCATGAAAAGCGGCTCTGGAACTGGACAACATGTTTTCATGGCTGGATTTAACCATGGCTATGAGGATGGAAATCAAAATTCTTCTACTCAAGATTTAGATGTGAGAGGAATCACCATAGAAGAGGATGCTCATATTGGAGCCAATTCTGTAATTGTTGCTGGAGTAACTATTGGTAAAAGGTGTCAAATAGGTGCTGGTAGTGTAGTGACCAAAGATATTCCACCATTTAGTGTGGCTGTTGGAAACCCGGCCAGAGTGATTAAGCGATTTAATTCGGAAACTAATAAATGGGAGAAGCTTTAATTTTGTTACTTTTTCAAAAATGGAAAGAAAAGCATAAGTGCCTATAATTAGGTAAAATAACAAAACCTTATTTCAAACTCTTCTTGCAGATGTTTTTTAATTGCTCCAGGTTATCTTGCTTACCTGCATCTCGTAATTCTCGTGCTTCTTTTGTAAAATACTTGTGCTCTTTCAAGAATCCTTTTTCGAAGCCAATCCATTCATCAAAGGCAATATCCTTAACTCCTATCCTCCTCCATTCCAATTGTAATTTAGAGGCAAGGATAAAAAAATCATCTCGACCAAGATAATCGAGATCAGCATCACACATAAACTCTTCAAGCTTTGTTTTTGGAGATTGTGGCAACTTTGTAGCAGCAATTATATTTGCTATAATTTCAACATCCTCAGAAGAATATCCAAAGCTAGGTAATACTTCTTTTACTATTTCAATACTTCTTTCTTCATGTCCTTCCAAAGAATCTATCAATCCCACATCATGATACAGCGCTGCTGTTTTTAATAGAACCAATTCATGTTCTTCTAAACCTGCTAATTTACCATATCTAACTACTGCCTGAGTAACATCCAAAGTATGCGATAAATCATGATATAAAAAGTCCTTACTGAGATCGGAACCCAATTGGTTGAGAATATATTGCTTGGCGTGAGAAAAGTCTATCATATAGAAAAAAGGGGCCGAAACGAAACGGCCCCATATTATTTATTTTAAATTGTATGTCTTAGTATTGTACTAATTTTTCCCAGTTGAATTTTCTAGGATTGATACACATTGTAGGAATTTGAGAAGTATTGAAAATCATATCTTCATCGTAAGAACCTAAAAGATAATTTGTCCAATTAGTATCAGGATTTGTCATAATCATGATTAAATCTGAATTGATAGAAGTAGCATAATCAATTACTTTCTGAGAGAAATCACCACCTTTTTCGGCAACATTAACAGAATATTTAACGCCTTCTTCTTCAAAATGCTTAGTCATGGTCTGAACTGCTGCATCAATAGCTTCACCTTCTAATTGATAAATTTCAATTGAAGCTTTAAATTCTTTAGCGATAAAAGTAGCCCATTTTGTTTTTTCCCATGGTCCAGCATCACTAGTAATAGGAAGAACAATTTTGCTAAAAGCTTTCTCAAATTTACGCTTCTGAACCACAACAACAGGAACAGGAGAGCTAGTGATTACTTTTAAAGCAAAGCTACCTGTTAACTTCTGAATACCTACTTTACCATGAGTTCCTAAATAAACAAGGTTAGCACCAATTTCTCTTGCAACATCTGCAATAGTGGTAAAAATATCACCTTCTTTAGTTAAAAAACTTACTTTAACACCGAACTTGGCACTCATCTCGTCGGCAATTGCTTGCATTCTAACATCAATGCTCTCAGCTTGTAAGTTTTCTTGCTTTAAAAATGCTTTGGTGTTTTTATCGATAACATGAAGTAATTTCACTTCATAATTAATAGAAGCTGCTGCTTCAGCAGCCTGATTACTAGCATTATCTGTAGCTTCTGAAAAATCTACTGGTACCAGAATAATATTATTCATCTTATCTTCCATAGGTAGCTTATTTATTGTAT
>JADGDY010000263.1 GCA_016744655.1 Bacteroidales bacterium | reverse complement strand
CTATCCACTTCATTGAAGCGAACTTTTATTTCTGTTTGGGCTTTTAATGTCACTGACATGCGCTTATTATTTTACTTTTTTCAAGTCTTTATATACTTGTTCTTCTCTATCTGCTATCTCCAACAAAATGTCTGCTGCCTGATTATAAGCATCCTCTACTTGGCTTCTGTCTTTTACTATCCGAGCAGTTGCCACAGCAAATGAACGCCACAGATCACCAATTTTAGTCATTTCTTCAGCAGTCTGACTGAGCCAATCTAGTTTTAGTATTTCCGCAGCCTCCTGAAGGAAAGCAGCATACATAAATCTAAAACCTGCTCCTCCAGTACCAATCTCCTCTTGAGCTCTCACTATTTGTCCTAAAAACTGAGAAGCCTTTCTTTTCCCCAATTTATTAGGATAATTTCTCACCTTTTTGGCCATAAAACGAATGCCTTTAACTCCAAACATTGGAACAGGAATTCCTAACATGTCCTTTGCAGTATGGTGAATACCTTTAATAATGGCTTCCTTTAAATTTGGATTTGTGGGGATTTTATGGGCCCAATACATATGACCATTAGGTGCAAATAGGCCTTTGGCAAATCTTACTTTTTTCAATTCAGCTTCAGTAAGGCTGGCATAGTCATCCATTACGGGATCACTAATTTTATAGCTTCCATTTTCTTTTCCAAAAACCACTAAATTATGGGCATTGAAATGAAAACGATAGGGCGAAGGGAAATAAGATAAGTGATAAACACCCACCAACATTCCCACTGGAATATCTTTTTGGAGGAGGCTATCTAAAGCATCCATCCCTTTATTTGAATTTCTAAATTTCTTTCGTTTGACTGAGAAACCCAGTCTACGAGCTGCTCTTCGAAAAATAACACCAGGCAAAGGTCTAAAAGAAGTGACTGGGATATTATTCACTTTCACAAAAGGCATGTGAGAGAAAAACAAGCCTGAACCAATTCCAAAAATCATGGGCTCACTTAATTCAATTCCATAAAAATGGAGCAAATTAGAAGCCACACCATTTTCACAATGGGCAGATTGTTCGTGCTTAAAATCAATAGCCATTAAAGTAGTTCCTTCTTTTTTAGTGTATCTATGTTGATTTCAAATGCATCGGCATACTTTTCTAGTTTCTTATCGTTGAGTTTAATGAAGTTCTTCATTTTAAGGTGACGTTTAACCGTCCAACGGAAAAAGCCAGTATATCCAGCTAATACACTCAAATCCATGAGTTGCTTTTCCATATAATAGGCAATTGGACTTAGGTCATTTGCTTTCACTCGTTCTCTAATTTCCTCCACCTTCTCATGGACCGCATCCCAAGCTTGCTGCATCACTACATTCTTGGCATCCCAACCTACACTACCAACTTTTGTATATTTACCCTCCTCATCCACAGCGTAACAGGGCTCAGTGAATTTGCCTTCCAGCATATTGGCATCATCTTGAGGCACATCTTGCTTTTTCATGATTCTGCAATTTGAGGGTTTAGAAATATCTTTAATTCACAGCTGGCGATAATTTGGGATTCACAAAAAACTTGAGCTTCTACAATACTTGCATTTAAAACCTCATGTTTAATATTGATTTCAGTTCGTAATTGAGAACCTATTTTCGGCAATTGATGTACTCTAAGAGATTTCACAGCTCCAATAAAACCCAGAGGAGGCTCTTCTCCTTTTTGAGTGCATTCATAGCCTTTGCTTAGTGCTGCTGTCTGAGCCATATTTTCTAATAGACCGGCTTCGGTAAATAAGTCTTTATCCACAAAAACATTGCTTTCTAAGATTTGGAATCCACTCACAGATTTACGGTCTTCATGACTTAACAAACGGTCTACCATTATCATGGGTTCTCGTTGCGGAATGTATTTTTTAATATTTTCCAATCCGGAAACCATTACTCTACCACGATTTTAGCAGCCTTCTTTCCAAATTTATTGCATTTGGCTACTAGTTTAATCTCATCACCTGATTTGATATTTTCTAATATGAAATCAGATTCTTCATTTAATATTTCAGCTTGCTTTTCAAAAGTAGCAACCTGTACCTCATCACCATTTACATAAATAGTGACTTTAGAAATATAATGAGAATTGATATCCTTTACCTTATGAATCATATCTGCTTTTAAGGTATTCGTGGCTTTATCAAAAGTCAATATAATTTTTTTAGGAGCATGTGCTAATACAGTCATACTCATCATTAAAATGGCGATAATTGAGAATAATATTTGCTTTTTCATAGTATTCGTTTTAAATGAGAATAAATTCCATTTGTTCTTTTGTTTGATTCATGCTTTATTACCACTTCGAATGTTTCGACCAACTCAGTGACCATAACCCAATGTGCTAATTTAGCAAATGAAAAGAATCGAACAAATTTAATATTTATAATCTGTTCTTAATGTCTTTATACAACTGTTAACAAAGCGTAGGCATATGAGAAACGAGCCGATTCTGGCACCATCAATAATAGCTTATCTCCTTTTTTCAGTTTATCAGTATTAAACAATTCTTCCATCATTAAGTAAACACTGGCAGCTCCAACATTTCCTACTTTAGTGAGGTTGGTAAACCACTTTTCTTGAGGAATGACAATATCGTTATTGGTGAGGTCTTCGATAATATGTCCACGGAAAAATTCTGAAGAAAGATGAGGAAGGAAATAATCCACATCATCCACTCCAAATTCTCGTTTATCCATTATTTCTCTTAAAAACTCACCACCTTTTTTTACAATGTTCTTACCTAAGAGCTTTACATCTTGACGTAATGAAAACAAGCTTTTGCTCATAATGTCTTCAGCATCATAATCGCGCCAAGGTTTTATGCTACCATCCTCTAATTTATCGCAAGCAGCATACATACAAGTTTCTAACTCATTGGAGAAAGAACGAAACTCAATCCATTCAATTTTTAAGGAAATTCCTTCTTTATTAGGTTTGTTTTCCAATAATGCAGCTGCAGCGCCATCAGAAAGCATCCATCTCAAGAAATCTTTCTCAAATCCTATAATAGGTTGCTTCTCTAAGTCTTTCCAGTTTTCACTTTCCAATTTGAAGTTTTTGGCATGCATCCAAGAAGATTGTTTCTCAGAACCAAAACTCACAGCATTCTTAGTATTCCCAGACATCACACTCAAAAAGGCATACTTTAAAGCTTGCATACCAGCATTACAACTTCCACCTGCAGATAATATTTCTGTGGAGTTAATAACATCAGGGCCTAATTCGCCCTGAACCATAGAAACATGAGAAGGTAAAAGTTGGTCGGGTGAAGAAGAACCACCGGCTAATAATTCCATGTCTTTTAAACTGAAATCCGGATTCTCCAGATTACGAATGGCTTCGGCACAAAGTTGAGCATTGGTATGCGTACTTTCACCTTGCTTATTCATGGCATAATAGCGAGTTTTAATCTTATTATAGCGAAGTATGATTCTTTTCGATTTTGATGGTTTTCCATCAATGAGCCCTAGATAATCTTCCATTTCCTCATTGGAAACAGGTTGATTGGGTAAAAATTTAGATAATGCAGTTATATAAACGTGATTCACTTGCGTACACTTTAGTTTTGGAACCTGCAAATATATTAAATCCTCTCGATTTATCAGCTTCTAAAGACCAGTAATAATGC
>JADGDY010000104.1 GCA_016744655.1 Bacteroidales bacterium | reverse complement strand
TATTGATTTGTTTCTTAAAACTTCCATCATTTTGAATGTATCCAGTTTTTATCAATTTACCATTTGCATTTAAAATTTGATATTGAGTTCCACTAGATAAGTTTTCAGTTTTAATATTAAACAAACCAGAATTAGGGTTAGGGTATATTATAGATTCATCTTCATCTAATTCAGATATTCCGAAGGCATCTTTAGGGTAAATATGAACCACAAAAGTATCAGACCAAGTTTCGTCATTGGTTGAGATGATAAACACAAATGATACATCATGTTCAACACAATTTTCATCAATGGAAAATTCATAAGCGCCATTGCTCCAAACTTCACCATCAGAAACAATATCGTTAAAAGTTTTGTGATCGCTGGTAATGGTAATATCTGGATCGCTACAAATAATAACTGCAGACACCCCGGTGGCAGTTTCTACACCAGAATTGAAGATGCTAACAGGCATCGAAATATTTTCGCCACCTTCGGCAATGCCATCATTATCAGATCCGGCAGGAGCGAAGGAGTGGTTATTATATAATAGGAATGGAACAAAAGGCATATCTGGTGGGTAAATCTCAACCATAAATGGGCTGGTCCAACTTCCTTCATCCGATGTTATTTCTAATATAAACTCAGCTTCGTGTTCAACTACATCGAAAGCAATGTCGAAAGCAAAACCTCCAATACTCCAGGCCTCTCCATCAGAAATAACATTATCAAATGTTCTAAGACCAGTAGTTATAGTAATATTGGGATCGAGACAAGTGATTTGAGCAGAGATATTATGAGCAGTATCTGTTCCTCCATTATAAATACTAATGGGCATTACAATAGACTCACCACCTTCCGCTAAACCATCATTATCGTCACCAGCTGGTGCAAAAGCATGGTTGTTATAAAATAAGTTAGGACCCGCTGGGTTGGAATGTCCATATACTTCTACTACAAATGTACTGTTCCAGCTTCCTTCATCAGAGGTAACGACAAGAATAAAACTTACTTCATGTTCTTCACATTCCTCAGATATCTCAAAAACAAAGCCTTCGTTAGACCAAGCATTTGTATCAGAAATAATATTATCAAATGTTTTTTGATAATCGATAATAGAAATGTCAGGGTCAGTACAAATTAAGATCGCTGAAATATTTCTAGCGGTATCAGTACCAGCATTATAAATATTTATAGGCATTACAATGGTTTCACCACTTTCAGGAACACCATCATCATCTTCACCTGCAGGATCGTAAGTATGTGTATTATAAACTAACTGAGGAGCAATGGGTTGGCTTTGGGGATATACAATAAGTGAGAAAGTACTTATCCAACTTCCTTCATCAGAGTTTACAGCTAAAGTAAAAACTACTTCGTGTTCTACTGCATTATCAGCTACATCAAATCCAAATCCAGATGCACTCCAGCCATCTTCATCGGATAGTAAATTAGGAAATGATTTTTGTGAATCAGTAATAGTAATTGATGTATCCTGACAAACCAAAGTAGCAAAAACATTGTGAGCAGTATCTGTGCCTGAGTTGTAAATATTTATTGGCATCACAATGCTTTCTCCACTTTCTACAACTCCATCGTTATCTTCTCCAGCTGGATTATAAGCATGAGTATTGTAAATTAGATTTGGTTGTACGGGGCCGCTCTGAGGATAAATCATTATGGTGAAGCTACTATTCCATGTTCCTTCATCAGAGGTCATTTCTAAAGTAAACTCTACTTCATGTTCCTCAGCATTCTCATCCACTTCAAATATGAATCCGGAATCACCCCATCCGTCTTGGTCAGAAATTAAATCGGTATAGTTTTTTGTTTCGTTTGTTATCAAAATATCTTCATCAAGGCAGCTTAGTGTAGCAGTTATGTTTCTAGCTGTATCAGTACCAGAATTATATATGTTGATTGGCATTGTAATAGATTCTCCGCTTTCGACTATACCATCATCGTCGTCACCTGCAGGATTATAAGCATGAGTGTTATAAAGTAAATTTGGAAGGAGAGGAGGGTTTTGAGGATAAACCATAAGTGTAAATGAACTTGTCCAACTTCCTTCGTCAGCATTTATCGCTAGAACAAACTCTACTTCATGTTCTTCACAATCCTCAGCAACATCAAACCCAAATGATCCTATGCTCCATGCATTCTGATCAGAGCCCATATTTTCGAAATTCTTCTGGTAATCGGTAATCATAATATCAGGATCAATACATATTAAAATTGCGGATATATTTCTTGCTGTATCAGTTCCAGAATTAAATAAGTTTATTGGCATCAAAATGGATTCACCATTTTCTACAACTCCATCGTTATCTTCTCCTGCTGGGTTATAAACATGAGTATTGTAAATCAGATTTGGTTGTAAAGGTAGGCTTTGGGGGTAAATATTAATGGAAAATACATTTGTCCAAGAACCTTCATCAGAGGAAATTACTAAACCAAATTCTACTTCTTGTTCTTCGGCATCATTTGCTACATCAAAGCTAAACCCAGAATTTGTCCAAGCATCTCCATCGGAACCTAGATTATTAAAGGTTGCTTGAGAATTAGTTATTTCAATATCAGAATTACTACAGTAAAGAACTGCTGAAATATTTCTTGCTGTATCAGTACCAGAATTATATATGTTGATTGGCATTGTAATAGATTCACCGCTTTCAACTACGCCATCATTATCATCACCTGCAGTATTATAGGCATGGGTATTATAAATCAAGTGTGGCATTGGTGGTGTAGTTTGCTCGTATACTTCAATTACAAATGTACTTGTCCAGCTGCCTTCATCAGTACTCATTTCCAGAATAAAGTCAATATCCTTTTCTATACAATCCTCAGAAACTTCAAATGTAAAATCGTTTGTGCTCCACATATCTTCATCAGAAGTGAGATTATCAAAGGAAGTTTGAAAGTTGGTAATTGTGATATCAGTATCCGTACAAATCAGACTTGCAGTAATATTGTTCGCATCAGCGGTACCTGAATTATAAATATTCACCGACATTGAAATGGATTCACCGCTTTCAACAATTCCGTCATCATCCTCACCTGCAGGATTATAAGCATGTGTATTGTAAAGTAAGAATGGCTGAGGTTCAACACTCTGAGGATAAATGGTTATGCTAAAGTTGCTCGTCCAACTTCCTTCATCTGAAGTTATCTCTAATAAAAATTCAATGGTTTGTTCTTCGGCGTTATCATCTACAGAAAAGCTAAAATCACCAAGACTCCACGTATTTCCATCTGATCCTAGATTGTTATAATTTTGTGAGGAAACAAGCATGGTTATATCCGAATTAGAACAGGAGAGTTGAGCGCTAATATTTTGTGCAACTGCAGTACCAGAATTGTAAATATTTATAGGCATATAGATTGTTTCGCCACTTTCCACAACGCCATCATTATCAGTACCAGCAGGATTATAGGAATGTGTATTGTAAAGAAGATTAGGAGTTATTTCAATATTTGCAGGAAATATTTCCACATCAAAAGTAGTGGTCCAGCTTCCTTCCTCAGAAGAGCATATTAAAACAAATTCTACCATCTGTTGTTCACATTCCTCAATGATTAAAAAAGTATAGGGTTCATTGCTCCAAACGTTTTCGTCAGAACCTATATTTTCATAGTCAGCTTGATAATCTGTTATAGTGATATCCGTATGCGTACAGATTAATAAGGCAGAAATATTCCTTGCAGTATCTGTTCCGGAGTTATAAATATTTATTGGCATCGAAATGGTTTCACCACCTTCTGCAAGACCATCGTTGTCTTCACCAGCGGGAGAAAATGCATGAGTGTTATAAAGTAAGTTTGGAATCCCATTTTCTTGTTTTATATTGAAATTTTGGGCATAACTTAAACTTATAATAATTACGAATATGCTAAAGAGTATTTGTTTCTTCATTATATAGTGGTTTTGGGGAATTTCTATAATTATAAATATTTAAGGCCAAATGCAATATTCATTAAGATAAAGAAATCTTAAAAGAATTAGCTTAAGCATTAAAAGGTTACCTTTTTTCTAATCTATATTTAACGACAAAAATAAGAAAAAGTTACCTGAAATTATTAATTTAATGTTAATAGATAGATGATAATCAGTAACTTTAAAACATGAGTGAAGCAAACTATTTGGAAAGATCAGGATAATCTCTGGTTACATAGCAAATTCTAACTTTATGGGTTTTATACCATTGCTCTTTACCTAGTTTTTGTGCCATTAAATGATCTGTTTGTTGCTTCCAACTTTTGATAGATTCTTCATCTTTCCAATATGAAACGGTAATACCAAGCTCTTCACGAACAGATTCTAATCCAAGAAACCCTTTTTGTTTTTGAGCCAAGTTTACCATTTTCTTAGCCATTGCTTCGTAATTATGGGCAGATGACTTTAGTGTTGAGGTAAAAATCACTGCAAAATAAGGAGGTTTAGGAGTATTCGCTATCATATCATTCAATTTTAAATCCGTTTGAAACTTTTTTATCAGTTTTTAATAATACCACATTTTTATTTTCATCATAAATGCCTAAAACCAAGCATTCACTCTTGATTCCAGCAATTCGTTTAGGTGGAAAATTAATAATAGCAATTATTTGTTTCCCGATAATATCAGTAATACTATAGTGATATGTAATTTGCGCTGACGAAGTTTTAATACCTTGCTCACCAAAATCTATTGATAAAACATAGGCTGGTTTTTTGGCTTTTTCTAATTCTTTAGCCGTTAATATAGTTCCTACTCTAATGTCTAATTTTTCAAAATCGGGCCAAGTTATTGTATCTTTCATATCTTGTAAACAAATATAAGCCGAATTTAGCTATTATGATGGATTTTGAATTATTCTAAATATCTTATAGCTTTGAATTTGCAATAAGGAAACAATAAACCATTCCATGATCAAAAGTAAGAATATTGTAGCTTTAATTAAAAGGTTAACCTCGGTAGCTTTTATTATTGTTGTTATATCAGCTTGTAATATCTCTACTCTTAATAGAAATATTAAATATTTTAAATTTGATGAAGACTTTATCGATTCAGCTCAAGTTTTCTCTTTTTAGGAAGATGATTCTATGGATAGTCCGAAATCGTATAATATAGTAGATGGGTCTTTAAAATTGACGACTCGTCAGCAATCTAAAGACCGAGTAAAAATTAAAACAAAAAAAGACGGTTTTGGATTGGGGACCTATAATTGGAGGATTTTTGTTCCTTTATTTGAATTAAATGATCAGTGTAATATTGGAGCTTTTCTCTATCAAAACAGTGAATATGAATATGAGCTTGATTTTGAAATTGGTTCTGGAAAAAATATTCATCGTACGAGTCTTAAAGCAAAGCCAAATGAAGTAATAGTTTATTGTACTTCACAAGTGAAACCTCATCATTCCGATATGTTTCTAATAGAAGCTGGTAAATGGCATGATTTTACAATAAAACTAAAGAAAGGCAAGAAGAGATGCTATGTGGTAGAATGGTATATCGATTATAATCTGGTAAAATCACTTCAAACTCAAATAAAAATTAGAAATACCTTTTCTGTTCACAATAGTCTCGAAAATTTAGAATTTGTAGGCGATCATTTACCTAAAAAAGAGAACTATGTATTATTTGATCATTTTAAATTTGAATAAAATAACACATTCTAACCTCGTCGCATAATGCCATAGAACAGAATCTTTAAAACATAATCGACACGTCTTTCTAGATTTTTCTTAGCGCCTTTTATTAATAGGGGAGCTTCCAGTCCTTTGATAGCAGTTACAAGTGCAATAGCTGCAATTTCTGTATCTTGAATATTAAATTCTCTGCTTTTTACGCCTTCTGATAATATGCTTTGTAATATGCTAATTTCTTTCTGATGATATTTATGTTGAAGTTTCACTATAAAATCCATATTTCGAATAAAATTATTTTCCAATACATCGTAGAAATTTGACAATTCTCTAATTTTATTTAATCTAGTAAACACATAAAGCCTAAATTTTTCTTTGGCTGGAATAGGTTGGTCAATTTTCCGCATAATATCATCGAAAAGCAAGCCTGACTCTGTTTCAACAACAGCTTCGTAAATCTCTTCTTTACTTTTAAAATAGTAGTAGATGCTGCTTTTCCCTTTTTGAGCTCCTTCGGCAATATCATCCATTGTAGTTTTTTTGTAGCCATATTTAGCAAATACTGCTCGAGCTACATCTATAATTTTCTCCCGTACTTTGGTTTTATTGCCCATTAATTTGAATATTTAATATTTCGACTAAAAGAGTAAACGATTCTAATTATGCAAATATATTTATAATAATTAATGTAGCAGTACTTTAGAGAAATTAATTTAAGATTAATTCAAGGCAAATTATTTGGGCATTGTCCATTCAGGAAAATTCATCAAATCCATATTAAATGCAAAAGATCCAAAAAAGTACACCCATAAGCTTACAATAATAACTGCAATAATATTGATTAAGAACCCTGTTCTTATCATGTCCTTAATTTGAATTCTATTGGTACCAAAAACGATAGCATTTGGTGGAGTGGCTACAGGAAGCATAAAAGCTAAGGATGCCGCTAATGTAGCAGGTAACATAAAAAGTAATGGATTAATTTGAATACTGACAGCCAATCCAGCTAAAATGGGCAATAGCATTTCTGTTGTTGCCGTATTGCTCGTTAATTCTGTTAATAATGACATGAGTAAGGTAATAATAACAATCACCAAAAGTGGAGGATAGGAGCTTACCCATTTTAAAGACTCTCCAAACCACATAGATAATCCAGATTCTGTAAAACCACTAGCTAATGCAAATCCTCCACCAAATAATAAAACTATTCTCCAAGGTAATTTGGCAATAACATCACTTTCTAATATCCTTTGTTGCCCTTTTTTACTGGGAACAAGAAAGAGTATGCTGGCCATTAATATGGCAATGGTTCCGTCATTAATATAGGTGGGCTCAGGAAACAAGTTACTCCACCCTGAAACCTGAAATCCTCCAATATTAATACCACTATGTGTTATCCATAATAGAGCCATACTTATAAAGATTAAAAAAATGACTTTTTCTTCAAAACTCGATTTTCCCAACTTTTTATATTCCTTTTTAAATACATCTTTTGATGTACTGCTCCATTCTTTACCTGGGTGATATAAATATAGTAACCAGTAGAAAATAATAATAAAAAGTATGACGGTAAGAGGGAGGGCAAATATAAACCAAGAAACAAAGTTGATTTCTGGGGCTAAAGGAAATATAATATTGAATATTCTACTAAAAGAGAGATTTGGTGGTGTTCCAACCAAGGTTGCTATTCCTCCAATACTAGCAGAGTATGCAATTCCTAGGAGCAGTGCAATTTTAAATTTACCTTTTAGCTTATCAAGTTTTAAACCATGAATAACCGATAAAACAATAGGAATCATCATCATACTAGTGGCAGTGTTTGACATCCACATACTCAAAAAAGCAGTGGCAAACATAAACCCAAATAGAATATTGGCAGGTTTATTTCCTACTTTCATTAATATTTTTAGGGCTATTCTTTTATGTAAATTCCATTTCTCCATAGCCAAAGCCACTAGAAATCCACCAATGAATAAAAAAATAACATGATTAAAATAGGTAGAGGATACCTCTTTACCATTCATAATTCCAAAAAGAGGAAATAACCCAACAGGTAAAAGGCTCGTTATAGAAATTGGAACAGCCTGGGTAATCCACCAAACAGCCATTAAAATGGCCACTGATAGAGTGTAGGTTATCACTCTGTTTTCAGGGTCTAAATCGAAGAATAAAGCCATAATAGCCAACATTGGTCCTAAGAAAAGTCCAATTGATTTAGCATTCAAGTATTTATTCATATTTTTAAAAGTTTGTAGCTAAACAAAAATAGCTAATAAGTACCAGAAATGCAATGATTTAGCATATTGTTATTTGGAGTATATAAAAATCACTAGTAAAAACACTCAAATTTTCAATTAGATTAATAAAGGCATTTAAAAATTTATATATTCGCTCTCTTTTTTTATAAGAATATTATATAACATTTAATAATTTAGATATGAACAAATTAGCTGTAATTGCCTTTGGTGGCAACGCACTTCTAAGAAGTGGTCAGAAAGGCACAATTTCTGAGCAAGAAAGTAATGTTTATGAGACTTGTTCTCATTTAGTTGATTTGATTAAAGCTGGTTACGATATAGTAATTGGCCACGGAAATGGTCCACAGGTTGGTAATGTATTATTACAACACGAAGGTGGTGAAAAAGTTTTCGGTGTTCCTAAACTACCAATTGATGTTGCAGTTGCAGAAACTCAAGGGTCTATAGGATATATGATAGAACAACAGATGAGAAATGTGTTGTATAAAGAAGATTTAGAACGCGATATCATTACTATCATTACTCAAGTATTAGTAGATAAAGATGACCAAGCTTTCAAGAATCCTACTAAGCCTATTGGTCCTTATTATACTAAGGAAGAAGCTGATGCTATAACAAAAGAAAATGACTCTAAATTTCATGAAGACCCTAGAGGTCGTGGTTGGAGAAAAGTAGTTGCATCTCCTCGTCCGGTTCGTATAAATAATAGAAAGTCAATTGAAAAATTAGCTAGAGACGGACAAATTGTAGTTGCTGTTGGTGGCGGTGGAATTCCTGTATTCTATACTGAACCTCAAAAACTAGAAGGAATAGATGCTGTAATCGATAAAGATTTAGCTTGTAGTATGCTCGCTGCTCAAATTAGAGCCGATGAATTCTATATCCTTACAGATATTCCACAGGTTTATATTAACTTTAACACACCAGAGCAAAAAGCTTTAGACAGAGTTACAGTGAAAGAAGCCAAACAATATTTAGAAGAAGGTCACTTCGCAGAAGGAAGTATGGCCCCTAAAGTTAGAGCTGCTGTTGAATTTGTTGAAAATGGTGGAAAACGTTGTATTATTACAACAGCCGATGAACTTGGAAAACCTAATTCAGGAACAAAGATTGTACTGAACTAAAGATTTAAATATTCTATTTGAAAGCCGATAGGGGAAACCTTATCGGCTTTTTTATGTTTACATATGTACCAACAGGTTTGAATTTTCAATCTAATACATCTGTAACCTAGTAATAAAACTAAATAATTCGGAGTATTTCTGTTGATTTCTCTAACATTGCATTTATCGCATTGCATAAATATAAAAACAGAATCAATCAATTTAAAATCTGATAATTACAATGATTACCTCTAGCTAAGATTTAAATAATTGTATGTTATCTAGTGTAAAATGATATTCTATATTCATTTATTGCAAAACCAATGATAATAGGTATATACAGAGATACCTATTAAGTAATGATTTATATTTAATGAATTTTCAACCATGTTACATTTGTATAATTATTATCATTACATTTGTTGCTTAATATTTTGGTTTATGTTTGTAATCAAACAGCAAAAGTATACATTTGTAACATGATAGAAAGAATAAAATTATTGTTGTCAGTGAAAAATTTAAGCCCTGCTCAATTGGCATTAGAAATAGGAGTTCAACGTTCTGGCATATCTCATATCCTATCAGGTAGAAATAAACCATCCTTAGATTTTATAATGAAAATCTTAGAAAGCTACCCCGAGATAAATGAATCTTGGCTGTTAATGGGGAATGGAGAGATGCTTAAGAATAAGAGTGAATCTTCTACTTTGTTCCATGAAGAAGAAAAAAAAGAGGAGGCTTTACTTATTGAAAAAGAAATAGTGATAAAAGAGGAGCCTACCATAGCACCTCGAACTATTGAAGAAGAGGTAGTTGAGCCTTACAAGCAAAAGACAGTAAAACCGAATGATTTATCCCTTGAAAAAACACCAAATGAAAGTAACGATAAGCTAGGTAATAGCGAAGGCTTGAAGCAAGAGTTATTGGGAGCACTTATTCAGCAAGAACAATCAAAGAAGATCGTTCAAATCATAGCTATATATGATGATGATAGTTTTAAAATATTCCATTCTAAATAGGGCATAAAAAAAGCGGACAAAAGTCCGCTTTCACATTATTACCCTTTATATACCCTTAAAATCTTTCTCTTCCTGAGAAGAAAAAGTTTGATTCTATTTCTGCATTCTCATCACTATCAGATCCATGAACTGCATTCTCTCCAATGCTAGTACCACACATGTTTCTAATAGTTCCCTCAGCTGCTTCGGCAGGATTAGTAGCTCCAATAAGTGCTCTGTAATCAGCCACAGCATTATCTTTTTCTAAAATAGCTGCTATAATTGGTCCTGAAGACATAAATTCTACTAATCCATCATAAAATGGTTTACCCTTATGAATCGCATAGAATTCTTGAGCATCTTCTTTTGTCAATTTAGTTACCTTTAAAGCAGCAATATGAAAACCGCCTGTATAAATTTTTTGGATGATTTTACCTGAGCAATTGTTTTTATATGCTGTTGGTTTAATCATTGTAAAGGTTTTGTTTTTTGTCATAGTCTTAATTATTGTTAATTAAGCTGCAAAATTATAATATTAAATTGAGTGTGCAGATTTTTTGTCCTAAAAATCTTTAATTTTGCGTTAAATTGATAATTAAAAAACCATAACATATTGAATACCAACGATTATAATGGATTGGAGCACTATATAAAAGGAGCTAAAAGTTTAGTTCTATGTACGCATGCCAATCCCGATGGAGATACTTTAGGATCTTGCTTAGGTTTATTTCATTTTTTTAAATCGATAGGAATAAATTGTAATATCATATCACCAGATCCTTCACCAAGTTTTTTGAACTGGATGCCTGCCTACGATCAGGTTTACATATACCAAAGTCAAAAAAAAGAAGCGGATGATTTGCTGCAAAAAGCAGATGTGATTTTTCATGTGGACTATAATGCTTTTCATAGAACTGGAGATGAGATGAGTAAAGCCCTAAGTCAAGTCAAACAAGCCAATCATATTATCATCGATCACCATCCAAATCCCGACCAAGTGTTTAAAGCTTATGTAAGTGATACAAGTGCTTGCTCAACTGCCCAACTGGCTTTTCAATTGACCCAGAAAATGTCAAATAATAGCCTCCTCAGTTTAGATGCTGCCACCTGTTTTTATGTAGGTTTAATAACTGATACAGGATCGTTTAGCTATGGAATGGCAGATGAGAAACCCTATTTAATAGGTGCTGAATTGGTCAGAGCAGGGATTGATGATAAATGGATTCATGAAAAAATTTATAGTAATAATACTCAGAATAGATTAAAGTTAATGGGTTATGCTCTTTCTGAAAAATTAATTGTCATTAAGGAACAACATTGGGCATATATTAGCTTAACAAAAGAAGAACTTGATAAATATAATTATCAAGCTGGGGATACAGAAGGCTTAGTTAATTACGCATTATCCATTGAAGGTGTAAAAGCTGCGGTACTATTAACACATAAGAAAGATAAAATCCGTTTATCTTTTAGGTCTAAAGCTCAGTTTGCTATAAATGGAATTGCAAGTAAGAACTTCGATGGAGGAGGCCATCTTAATGCCGCTGGTGGTAATTCATTACTAAGCATGGATGAAACCATAATTAAGCTAAAACAAGTGATGTCACTGCATACGGCTGATTTTTCAAATAATAATTAAGATGAAAAGAGTAGCTTATATATTGATATTAATGTTGGGCTTTATTTCTTGTCAGAATAATAATTCACCAAAAAAGAAATCTACAGGTATTTCACCAAAGGAGTTAAAAAAGAAATTGGTTACAACCAATCAGTTTTTAGTGAAAGCAGAAGAACAAAACATTAAAGATTATATTAGTCGTCGCCAATACCAGATGAAGGAAACGGGGTCTGGTTTATTTTATGAGATTTACAAGAAAGGTAGAGGTGTTAAAGCAGAGAAAGGCAAAATTGCAAGCCTTAATTTTTCAATAAGTTTATTAAATGGTAGAACTATCTACCAATCGGAAAAAGAGGGTATTAAAGAGTTTGAAATAGGGAAAGGTGGTGTTGAAAGCGGATTAGAAGAAGGGATATTATTACTTCATGTGGGAGACCATGCAAGAATTATCATACCTTCGCATCTTGCTTTTGGATTGCTCGGTGATTTGAATAAAATCCCTGAAAAAGCTACCATCATATATGATTTAGAGTTAGTTAATTTAAAATGATATTAAAAATGGAAAGAAGAATTATTGGGGTGTTTACAATTGTAACACTATTGTTTTTGTCTTGTAATAGAGGTGAATATTCTAGCTTCGATACAGCTGATAGTGGCTTATTGTATAAAATCCATGAAGATAATGCAGGCCAAAAAGCACTACCAGGGGATTATTTAACAGTAGAAATGACATACTTTACCAATGAGGACTCCTTATTGTTTGATGCACAAGGTCAGACCTTCCCAATGCGTTTAGAAAAGCCAGTTTTTGCTGGTGATATTAATGAAGCTTTGGCATTAATGGGAGTTGATGATAGTGCTACATTTGTAATCAGAGCTGATAGTTTTTTAATGAAGAATGCAAAACTAGCCCAATTACCAAAATTCGTAACTGAAAATAGTAAAGTGGTTTTTCATGTAAAATTACACGATATTCAAACTCTTGAACAATTGGAGATCCAAGAAGCTCAAAAACGTGAGGATGCTCGCAATGAAGAATCTGTAATTATTGATAAATACATTATAGATAAGAGTATTAAGGTAAAGCCTACCTTATCAGGAATGTATATTATTCCTACTAAAACTAGTAAGGGTGCTAAACCTAAAACCGGACAAACGGTGCAGGTTCATTATATAGGAAAATTCCTTGATGGTAGAGTGTTTGATTCTTCTGTTGCAAGAAATAAACCTATTGAGTTTAAAATTGGTTATGGTCAAGTAATAAGTGGTTGGGACGAAGGTATCTCTAATATGAGAAAAGGAGAGGAAGCTACACTTATCATTCCATCTTTTTTAGGTTATGGTGAAGGTAGAGGGGAAATTCCTCCATATACTACCTTATTATTCGATGTTAAACTATTGGATATTAAATAATAAATCGCTGAAAAATAAATAATTAAAATCAAAATAAATGAAATTAAAACTAATTCAAGCCTTTTTAGTATTGGCTGTTGCAGCCTTATTCATGACTTCTTGTGATAACAGTCATCCAGGCTTTACCAAAAATGAAAATGGAGTTTACTATAAAGTAATTTCTCATGATGAAAATGCTGAAGCTGTAACAGCTGATAGTGGTATGTTCTACCGTTTAACCATGAGCTATGGTAATCCAGATACTTTAATATTTGATGCTAGTCAATCTGGTGAAACATTTGATTTACCTTTTACTGAATCTATTTATAAAGGTGATATTAATGAAGGTTTATCTCTTTTAAATAAAGGAGATAGTGCTGTATTTATTATTAAGGCCGACTCTTTTTTCTTAAAAACAGCTAGAGCTCCTGAAGTTCCAGAAATGTTTAAAGAAACTAATGATTTGTATTTCTGGGTTAATATTGAAGATATTGTATCTGCTGAAGAGTTAGAAGCTCAAATGCAGGTTGAACTAGAACAAAGAAAAGGTTTAGAATTAGCCGACTTAGCACTCTATCTAAGTAAAAATTATCCTGATGCTACTCCAACTGAAAGTGGTATGTTTATCATCAAGAATAAAAATGGTAAAGGTAAAATGCCTAAAGACGGTGATATTATGAGTTTCGATTTTAGTGTATCTCTTATCAGCGGTGAAAGCTTATATGATTCAAAACAAGCTGGACGCCCAATGGAGACTGAAAAAGGTAAACCTTTTGATACTGAAGGTTTCTCTGAAGGAATTAATACTTTAAAAGTGGGTGATGAGGCTATATTCATTGTTCCAAGTAAATTGGCTTTTAAAGAGCAGGGGCGTCCTGGTATTATTCAACCTTATACATCTTTAATTTATGGCGTTACACTTAACAGCGTAAAAACTAAAGCTCAACACGAAAAAGAACAAGCTGAGCAAAAAGTAAAAGCCGAAGCTGAAACTGCTAAATTACAAGATCAAGAAGCGATTACTATTGCAAAATATATTAAAGATAATAACGTAACTGTAGCTCCTACAGCGAGTGGTTTATACTATATTGAAACTGCTGAAGGAACTGGTGAGCAAGCTGCTTCTGGTGATAAAGTAAAAGTTCATTATCATGGTACTTTATTAGATGGTACTAAATTCGATAGCTCTTATGATAGAGATAGTCCGTTTGAGTTTACTATAGACAGAGGTCAGGTTATTAAAGGATGGGATGAAGCTCTCGCTTTGATGAAAGTTGGTGGTAAAGCTACTATCATTGTTCCTTCTTCTATTGGTTATGGTGCTAGAGCTCGCGGTGGTGTTATTCATGCTTATGCTCCTCTAAAATTCGATGTGGAACTGTTAGAAGTAACTAAGGCTGAATAGTCTTTGTTCTTGGTATACATTTGTAAACTGGAATTTCCTAAGGGAGGTTCCAGTTTTTTTTTGTGTACAAATGTAAATGCTTATATCGTTGATAAATAGCTGATAACCTTAGCTGCAATATTTTTGAAAATAGTACTTTTTCCATATTTTTGACCTTTAATCTTCTCATTTAATACTGGAGTATTTCTTTGGGTTTATAAATTGTTCATATGAATATAAAATACTGTTTTATTGTTTTCTGCTTTTTTATTTTCGGTGCTTTAAGTGCACAAAATAAAACAAATATAGAAATTAATGATTTTTTGATTACTAGTCCTGTTGAAGTGACTATGCCTTTGTTTGCTCAAGTAGAGAACATTAAAGGAAATACTTTTGAGGAGGCTGATTTATTGAAGTATGACTATCTAGAAAATATTTACTTTAGACCACAAGCTGGTGATGAATTGGAATGGTCGAATTTACAGTTTTTAAGATGGACTAAGAAGTCTGCAAAAAAAGGTAAGGTGAGTATAAATGCTCTTAAAAAACCATATCAGTTAGCCTATGCTTGTTTCTATTTGGAGAATAACGAATGGACTAATTTGGAGCTTAAATTTAAATCGGCTCAAATGATGGAGGTTTATATTGATGGTGTTTTAGTAAAAGGAAAGTATAGCTCCGAAATAGAAGGTGAAGAGAAAGAACTAAAGCTTAATAAGGCTTTGGAAGCCAATAATCATGTGGTGATGATTAAATTGCTTTATGATGGTGAAACTAATACGGAATGGACTTTAAAATGTGAAGCTGTTGCAGAAAACACTGAGAATATTGTGGCATTGAAGCCTTCGTTAGATGCAAACTTCTACATGGATATCGATCATTTAATGAATGGCATTGATATTCAGAGTGCTAAAATATCTCCTGCTGGTGATTATTACTTCGTAAGCTATAAAATTCAAGATGGAAAGTCAGAGTCACAATCATTTACCGAAGTGAAAAGAATCTCTGATGACCAAAGTATACAAGTATTTTATAACAATGATGTTTCTGCTTTACAGTGGTCACCGAACGGTAATAAACTCAGCTATATTACAAAAATGGGTGATAAAAGCTGGATTTGGGAATATGATCTCGATGATGGAAAGAAATACCCATTGGCGACTAACTTGAGTGATGTTAATTCTTTTCAATGGTCGCCAAACGGTGAGTTTTTAGCACTTACTAGTTTAGAAAAACCAAAGAAAGATAAAACGGGACTAAAACAATTGCAAGGCATGCCTGATCATTGGCCTTGGTTTAGGATGCGCTCAAATATTTATCTTTTAGATATTTTGTCGGGGATAAAAACACCTTTAACTTATGGGTTTCAATCTAACCAATTACAGGATATTAGTAAGAATGGTAGGTTTATTCTTTTTTCTCAACATATGTATGATGAAACCGAACGTCCATACAGTAAGCAACTCATGTTGCAATACGATAGAAGAACGCAAAAACTCGATACTTTGTGGAATAAATTTGGTAGTGGAAATGCAAGTTATTCACCCGACGGAACTCAATTACTTGTTACAGCTGGACCTGCTTTTTTTGGCGATACTGGTGTTAATTTAACTACAAGTGAGATTCCTAATGATTATGATAATCAAGCATACATCTATACATTGAAAGATAATACGGTGGAGGCCATATCTAGAGATTTTAATCCAAATATATTAGCGTCAAATTGGAACCCTTCTGATCAGGACCACATTTATTTCTATGTTTCAGATAGAACATACATGTATATGTATTCTTATTCCTTATTGGATACATCTTATAGCTTGATTCCACTAGAATGTGATGTGGTTAATAGTTTTAGTTTAGCTCAAGATAAGCCATCACTCTTATACTATGGGAGTTCTATATCAACACCTAAACAACTATTTCTTTATAATATCATTAGTGGAGAAAATAAAATGTTGAATGATCCTGAACTACACTTTTTCGAAGATATAGATTTTGGTGAAAATGAAGATTGGAATTTCACCAACGATGCAGGCGCAGCTATAGAAGGGAGAATATATTACCCTCCACATTTCGACGAAGATAAAACATATCCCATGATTGTATACTATTATGGAGGCACAAGTCCGGTGGAACGAAACTTTAGAGGAAGGTATCCTAAAAACTTATTTGCTGCAAATGGTTATATTGTTTATGTATTACAGCCCAGTGGTGCTTCAGGTTATGGACAAGATTTTTCGGCTCAACATGTAAATAACTGGGGACAAACTGTAGCCAATGAAATTATAAAAGGAAGTAAAGAAATATGTAGAAGTCATACTTTTATTGACTCTACCAAAGTTGGCTGTATGGGTGCAAGTTATGGTGGTTTCATGACCATGTATTTAAGCACACAATCCGATTTCTTTGCTGCTCATATTTCCCATGCAGGAATCAGCTCTATAAGTAGCTATTGGGGAGAAGGGTATTGGGGTTATTTATATAGCCAAGTAGCTTCGGCAAATAGTTTTCCTTGGAATAATAAGGAAATGTATGTGGAGCAAAGTCCTTTGTTTCATGCCGACAAGGTGAGCTCACCTGTACTATTACTTCACGGAAATAGTGATACCAATGTGCCTCCAGGTGAAAGTCGTCAGTTTTATACTGCACTAAAACTTTTGGAGAAAGATGTTGAATTAATAGAGATTGATAAACAAGACCATCATATTAAGGATTACTCAAAACGAATTTTGTGGCAGAAAACCATATTATCGTATTTTGATAAAAACTTAAAAAAGCAATCCGATTGGTGGTATCATTTATATCCAAAGAAGAAGTATTAGTATGAGAGCATTAACTTTTAAACAAAAAGAAGAGCTATTAAAGCAATTATTAAATTCCTTAAGTGAACATAAAGCCGGATTATTTGAGAAAATAATTCCCAATAGAACCCGACATTTAACAGTAGTCTTAGAAGACATCTTTCAATCACAAAATGCAAGTGCTGTGTTGCGCTCAGCCGATTGTTTTGGTATTCAAGATGTACATATTATTGAGAAAAGAAATGAATACACCCTCAACCCAGATGTGGCTTTAGGAAGTAGTAAATGGCTGAAAATGTATAAATATAATGAGCCAGATACAAATAATACTTTAGCTGCATACAAGCACCTAAAGGAGCAAGGTTACCAAATTGTAGCCACCACACCGCATACTGATGATGTGATGTTGGATCAATTAGATATTAGCAAAAAGACGGCTGTTGTTTTTGGAACTGAACTAGAAGGTTTATCAGAGGATGCCATCAAACATGCCGAT
>JADGDY010000103.1 GCA_016744655.1 Bacteroidales bacterium | reverse complement strand
TTGCTACTTTTTTAATTCAATCAGAAATAAAGAATAATCAGCTACAAACTAAAATAGTATCGGATAGCTTAGTCACTGTTGCGGCCAAATTAGAAGTTTATGTTTTATCATTTACTGGAGATACCATTAAAAGTCATTCAAAGGATATTACTATTCCTGCAAATCAGGTAGTAAATCTTGATTTGGCAAAGCTTCACATCCGACAATTAGAACCTCATAAATCGTTTATTTACAGTAAAATCTCAACAAATAATAAAACATTAGCTGAGCATATAGATTTCTTTGGAAAACCCAAAAACATTAAACTTCCAAAAGGCAATCTTCAAATAAAAGAAATAGCTCCTAACCAATTTGAGGTGAGCTCCTCTCCTTCTGTTTTTCATTATAAAGTAGCACTTAGCACTTCAGAATTTGGGAATTTTGAACCTAATTTTTTTCACCTATTGCCTGGGGAAAATATGAAGATTAGTTTTATTCCTAATGAGAAAGATGTTGTTATTGATGCTTCTGGTGTTGGGATTATATCTTTAAATAGTTTTGAATAGAGTAGGGATATATTTGCAGCTTTATAATGATTTATTTGTTTTAGTTAATGTTAAGACTCAATTCGAAAAACGGTATTTTTAGTATGGGGAAAGAAACAACAATATTAATCAGTTTAATTAGCACATCAAAGAGGAATTTTCTCACTACACCGACTAAACATGCCGATTTGGTTTCTTTTATATTTTTAAACAAACCCTTTTCTAAGTACCTGAAAAACTACGGATGTATTCAACTTTATGAGCTTTAGAATACAGATTCAAAACAGACTCTTTACTGGGTATTGAAACCAGCTTAGAGTCCTATTTATTATAAGCAATTATTGCTTTACAATTTTATTAGCATATTCTAGGCCTTTAATTTTTAAGATTACTATATATACCCCTTGATCAAAATTTGAAATATTCACTACTCTTTCATTTTTATTATTGGAAAACATCCTCTTTCCAAGGCTATTATAAATACTTATATCGTCTATAATAATATTTTGATTACAGTGAATATTTAAATAATCAGTGGTGGGATTTGGACTAATGCTCACCATTTCTTTCTCAGGAATAAAAATACCATTCGAATTGTTTTTACTCCATAGTGCAAAACTGTTATTTGAATTACTCAAAATATAGCCATTGTCCATGGAGAACATTTGAATCTTTGTTAAATTATTAGTTGTATTTATAGAATCAGTAGTCCATGTATATCCAAAATCAGATGTATAGATACATGTTCCATTTTCTCCTACACAATAACCGCAAGAGTCATTTATGAATTGTATATCAACAAGATTGCTTGTTGTCGGGCTTAATAATTCCACAAAACTCACCCCATAATTCATCGTTTTAATTATCTTTCCTTCAGAGCAACAGATGTATCCAACGCTATCCGAAGTAAAGCAAATATCTCTGTATGTGTATTCTGCTGAAGCAATATTTGCAACAAAACTATCACCTCCATTATTCGTGAATAGTACAAGGTTATTGTTTAAACTGTCTTTTGCCAAAACATAGCCCGTACTAGAACTTATGAAGAAAATCTTTGAATCTAATAAATTTAATGAATCAGTATCTATCAAAATAGAGAGAGAGTCTTCCGAAAGCTTAAAAAGCTTGGCATCATTATAATCAAGATGGTCTTGTTGAGTAGCAATAAATAATGTATTATCACTAAGTAGGAAAGCATCTCTTGCAATATTAAGCATTCCAAAAGTTAGCGTTGTCCATTGGACACCTCCATCATTACTGTATCGGCAAAATCCAGTAGTGGGGAAATTACCAGTAAAGTAAATATTATTACCTCCTAAAGTACTAATATCAATCACTCCTAAACTGGGGCTATTAATAGTAGTTCGCTCAGTCCATGTTACTCCAAAGTCATTTGTAGAAGATATAGCTAAATGATCATCACCACTAGGAGTACCATAATATAGATAAGCTGCCCAGCCATTATCTGGGCTCAAATATGAACAGTCCACTTGTCCTGCTGAAATCAAAGAGGTCACTTCCCATTGCGATAAAACTACCTGCGAGTTTAATAAGGATGCAATAATTAATAAAATATTTCTTAATACTTTCATAATGTTGTGTATTTTTTTCTTCTATATTTCTTTTATCCCTTTCATAAACCACACAATCTAAATACCTTAAAACAATCTACTTAAATGCATTTTAAGGAATAAAAATAGGTCTATTTCTTGCAAAGTAAATCATATTCCGAACTTTAAATCCTAATTATCGTCATGGTAATAAAACTCAAAGTTAAAACTAATATCTACTTTAACCGAGAGTAAATCTATTTTATTTTTACACAAACCCTAAAGTAATAGTTGGTTATAACATTCTACAGAATTCTAAAAAATCAATTCAAAATTCACTTTTAAAAAAGCATTGAAGAAAACAAAAAACGCAAATACCAAGAAAGTATTCATAAGATAAGACATTCTTAGAACCTATCCTATTTAATACTACTTAGATACAAAAAAGAAAATGCTACCTTTGCCGCTGTTTTGGAATTACATTGTAAATTAATTGATTAAGAAAAATCACATCCTTATTATTGATGGAATAACCATCCCAAATATTTATACCACCTACAATTTAAATCCATAGAGTTTTATTTAGAAAATGCCTTTTGAAAGGTGTAAAATCATTTATTTATGATGAGAAAATCATTTTTAATATTATTAGTATTTGCTTCTATTTTTGCTGTTCAAGCACAAGAAAAAGAAAAACCAAATGTAACTGTGGGGGGAGCTTTAAGGTTTAATTATAACCTTTCCACATGGAAACCAGACCAAGTTAAAAGAGGAGGAGATTTTGGCTATGATGTATTTAGAATTAATGCCAAAGCTGATTTTAAGAAAATCACACTAAATGCTGAATACCGCATGTATTCACAAGGCTTTGGTGGTGGAATGCTGAAGCAAGGTTGGGTGGGTTTCAATTTAAATGAAACCAGTAACCTTCAATTGGGCTTAACTCAAGTTCCTTTTGGTATCACTCAATATAACTCACATAACTGGTTTTTCTCAATCAACTATTACGTTGGCTTAGAGGACGACCATGATATGGGTTTAAAATATACCCACCAAGGTGAACAATGGTCCTATTCTTTAGCCTTTTTCAAAAATGCAGAGGAGCTTAATTTTGGAAATAACTCTGATATATCAGATTCTAGATATTCCTATGATGTTTCTTCTATTACCATTGGTGACCATTTAGAATATAGAAATAAGGAAGTTAACCAAGGAAATGCTAAAGTCGCCTATAAATTTGGTGAATCTACTAAACATAAAATTGGACTCTCTGGTCAATTCGGAGGATTGTATAACCTAGATACTAAAGAAATTGGAAATCATTATGCTTTTGCAGCTCATTATGAATTAAAAGCTGGTGGCTTCGATATTAAAGCTCAGTTTGCTCGTTACCAATACAATCCAAACAACCCAGATGGAGAAAGTGATGATGTAATTGCTATGACAGCTTATGGAGCTCCATATTTAGTAGCAGCCCAAGCTAATATGTATACTTTGGGAGTTGCCTATTCATTTCCAGTAGATTGGGTATATATTTCAAATCTACAAGTGTATAATGATTTTGGATACATGCAAAAAACTATTGATAACTTTGAGAATTCTATCATGAATGTAACTGGTGTTTTGGTAACTGCCGGTCAAGTTTATACATATATAGATTTTGCAGCTGGAAAAAATCAATCGTGGTTAGGCCCAGATTGGACTACAGCATTTGCACAGGGTAACCCTAATGCTGACTTTGAAATGAGATTTAACATCAATATTGGATATTACTTTTAAATATAAATTATGAGTAAAAGAATAAGAAGTGACCAAAGAACGTTTTTTGGTATCAAAGCTAATGGTCCTGTATTTGTAACATCTTTGTTAATTGTACTTGGATTAGTAATTACCACATTAATAGTTGGAAAACCTATGGAGCAATGGTTTTCTAATACCCAAACATTCATTGCCGACAGAGTAGGTTGGTTTTTCATCTTACTAGTTAATGGTTTATTGATTTTCTCCATCTACCTTGGGTTTAGTAAATTTGGAAGTATCAGACTCGGTGGAGAAGATGCCAAACCAGAGTTTAGTAAAATGGGATGGTTCTCCATGTTATTTAGTGCAGGTATGGGAATTGGTCTTTTATTTTGGAGTGTGGCGGAACCTGTATTCCATTTTAGCAGTAATCCTTTCCTCGATGACCCAGCCGATAAAGTAATGGCAGCCAGACAAGCAATGGGTGTTACTTTCCTTCACTGGGGAGTGCACGCTTGGGCATTATATGCTATCGTTGGAGTAGCTCTAGCTTTCTTCACATTTAATAAAAACCTACCATTAACTATAAGGTCTGTTTTCTATCCACTTTTTGGGGAAAGAATTCATGGCCCTATTGGACATACCATTGATATTATTTCTGTAATTGCCACCTTGTTTGGTTTAGCAACATCCTTAGGATTTGGTGCTCAACAAGTAAATGCAGGTTTAGAATACCTATTTGGATTCGAAAGCTCTACAACCATTCAAGTCCTCATCATTATTTTCATTACCTTCTTTGCCACATTAAGTCTGGTTTTAGGTTTAGATAAAGGAATTAGAACATTAAGCGAATGGAATATGAGATTAGCTTTATTCTTATTGCTATTTGTTTTGGTGGTTGGTCCTACTCTATTTCTATTGAAATCCTTTGTTCAAAACTTCGGTCATTATGTGTATGAGTTTTTCGAGCTTAGCTTTTGGACCAATACCTATAATGGAGTTGGAAAAGAAACAAATTGGCAGAATTCTTGGACTGTTTTCTACTGGGCATGGTGGATTAGTTGGTCTCCTTTTGTTGGGATATTCATTGCCCGAATTTCAAAAGGAAGAACCATTAAAGAATTTATTTTAGGTGTTTTATTCGTTCCTACTTTGTTTACATTTCTTTGGTTATCAGTTTTTGGAGGGAGTGCTATTTATCAAGAATTAATAGGAAATCATTCTATTTCGGAAGCTGTGAATAATAATGTAGCCACAGCTATTTATTATTTACTCGAACAATATCCACTCACTAATTTTGCTTCTATTGTTACTATTCTATTGGTTGCCAGCTTCTTTGTGACATCCTCAGATTCTGGCTCCTTTGTAGTGGACACTTTAACTTCTGGTGGACGCCACGATGCTCCTAAAGGACAAAAAGTATTCTGGGCATCAATGGAAGGACTTATTGCTGCTGCACTATTAATTGGAGGAGGCTTAACTGCACTTCAAACCGCATCCATATTAACTGGATTACCTTTTGCAATTATTATAGTAGTGATGTGTTTTAGTTTCTATAAATCACTATCAGAATACTATGATGAAACTAAATTTAAAGATGCTGTAAAGAAGAAATAATTAGAATATTTCTAAGTTTTATAAATCACAAAAGCTCTGTAAAAATAATTTACAGAGCTTTTACAATATTATAAACTTGATTTATCATTTGGACTTCTTTGAATAGTTATAAATAATAGCTCCGATTCTTATACATCTAAATTAATTAATATATTTGAGCCTAAATTTACCATATGAAAAAAGCCATATTTATCATTTTCTCATTTCTAATAATTTCTGCATTTTCACAGAATAATGTTTCATCCAATAAAAATGATTCGACAATAATTCAAAGTCAATTAACAAAGAAAACCTACTTTGATAAGGATTGGAATGAAATACCTAAAGGTAAGCACAAATATTATAGAACCCTCTCTATATCAGAATACGAATATAATGGTCAAAAACTATACAAGGTAAAAGACTATTACAAAAATGGGAAAATTCAAATGATTGGATATTCCAGTCGAATTGACACGATTGATCGTATAGGGTTAAGTACTTTTTATAACACTGATGGTTCAATATATCGTTATAATCTTTATGAATACGATACTTTTAAAGATGTTTTTCCCGAAGTAAAGGAATATGTATCAAAAATAAAGCCTTGTGATATTCCAAATAAAACTTTTAATGTTAAATTCTATCCTAAAAAAATTAGATATATAGGCTATAGAAACTCTGATGGAAAAAAAATTGGCATCTGGCGTTTTTATAAGAAAAATGGAAAATACGTAGTTTGTAATTTTAAAAATGGAGTGCAACCAACAGTTCTTAGATTATACAACAAAAGTGATCAATTGATAAAAAAGGGATACTATAGGCCAAAATCACATTAATTGAAATAAAAAAACCCATCAAAATAAAATTCTGATGGGTTTGATAATCCTTGGAGTAAAACTTAAGCTTTAAACTTATAATCAAGTTTACTCAACTCTTCGTTAGCTTTTACAATCTTTTGCTTCAAATTGTCTTTGTAAGCAATATTCTTTTTCATTAATTCTTCATTGCCAGTGGCCATCATTTGAGAGGCTAAAATAGCAGCATTTAATGCGCCATTAATTCCCACTGTTGCTACAGGAATACCAGGAGGCATTTGTACAATCGCCAAAAGTGCATCCATTCCATCAAGACTTGCTTTAATTGGAACACCAATAACTGGGATTGGAGTCATACTTGCAATAACACCTGGTAAATGTGCTGCCATACCAGCTCCTGCAATAATTACTTTAATTCCATTGTCTTTTGCATTTTTTGCAAATACCTCAACCTCTGCAGGTGTACGATGTGCCGATAATGCATTAATTTCAAATGGAATTTCCATTTCTTCAAAATACTTTGCAGCTTTTTCCATAACCGGAAGGTCTGAAGTACTGCCCATAATAATACTCACTAATGGTTTCATATATCTTTTGCTTTGTTGTTTCTATTTGCAAAATTAATTGAATAATTGAAATGAACATCAGAATTTTACTCCTAAGTAATCCTAAACTTAAGTTAATATTTCATCAACAAAATTTTCGTATTATTGCTGTAATCAAAAACTAAAGCATGAAAAAGTTTATACGCATCTCCCTTACCTTCTTGGTATTAATTGCTGTTACCTATTTCTTCCTTCCACAATATGTTCAAAAAGCATTAATTCATCTGACTCCAAGTATCGATGATTATAAGATATTCAACAATAGAACTGTAGAATCTGGAGTAGCTCAACCTTGGAAAATACATAAAGATTATAATTCTTATAATTTGAGCAAAGATGAAAGAAATCAAATGGAATCTTTAGACCCAGTTGCCTATTTAGTTATTCAAGATGGGAAAATTCTCTACGAAGAATATTGGGATGGGTATAGCGAGAAAAGCTTGTCCAACTCTTTCTCAGCTGCTAAATCTGTTGTTTCTCTTCTTATTGGAATTGCCATTGAGGAGGGCCATATTAAAAGTGTAGACCAAAAAGTAAAAGACTTTATCCCCGAATATAATCATCCTCAAAATAGTGAATTGAGTATACGAGATGTGCTCACCATGAGTTCCGGCTTAGACTGGGACGAGGCCTACTCCAGCCCTTTTTCCTTAACTACAGAAGCCTACTACGGAAGTGACCTTCCAAAACTAATTACTTCGCTTAAAGTCGTTGAAGAGCCTGGGAAAAAATTCAATTATTTAAGCGGAAACACCGAAGTTCTAGCTATGGTTGTACAAGCTGCAACAGGCAAATCTATTAGTGAATATACTTCAGAAAAAATATGGTCAAATATTGGAGCCGAACATGATGCTCTTTGGAATTTAGATTCTAAAGATGGTATGGAAAAGGCCTATTGCTGCTTTAATACCAATGCCAGAGATTTTGCTCGTTTTGGTCAATTAGTGCTCAATAATGGAAAATGGAATGATAAACAGATTATTCCGGCAAACTATTTAAAAGAAGCTACAAGCCCAGCAAAGTGGATACAAGGAGAAGATGGCAAACCGTTAAGTTATTACGGATATCAATATTGGATTATCGATTATAAAGGACAGCAACTACCATACATGAGAGGCATTTTAGGTCAATATATCATCCCAATAAAAGAAAAAAATGCAATAGTGGTTAGACTCGGACACAAAAGAAGTACTAAATATATCAACCAACATCCATCTGATGTTTATCAATATTTAGATATTGCCATAAAAATACTTAAGTAATAACACATTGTATTTCTACACATTACAAACCTTTTATTAATTACTCGATTACAATCTAATTATTTATATTAATTACTCGATTATATTCTAATTATTTATATTAATTACTCGATTACATTCTAATTATTTATATTAATTACTCGATTACATTCTAATTATTTATATTAATTGCTTGATTACATTCTTACAAATGACTATATTTACAATAGAAACCCATATTGCAATGATTTATAGACAATTAACAAAACAGCTAAAGGATAATCTTTTTCAAAATAAAGCATTAGTACTTCTAGGACCTAGACAAACTGGTAAAACAACTTTGATTCGTGAGTTGGTTAAAGAACTCAACCTTCCAACTCTATGGTTAAGTGGGGATGACTATAGTACAAGAGAAGAATTTGGTATTCATTCCATAAGCCATATGCGTTCTATTGTAGGAAATAATAAACTATTAGTAATTGATGAAGCCCAATATATTGATAATATTGGCCTCAGCATCAAGATTATTGTTGACAATATCCCAGATGTTCAGGTTATTGCAACAGGTTCTTCATCATTTGAACTATTGAATGTAATAAACGAACCCTTAACAGGAAGGAAATGGGAATATCAGCTATTTCCTCTCAGCTATGAAGAGTTGAAAAATCATAATGGATTAATAAATGAAAATGGTCTCCTTAGCCAAAGAATGATATACGGATGCTATCCTGAAGTTATTAATAATTCTGGAAATGAAAGGGATGTTCTACAAATGTTAACCTCAAGTTATTTATATAAAGACCTGTTTATCCATCAACAATTGAAAAAACCTCAGTTGGTTGAAAAACTAGTTAGAGCTTTATCTTTTCAAGTATCAAATGAGGTTTCATATAATGAACTAGCTCAATTGGTTGGTGCAGATATTCAAACTATTGAAAAATACATTGACCTTCTGGAAAAAGCTTTTATCATATTTAGGCTATATAGCTTAAGTAGAAACCTAAGAAATGAAATAAAGAAAAGTAGGAAAATCTATTTCTATGATAATGGAATAAGAAATGCCGTAATCAGTAACTTCAGTCCTTTGAATACTAGGGATGATGTAGGGGCCTTGTGGGGAAATTATATAGTGAGTGAAAGAATGAAACATACTCATTACAATAAACTCTATATGAATAGGTATTTTTGGAGAACTCATGCACAACAGGAAATTGATTATTTAGAAGAATACGATGGTCATTTAAATGCTTATGAAATTAAATGGAATTCCAAAAGGAAGGTGAAATTTTCTAAATCTTTCACAAAGGCTTATCCAAAAGCAAGTACTCAAATAATAAACCCTGATAATTTTAGAGATTTTTTAACATAAGATTTCTTATTTCACTCCTCCAATCAAGCTGTTAGCAAGGTTTCCAATTGGCTTTCATTTCAAATTTTATTATGTTTGCATAATAAATATTTTAATTCGTTTTTCTAGAAATTTTAGCCAAATATTCGAAATGAAAGCCAAAACTCCAATTTATAAGCCTAAGAATAATGTAAGAATTATAACCGCTGCTTCCCTATTTGATGGGCACGATGCAGCTATCAATGTTATGCGAAGAATTATTCAGTCAAGTGGTGCCGAAGTCATTCATTTAGGCCATAATCGCTCAGTTCAAGAGATAGTAGATTGCGCCATACAAGAAGATGCACAATCTATAGCTATTACCAGTTATCAAGGAGGGCATAATGAGTTTTTTATGTATATGTTCGATTTACTAAAAGAAAAAGATTGTGAACATATAAAAATATTTGGAGGTGGTGGTGGAGTAATCCTCCCAAGTGAAATCGAAGAATTACACAATTATGGAATCACCAGAATCTATTCCCCAGATGATGGCCGAGAATTGGGCTTGCAAGGAATGATTAATAATTTGCTGGAACAATCTGATTTTCCTACGGGCAAAAATATAAAGTTTCAAAAAGAAAAGCTTGTTGAAAAAGATGCAAAACATATTGGTCAGTTAATCTCTGCAATGGAAAACTATCCCGATGAAGTGGAGGAGGCCAGAAAAGAAATTACGTCTACTATTTCTAGAGAAATTCCTGTGATTGGTATAACTGGTACTGGCGGTAGTGGTAAGTCCTCATTAGTTGACGAGTTGGTGAGAAGATACCTAGCAGATTTCGAAGACAAAACCATTGGAATTATTTCTGTAGATCCATCTAAAAGGAAATCAGGTGGAGCTTTATTGGGCGATAGAATTAGAATGAATAGCATCAATAACTCAAGAGTCTATATGCGTTCTCTAGCCACTCGTCAAGCCAATTTAGCCTTGTCTCGCTATGTAGAAGATGCCTTAAACATCCTCAAAGCTGCCAATTTTGATCTCCTCATTTTGGAAACTTCTGGTATAGGACAATCCGATACAGAAATTACAGAGTTTAGTGATACTAGCCTCTACGTGATGACTCCTGAATATGGCGCTGCTACTCAATTAGAAAAAATTGACATGCTTGATTTTGCTGATTTCATAGCCATCAATAAATTTGACAAACGAGGAGCACAAGATGCACTCCGTGATGTAAAAAAGCAATACATGCGAAATCATGGGCTTTTTGACGCAAATCTTGATGAGCTTCCTGTATACGGAACCATTGCTTCTCAATTTCACGATCAAGGTGTTGTTGAACTCTATATTGAAATCATCAAAAAACTAAATGAAATTAGTGATGGCAAATTTCCTAGTCAATTACAAAAAGAAACACTACAAGAGAAAACATTTATAATTCCTCCAAATAGAACTCGTTATCTGAGTGAAATTTCAGAAAGCATTCGAAACTATAATCAATGGGTTGAAAAACAAGCAGAATTGGCTCATCAAATACATGGTTTAGAAATGGCTCAATCTCATTTAGAGTCGAATAAAGCATCTAATCAATTAATAGAGGAGTTAAATAAAGAAATTCATCAACAAGAATTGGACCTTGACCCTAGAAATAAAGAAATACTCGCCAACTGGGATACTAAAGTTGCCCAGTTTTCTGGTGATGAGTTTAGCTATAAAGTTAGAGATAAAGAAATCAAGGTAAGTACCAACTCTACAACACTTTCTGGACTCAAAATAAACAAACTGGCCCTCCCCAAATACAAAAGTAAAGGAGACATACTCAGATGGTCATTACTAGAGAATTTACCTGGTGAATTTCCTTATGCTGCTGGAGTTTTTCCTTTTAAAAGAGAAGGTGAAGACCCCACTAGAATGTTTGCTGGTGAAGGTGGACCTGAAAGAACCAATAAACGATTTCACTATGTGTCAAAAGGATTACCAGCAAAAAGACTTTCAACAGCTTTTGACTCTGTAACACTTTATGGTGAAGACCCAGACCGTAGACCAGATATTTACGGAAAAATAGGAAATGCAGGTGTTAGTATCGCCTGTTTGGATGACGCCAAGAAACTATATTCTGGTTTTAACCTCGCAGATCCTAAAACATCTGTTTCCATGACCATCAATGGTCCTGCTCCTATTCTAGTAGGATATTTTATGAATGCCGCGATAGACCAACAATGCGAAATCTATATCAAGGAAAATGGAATAGAGGATTCTGTCAATAAAAAGATTGAAGATATTTATTCAAATAAAGGAACTCAACGCCCATCTTACCAAGGTGAATTACCAGAAACAAATAATGGTTTAGGTTTAATGCTTCTCGGAGTCACCGGTGATATGGTTTTAACCAAAGAGGTTTATGAGAAAATTAAAGAAGACACTATTTGCAGAGTAAGAGGAACAGTTCAAGCCGACATTCTAAAAGAAGATCAAGCACAAAATACATGTATCTATTCCACTGATTTTAGTTTAAAGCTAATGGGTGATGTTCAAGAATATTTTATAGAGAATGACATCAATAACTTTTATTCCGTTTCCATTTCGGGATATCATATTGCTGAAGCTGGTGCTAACCCCATTTCGCAATTGGCATTCACTTTATCAAATGGATTCACTTATGTAGAATATTATCTAAGCCGAGGAATGGATATCAACAAATTTGCTCCAAACCTCTCCTTCTTTTTCAGCAATGGCCTAGAACCAGAATATGCTGTTATTGGAAGAGTAGCTAGAATTATTTGGGCCAAAGCTATGAAGACCAAATATGGTGCTAATAGCCGTTCTCAAAAACTAAAATACCATATTCAAACTTCTGGTCGTTCTTTACATGCTCAAGAGATAGATTTTAATGATATTAGGACCACATTACAAGCATTGTATGCCATTTATGACAATTGTAATTCGCTGCATACCAATGCCTATGATGAAGCTATTACTACACCAACTGAGGAATCTGTAAGAAGAGCTATGGCTATCCAGTTAATCATTAATCATGAATTAGGATTAGCTAAAAACCAGAATCCGCTACAAGGTGCTTTTATCATTGAAGAACTAACTGCTCTTGTGGAAGAAGCAGTATTGTCAGAATTTGATAGAATCACAGAACGAGGTGGTGTTTTAGGTGCGATGGAAACCATGTATCAACGTTCTAAAATTCAAGAAGAGTCCTTGTATTACGAAGGATTGAAGCATTCAGGTAAATTGCCAATCATGGGAGTGAATACTTTTTTAAGTTCAGAAGGCTCTCCCACTATTATTCCTCAAAATGTAATTAGAGCAAGAGTTGATGAAAAAGAATATCAGATTGAAATGTTAGATCAACTCCATGAGACTTACACAGAAGAATCTGAAAAAGCTATTGAAGAATTAAAAACTATAGCCTCAAAAGGAGGAAATATATTCACACAATTAATGGAAACCACTAAATATTGTTCTCTAGGTCAAATCACTGGAACTCTATTTAATATTGGCGGACAATACAGAAGAAATATGTAGAAATATAGTATTCACAAAAATATAGATATTTTTCACCAAGAAATATTTTTATCTTCGCTTATTGAACACCCTAAAAAACGACACACATGATATCAAAACAAATATTAGTGATTTACCCGCAAGTAAATCAAACTAAAATAGCCGTATATAGAAATTCTAATGTCATCTTTCTTAAAACAATAAAACACAAAGAGGAGGATCTTATAAAATTCACTGAGATTATGGATCAGTTAGATTATCGAACTGATGCCATTTATGCTGAATTAACCGCCAATGATGTAGACTTTGATGCACTAGAGGTTGTTGTTGCTAGAGGAGGATTAATTAAGCCTTTAAAAGTAGCTGGAGTTTATGAGGTTAACGAGCTAATGAAAGAACACCTTCTAAATGGTTACCAAGGTAAGCATGAAACAAATATGGGAGGTATTATTGCTGACAAGATAGCTAGTAAACTTCCAAATGCAAAAGCTCTTTTAGCTGACCCTGTTGTAGTAGATGAGTTAGACGATATCGCCAGAGTAACTGGTCATCCAGAATTCGAGCGTAAATCAATATTCCATGCCTTAAATCACAAATATATAGCTCGTAAATTCGCTAAAAGTAATAATAAGTGTTATTATGATATGAGGCTAATTGTTGCTCATATTGGAGGTGGTGGAACATCCATTGGCGCTCATAAAGGAGGTAAAGTAATTGATGTAAACCAAGCTTTTGATGGTGCAGGCCCTTATTCATTAAACAGAACAGGAACGCTACCCACAGGAAAGTTAGTTGATATCTGTTTTAGTGGGAAGTATACAAAAGATGAAATCATGAAAATGATTACTAAAGAAGGTGGAGTTTTTGCACATCTTGGCACGAGCAACATTCATGAAATATTCGATCGCATTGCAGGAGGGGATGAAAAGGCAAGATTCTATATGGAAGCAATGGCTTACAATGTAGCAAAGCACATTGGAAGTATGGCTGCAGCTCTCGATTTTGATGTTGATGCCATTCTGTTAAGTGGCAGCATCTTTAACTATCCTGTATTTACTGAATACTTAACCGAAAAACTTAAATCAGTAGCCCCTATTTCTCTCTTTCCTACAGTAAACGATTTGGACGCATTAGCCATGAATTCTTACTTAGCTTTAAAAGGTGAAATAGACATTAACGAATACAAATAGCATATCGCATTATGACTCATTGGCTAGAGGAAGCTGAACTAAAAGTCAGCAAAAAAGAAGATAGGAAAAACCAAATAAAAGATAGAATAGAAGTTAGAAAAGATAGTGTCAAACAAAACCGTTTGGAACTTGAAGACGACTACTTAAAACTTATAGGGAAAATAGAAACTTTGGTAGATAGAATAAATAATCTACCAAGACAAAGCAGAATTCCTTTTGGGCAAATCTTTGGCAAACCCAAGACTAGTAAACTAGATAACTTGTTGTATAAATTCCACAGTAGTAGAAGGATAATTAATAAAGAATTTGCAGGTGTTTTATCGCCTGTTAAATCACAACATTATAAAAATACGAGATCTTTTTTTATTAGTATTGCTAAAGAAAGAGGGCACCTATTATTGGAATACAAAGAAGTAAAATCTAAGAGAATTAGATTAAACGATCAAATCCAAAACTTCTGGAGTAAAATACCTTTATTAAAAGCACTTAAAAAGAAGGAAGCTCATGAGGTAAAAGACAGTATTAAACTTATTCATATAAATGAATTAAATGAAAAGGAATTACTGAAACATCTAGACTGGTTAGCCTTCAAAGATAAAGGAAATCAGTTTTTCTCATAATGCATAAAAAAAGCCGTTTCAAATGAAACGGCTTTTTAATTTTTAAGCTTCTGCAGTAGGCCCACCCATTGAAAATTGCATTCCAGGATCACCACCTTTCGATTCTTTAATAGGTCCGTGCATTGACTCGAACTTTCTTAAGTTATCTGCCAAAGCTTTGTATAAACGCTTGGCATGTTCTGGTGTTAATATGATTCTAGATTTAACCTTTCCCTTAGGAACACCTGGCATCATCTTTACAAAGTCAATAATAAATTCAGCATGAGAGTGAGTGATAACAGCCATATTTGAATATTGGCCTTCAGCTACTTCATCACTTAACTCAATATTGAGTTTATTTTGCTTTAAATTATTATCAGACATAATACTATTTTTACTCGTTAGAACCTAAACTTTCTTCACGACTCATTAGTAAAGCTTGATATTCTTCGCTTGAACCAACTATTAAGTTTTCATACTCTCTTAGTCCAGTACCTGCAGGAATGAGGTGTCCAACAATTACGTTTTCTTTCAATCCTAATAAATGATCACGCTTAGCATTAATCGCAGCGTTAGTCAATACTTTGGTAGTTTCCTGGAATGAAGCAGCAGAAATGAAACTCTTAGTTTGAAGAGAAGCACGTGTAATACCCTGTAGTATCTGACGACCAGTAGCTGGTTTAGCATCTCTAGAAGTAATTAATGCTAAATCTTTACGACGTAACATTGAATTATCTTCTCTTAGCTTTCTAGCTGTGATAATTTGACCAGCAACTACTTCAGAACTATCTCCCGGATCTTCTACAACTTTCTGACCGAAAATGAAATCATTTTCTTCTAAGAAATCGATTCGATTAACTAATTCACCTTCTAGGAATTTAGTATCACCTTGATCCATGATCTCAACCTTACGCATCATTTGACGTACAATTACCTCGAAATGCTTATCGTTGATTTTCACACCCTGAAGACGATATACTTCCTGAATCTCATTCACAATATATTCCTGAACCTTCATAGGTCCTTTAATAGCAAGGATATCAGCAGGAGTCATAGCACCTTCTGATAAAGGAGTACCAGATTTTACAAAGTCATTTTCCTGAGCTAAAATCTGTTTTGATGTTGCAATCAAATACTTCTTCTGCTCATTAGTTTTACTTGTAATAATTACCTCTCTGTTACCACGCTTCAATTTCTTACCAAAACTAACTACACCGTCAATTTCAGCAACTTTAGCAGGATCTGAAGGATTACGTGCCTCGAATAACTCAGTTACTCTTGGCAAACCTCCGGTAATATCACCAGACTTACCAACTGCACGTGGGATTTTAACTAAAATCTCCCCAGCTTTGATACTGTCTTTCTCATTGGCAATAATATGAGACCCTACAGGAATATCATATACTTTGATAACTTCCCCTGCAGAATTTAAAATTCTAATATTTGGGTTGATACCTTTTTTCTTAGTCTCAATAACTACTTTATCTTGGAAACCTGTTTGTTCATCAGACTCAACTCTAAAAGTAATACCTTGAATAATATTTTCAAATGCAACCTTACCTTTAACTTCAGAGATAATAACAGCATTGTATGGATCCCATTCACAAATTACATCATCTTTCTTAACAACATCCCCTGGTTTCTTATATAACTTAGATCCATATGGGATATTAGATGAAGCAAGAGCTACATTGGTTTTCTTATCGACAATTTTCATTTCAGCCGAACGACCAATTACAACATTGTACTTTTCTCCTTCAGCATCTGAATATTCAATAGTTCTTAATTCGTCGATTACTAAATCTCCGTCGAATTTAGAAATTATTTTAGATGAAGTTGCAATGTTAGAAGCAGTACCCCCAACGTGGAATGTTCTTAAAGTAAGCTGAGTTCCAGGCTCTCCAATTGATTGAGCAGCAATTACACCAACAGCTTCCCCTTTTTGAACCATTCTACCACTAGCAAGGTTACGACCGTAACATTTAGCACAAACACCTTTCTTAGATTCACATGTTAATACTGAACGTATTTCAACTGCCTCAATTCCGCAATCTTCTATTTCCCTAGCTAATTCTTCAGTGATATGTTCTCCACCACCAATAATTAACTCATTAGTAACTGGATGATAAACTTCATATACTGTAGTTCTACCTAAAATTCTTTCATAAATAGTTTCAACAGTTTCCTCACCTTTCTTCAATGCAGTAACAGAAAGACCTCTTAAAGTACCACAATCAGGTTCAGAGATAATAACATCTTGAGCAACATCTACAAGACGACGTGTAAGGTAACCAGCATCCGCAGTTTTAAGAGCAGTATCGGCCAAACCTTTACGAGCACCGTGAGTTGAAATAAAGTACTCAAGTACAGATAGACCCTCTTTAAAGTTAGAAAGAATTGGATTCTCAATAATCTCTCCTCCAGAAGCTCCAGATTTTTGAGGCTTAGCCATCAATCCCCTCATTCCACTCAACTGACGAATCTGTTCTTTAGAACCCCTCGCACCAGAGTCAAGCATCATATATACAGAATTGAATCCTTGCTTATCTTGAATTAACTCAGTCATTAAAGTATGAGTTAAGTGAGAGTTAGCATGAGTCCAAATATCAATAATTTGATTATATCTTTCAGTATTAGTAATGAAACCCATATTATAGTTATTCATTACTTCATTTACTTCTTGATTGGCATCAATAACCAACTGCTCTTTAATCTCAGGAATCAAAACATCACCAAGGTTAAAAGACAATCCGCCTTTGAAAGCCATATTATAACCAATTGATTTAATATCATCTAAGAATTTTGTGGTCTTTGCAGTACCAAAAACTTTGATCATATCACCAATAATGTCTCTTAAGGACTTTTTAGTTAGCAATTGATTAATAAAGGCAAAACCTCTAGGTACAACCTGATTGAAAAGAACTCGTCCAACGGTAGTTTCAATAATATGATTTACTTCTTCACCATCTACTATATCGTAAGTTTTCACTTTAATAATAGCATGAAGGTCAATTCTTTTTTCGTTATAAGCTATAATAACTTCTTCAGGAGAATAAAAAGTCGATCCTTCTCCTTTAACAACAATTTCTTCAGTTGTTTTTTTAGGTTTTGTCATATAATATAGACCTAAAACCATATCCTGAGAAGGTACAGTAATTGGAGCACCATTTGCAG
>JADGDY010000102.1 GCA_016744655.1 Bacteroidales bacterium | reverse complement strand
CGAAAAATTGAAAGTGTTAATTTCGACTACTGGAACTGATATTGCTGATTTTACAGAAATCAGCAATGGTATTATTGAATTACCAGATGATTGGACCAGTTATACCTATGATTTATCAGCTTATGATAACCAAAATATCCATATTGCTTTTCAATGTCTTTCTGAGGATGCATTTATTTTGATGCTAGATGATGTTTTAGTAAGTACTACAGCAGCTGGAAGTACCTTAAATGGTAAAGTGACAAATGCTGTTGATGGTCAGCCCATTGAAGGTGCATTGGTTCAGGTAGCAGGATTACAAGCATACACCGATGCTTCAGGAAATTACACTATAGCTAATGTTCCTCCGGGTTCATTAACGGCAAACTTTATGGGTACTCCAACATCAGGCGATAGTCCATTAAATGTTGAATTTACAGACCTTTCAACTAGTAATACTCAATTGGTTATTTGTTCTGCAAGTGATTATATCACCTATCAAAACAATCAAGTATCTATTCCCGAAAACCAGGAAGTGAATTTAGATATTTCTCTTTCACCAGTTCTGGAAGGGCAGGAGATGAGGTTTATTGTAAACTGGGGAGCGAATCCAAGTGATTTAGATTCTCATGTCAGAACTCCTGAAATAGAAGGATCCTCTCATCATATCTATTATTCAAACAAAGGTTCCGCTACTTCTACGCCTTGGGTTGCACTTGATCATGATGTAACTACAGGATATGGTCCAGAAACCACCACCATTTATCAGTTTTTTAATGGGGTTTACCATTTCTATATTTATAAGTTTGCTGGTAGTGGAGAAATTACAACTTCAGATGCTGTGGTACAAGTTTATAACCAAAATGGATTGATTCAAACTTTACAAGCACCAACAACTGGAACTGGTTTGTATTGGTATGTTGGAACCATAGATGGAGCCACACAGAACTTGACTATTATTAATACCATTCAGGAAGCAGAACCAGGAACTGGTAAAAGAAATGTAACATATCCAGAGAAAGAAGTTCAGAAGAAAGCTATTACCTCTTGGGATTGGAATTTTGGTGATGGACAAACCTCTACACAGCAAAATCCTTCTCATGTATATACCAGCGGCGGATATTACACGGTAAGTCTAACAGTTAGCGATGGTGTTTCGAATCATACTACTACACAAGAAAACTATATTTATGTGGCTGGAAGCCTAGGGGAGGCCACATTAACAGGAATGGTAACTGATGCCATTGATGGAAGTGCCATTGCAGGTGCTTTAGTAGAAGTGGGTGGTTTATCAGCTTATACCGATGCCAGTGGTAATTATAGCATTGCCAATGTGCCAGAAGGGAGTTTAACTGCCAACTTTATGGCTACGCCTCCTCAAGGAGTTGGGCCATTGAATGTTCAATTCTCTGATTTATCTACAAGTAATACTCAGTTGGTAATTTGTTCTGCCAGCGATTATATCACCTATAATAACAATCAGGTGGTTATTCCAACTGATGGAACAGTGGAGCTTAATATTTCTTTATCTCCAGTATTATCCGGCAATGAAATGAGGTTTGTGGTGAATTGGGGAGCCAATCCAAGTGATTTAGATTCTCATTTACGAACTCCACAAATAGATGAAATTAGCCATCATATTTATTACTCCAACAAAGGAAATGCAACAGATGTTCCTTTTGCAGCATTAGACCATGATGTAACAACAGGCTTTGGTCCTGAAACCACTACTATTTATCAGTTCTATAATGGAACTTATCAATTTTATATTTATCGTTTTGCAGGTAGTGGCTCTATTACCACTTCTGAAGCAGTGGTTCAGATTTACAATCAGTCTGGTTTAATTTACACACTACAAGCACCACAAACAGGGGAGGGAGATTATTGGTATATTGGTGATATAAATGGAGAAAATCAGTCTTTGAATATCATAAATACCATTCAGACCACTGAGCCAGGAACGGGCAAACAGATTCCTGATTATCCAGCAAAAATAGAAGAAGTAAAAGCTGTAATGGGCATTACTTCTTGGTCATGGGATTTTGGTGATGGACAAAGCAGTACTTTACAAAACCCAAGTCATACTTTTACTAATAATGGACAGTATTCTATTTCCTTAACCGTAAGCGATGGAATGGGAACCCATACCACCACTAAAAGCGATTATATTAAAGTTGGGCCATATTATGGTATTGAAGAAATTGGAGAAGAAGAAATTCAGCTGTATCCAAACCCAGGTGTTGACCAGATTCAATTTGTTTCTGATTATATCATAGAAAACATAGAAGTAATTGATGCCAAAGGAACGCAAGTGATTTATCAGCAAGTGGATGGAAACTCCATGAGCATAGAGGTCTCAGACCTAAGGACAGGTATTTATTTTGTAAGAATACTAGTTGAAGACCAAATAATCACCAAGAAATTGATGGTGAAATAAACATATTGTAATTAATATTAAAGCCCATTAAAAGGAATCAAACTTTTAATGGGCTTTTTGTTGCAATGGAAATATCTGCAAATAAAAAAGCTTAACATTTCTGTTAAGCTTTTCCTGAGTAGCGGGAGCAGGATTCGAACCTACGACCTTTGGGTTATGAGCCCAACGAGCTACCTCTGCTCCATCCCGCACTGTTGTTTTGTGATTGCAAAGATACAAGAAAAATTCGGACTACAAAGCTTTGTAGAGCCTAGTAATACAGATAATTTGTAAGGGACTCAATAACAAGCTGATTAAAAAAATACAGGTTCATTTTAATTGTAAAAAGTTCTGTTCGGGAAATCAATTCTGACCTATGTTAAGTAAAATCAATAAAAAAACTGACTTGAATATTTGGAGGAATAAATAGTGAAGAATTAAAAAATCTGTAGAAACCATTGAGTTTCGCAGAAGAGAATGGTTTTTCTTGTGTTTTTTTAAGCAAACTTCTATATATGCAAAAAGCTTAACATTTCTGTTAAGCTTTTCTTTGTAGCGGGAGCAGGATTCGAACCTACGACCTTTGGGTTATGAGCCCAACGAGCTACCTCTGCTCCATCCCGCACTGTTGTGTTTTGTGGGTGCAAATATACAATAATAAGTCACACAACAAAGATGTGACTGGGAATTCCTTTTTGTTGTAAGGTTTGTAGTTGGGTTTTGTTGTGTTATAGTACAGGTAATCAGGTTTTTAATGGCGAAAAATATTTTTCAATATTTATTTAATTTCCCAATTAATAGGTTCTTTTTTCATGGAAATAAGCAATTCATTTGCTTTGGAAAAGTGCTTGCAACCCCAAAAACCTCTATGTGCTGACAGTGGTGAGGGGTGGACGCTGGTTAAAATATGATGTTTTTTCTGATCGATTAGTTTTGATTTGGCAATAGCAAAATTCCCCCAGAGCAAAAATATCAAGTTTTCTCTCTTTTCAGAAAGTCGCTTAATAACCGTATCGGTAAATTCTTCCCAACCTTTTTTCTGATGTGAACCAGCTTTGCTTGCCCTTACAGTAAGTGTAGCATTAATCAATAAAACCCCTTGCTGAGCCCATGGTGTTAAATCTCCAGATGTAGGAATGGGAAGGCCCAAGTCACCATTTATCTCCTTAAAAATGTTTTTTAGAGAAGGTGGTGGTTTTATGCCATCAGTAACTGAGAAACACATTCCGTTTGCTTGCCCTGCTCCATGATAAGGGTCTTGTCCTATGATAACCAATTTGGTTTTACTAAATGGGGTCTCGTTAAAGGCAGAAAAGATTTGTGGCCCAGGAGGGTAAATTGTGAATTGCTTTTTTTCACCCACTAAGAAGAGTTTTAGCTTCTTAAAATAGTCTGCTTCAAATTGGTCTTGTAAAACCTCCAACCATTCTGGGTGAATGTCAACTTTTGATGATGTCATTGTATTGATTTTTGAGGAGGTAAATTTAAAAACAATTGCATGATAGCATCAAATAATTTCTTAAAAATCTGTTTGGCTTGATTTCAATAAAAAAAAATGACTATTTTAGCGGAAAATCAAGAATTGATCAAACTATAATTATAATGAAAAAGTTAGCCATATTTTTAGTCAGTATTTTTGTTTTGAGTTTAGCGATGTCTTCATGTGTTTCAAATAAGAAATGCGCTGCTTATGGAGAATCCTATCAATACCAGAGAGACAAACGATAATCTTTTTATTATATCATTAATGTTATCAGATTTGTGAATTCAAGTCTGATGCTTTTATTTCCGTACATGGATATTTCATTCTTTTTAGCACAATACCTACAGTTCAGATTAAAAACCGCACAACAAATAGAGTTGTATTTGGTTGATCAAGTGAATAAAAACTCTTATGATATTATCATTAAAGATACCGGTGATAAAATTGAAGAGGAAACTTTAGAGGAGTCTGAAAATATAATTAAGGTCTTAAGATTATCAGAACCTCATAAAAACCACCAATACTACCATAAAGGCTTCAATAACCTTAATATGGAACTTAAACTCGATAATGGGCTTATTCCTATGCTTGGTGATTTTCATTCCTTATTGGCAATGCTTATCTTAGACCATCCTCAAACAAACTTTGTATTTTCGTATATGAGTCCACGAGGAGAGTATGTTTTAAACTCCGATGCTATTCATCAAAATTTCAGTAAAGAGGAGCTACAATCTAAAGAATTGTTGAGCTATATTAATGACTTATTGAAAGGCCATTTCGACGAAATTATTTATACCAAGCCATAATCGCGCCATTCTCTCTAAGTGAATTTATTGGTTCGAAAAAAATTATGTATCTTTAGAGTCTAAACAAGCGAAAAATAGTTTTGTAATTATCTGTTATCCAGTGAGATTAATTTAGAAATCAAAATCAGCAAAATACTGATGATACACCTACTGAATTCATTATAATTTTGCCATGTAATCATTCAAACAACTAAAAAACATAATAAAATGGATTTACAACAATTTATGCATAATTTGGAGGCAAAACACCCAGGTGAAAAAGAATACCTCCAGGCAGTTCAAGAGGTTTTAGAGTCTCTAGAAGATGTGTTAAAAGCAAATCCTCAATTCGAGGCAGCAGGAATTCTTGAAAGACTTGTTGAACCTGATCGTGTGTTCACTTTTAAAGTGCCATGGGTTGATGATAATGGTAAAGTTCATGTTAACTTAGGTTACAGAGTTCAGTTCAATAATGCTATTGGACCTTATAAAGGTGGTTTACGTTTCCACCCAAGTGTTAATTTAAGTATTTTAAAATTCCTAGGATTCGAGCAAATCTTCAAGAACGCTCTTACTACATTACCAATGGGTGGTGGTAAAGGTGGATCTGATTTCAATCCTAAAGGAAAGTCTGATGCAGAAGTTATGCGTTTTAGCCAAGCGTTTATGTTAGAGTTATGGCATGCAATTGGTCCTAACACTGATGTACCTGCTGGTGATATAGGTGTAGGAGGAAGAGAAATTGGATTCCTTTATGGTATGTACAAGAAATTAGCAAGAGAAAATGCTGGTGTTTTAACTGGTAAAGGTATCAATTGGGGTGGTTCTTTAATTCGTCCTGAAGCTACTGGTTTTGGTGCTGTATATTTTGCAAAAGAAATGTTAGCTACTCAAGGTGAAACTTTCGAAGGAAAGACTGTTGCAGTTTCTGGTTTCGGAAATGTTGCTTGGGGTGCTATTACTAAGATTACAGAATTAGGTGGAAAAGCTGTTACTATTTCTGGCCCTGATGGATTCATTTATGATCCTGCTGGAATTACAGGCGATAAAATCGAATATTTATTAGAGCTTAGAGCTACTAATATGGATATCGTTTCTCCTTATGCTGAAGAGTTCCCAGAAGCTGAATTCCACGCTGGTAAAAAACCATGGGAAGCTAAAGTAGATGTTGCCATGCCTTGTGCTACTCAAAATGAGATGAATGGCGACGATGCTAAGAAATTAATTGAGAATGGTGTAATGTGTGTTGCCGAAGGTGCTAATATGCCATGTACTCCTGAAGCTGTTGAAGCACTTCAAGAAGCTAAGAAGTTATTCGGACCTGGTAAAGCAGTTAACGCTGGTGGTGTTGCTACTTCTGGTTTAGAAATGACTCAGAATTCAATGAAATTAAACTGGACTGAAGAAGAGGTAGATGCTAAACTTCACCAGATTATGGTTGATATTCATAATGCATGTAAAACTTGGGGTACTGACGAGAGCGGATATATCAACTATGTAAAAGGAGCTAATATTGCTGGTTTCTTGAAAGTTGCTAACTCTATGATGGATCAAGGTATCGTATAGATAATATATATAAAATTGAGAAGCTGTTTCGATATATTTCGGAACAGCTTTTTTTTTATGCTTGCATTTTTTAGATCAAATTCGTATATTAGTACTGCTTTAAAAGCGAACAATTATTATTGAACAAAATATTGATAACCTTAACCACGATCACGAGGAATTTGTTGACAGAAACGAATTTCGCCTTGAAATTAGTAGGTGCAATAATTATGTTTGATAAAACTTTAAAATCATTGCTCTATGAAAAATCGAAATTACATGAAATTAATGGGGCTGATGCTGGTCGGATTGATCGCATTCAGTTCTTGTGAAAAGAAGTTAGATCAAACTGACAATAACCAAGAAATTATTGATCCAGGTGATATTACTATGGCAAGTTTAGAGGCCTCGCAAACATTTGATTGGGAGAATACTCAAGATGCACAAGTTGTTATTTATACAAAAGATAATGCTGGAAATCCTGTTCCTGATGTAAAGGTGAGTGTGAAAACTGGTTTTGAAGAAGATGGTGGTCAATTTATTATTAGTGGACAAACCAATGAAAGTGGAGTTCTTGAACTTGATTATAATTTTGAGGCAGATGTGGAAGAGTTGGTATTGTCTACAGATTATCTAGGCTTTGTACCCGAAGTTTTAGTTCCCATTTCAAATGGTCAACTAAATTTTACTTTTGGAGGAGAAAGAGAGGCTTTCTTAGCTCAAGATTTTGGGGAGGCTCCGTTTAAACAAAGTGTAGAAAATGCCTTGAAAAGTGAGCTTAATACAAACATTACTATAAATTATTTAGGAAGCTATAATAATATTGGAGTTCCAAATTATTTAGAACCTGAGGGAGATTACCTTTCTCCAGAATTCTTAAGTGATATTAATGATGCTTTACCTGAGTTATCGGTTCCTGTTTACCATCCAGAGTACTTGATGGGTGTAAACGAGCATAATTTAGTAATACTTGATGAAGCTGATGTGTGGGTGACTTTCGTTTCTGAGGGAGCTGGTTATCGAAATGTATTGGCTTTTTATACCTACGATCGAGATTTTCCACCCCAAAGTGCTGATGACATCACCGAATGTACTGTGATTTTTCCAAATGCTTCTTTTGCAGGTTCTGGAGGAGGTTTGTATTCAGGTGATAAAGTGAAAATTGGAACTTTTCCTGAAAATACTGTTGTTGGTTGGGTATTATTAAGAAATGGTTGGAGACAAACAAGTCAACAAGTTGAAGAAGGTTTAGGATTGGTTTATTCAAATTGGGAGGCGAACCCTGAGCCAAATGATGACCACAAACAACATTGTATTTTATTATATGATGCAGATAGGGAATTGTTTGTAATTGGTTTCGAAGATTTAATTCGCCCTGGTGGTGATAATGACTTTAATGATGCTGTTTTCTATGCCACTGCAAACCCTATTGAGAATGTGGAAATGGAAAATGTACAACCAGCCTATCCCGACCCAATAGATACAGATGGGGATGGTATTTATGATGGTTTTGATGATTATCCTGAAGACCCAAACTTGGCATTTAATAATTACTATGCCAGTAGTGGATTATATGGAACTTTAGCGTTTGAAGACTTATGGCCTTCAAAAGGGGATTACGATTTTAATGATTTAGTAGTTGATTATAATTTTAATAGAATTTCTAATGCTGACAATATGGTGGTTACACTTCAAGGAAAATTTGTAGTGAGAGCAATTGGAGCTAGTTTCAGAAATGGTTTTGGTTTTACTATTGAAGGTGTTGACCCATCGGTTATTGAATCGGTTACAGGTACAGAATATACAGAAAGTTATATACAAACCAATAATAATGGCACCGAAGCAGGGCAAAGTGATGCAACAATAATTGTATTTGATAATGCATGGAAACATGGGGCTGGAAATACAAAACAAGGTGAGCTTTTTATTGTTCCTGATACGATAACAGTAAGTATAAATCTTGTAACGCCAGTGGGAGCAGATGACTTTGGTGTAGCTCCTTTTAACCCATTTATTATAGTTAATAAGGAAAGAGGAAAAGAAGTGCATTTAGCTAATCATCCTCCTAGTGATTTGGCGGATGAGTCCTATTTTGGACAAGCTTTTGATGATACTCAACCAAGTATCGGAAAATATTATAAAACAGAAGAAAACCTTCCTTGGGCAGTAAATTTCCCTAGTAAGTTTCAATACCCAGTTGAAACAGTGAGCATAGATTTAGGACACTTAAAATTTGTTCCTTGGGTACTAAGCGAAGGTGTAGATTATAAGAATTGGTATAAAGATGAAGCAGGATTTAGAAATGCTTCAAACATTTATCAAGAAGAATAATGATTGATTAGAGCATATTGATTTTGATTAAGAGGTCGTCATTTATTGGCGGCCTCTTTTTTTATTGATGCAATTAATTGCATTGGGATGTTTTCTTTTTTTACTTTTGTATTCTGAATTGCATTTTTAAATCAATAAGCATGGAAAAACCAAAGCCAAAAAATAACACTACCATACAAGATATAGCAAAGGAATTAGGAATTGCGACCTCCACGGTTTCTCGTGCTTTAAATAACCATCCTAAGATTAGTAAAAAGCGTAAGGATTTAGTGTTACAAAAAGCTTTGGAAATGGGATATTCTTTAGGCGTTTCAAGTCTTTTGGTAAATGAAAAAAGTAATATAATTGCATTAATCGTACCTACAGTAAAAGATGGTTTCTATGGGCAATTATATCAAGGGTTTAGTGATTATTGTCGTATTCATAATTATACTTTGATGGTTCTTTCAACACATTCAATAGAGTCGGAAGAACAAAAGTGTTTTGAACATCTACTTCAGATAAATCCTTTGGCTTTCATATTTATTTCCTCTTCTGAAAATAATGATATTCCTGTATTAAAGTTTTTACAACAGCAAAAACTCCCATCAGTTATTATTAATGAAAATATTGTGCAGCAAGGGGTTTCAACTTTTATTATGGATAGGGAAAAGGCGGTTTCCGATGCGCTTGAGCACTTGCGGTCTAGCTCCATACACAAACCCTTATTATTGATTGATGAAACTTCCAATCCAATAGGAACTCCCTTAGAAATGGTGTTTAAAAAGGAAGCTGAGATAAGGGAAATGGATATTGATGATGAAAGTGTTAGGGCAGTAAACACTGATAAAGAGTGTCGGTTTCTTCTTGATGAGATTTATAATCAGGAAATTGAAACGGATGCAATTATTACTTCTTCTTATGTTTTGGCATTGAAGGTTCAAAATTTTCTCCTCACTCGAAAAAATGAATTTGAATCTAAGATACTGATTCTTAGTTTAGATGCGCATGAGACCTCATCTATTAGTCGACCAAAGATTTCATATATCGACTTTCAGGCTCCACAAGTAGCAGAACAAATAATGAAATTGCTTCAGCAACAAATCCATAGTGGATTTGAAAATGAAACCAGAGTATTCTCTCCTAATTTAATCATTCAGAGTTCAAGTATTAGGTGGTAATTGTATTTGTGCAATATATTGCATTAAAAAATGGATTTTATTTTCCTTTCCCGATTTAATGATTAGTGGTCTGTAGGTATTGATAGTATTGCTACTCTATAGATATTATAATTCTGAAAGCCAAATTCCTTGGTCGCTTTTTAAATATTTCTTTATCCAGATTTAAATGGGTTTGCACAATGTCTATATATTTGTGCAAGTGAAATGCAAATAATTGCATAAATATTGCTTTATGATAAAAAACACCTTACAAATCCTATGGAGTATCATCATCATTTTTGCTTTGAGTGCTTGTTCTACTCAAACTAAAACTCAACTCCACGAAAAATCAATTCAAATGAAAATATCTGATAACTGGGAATTATTTCCTCAATCTGATTGTGCTCAATCAGGTCAAGAGGTATCCTCTAATTCATTTCACCTAGAATCGGCAATTATAACGAAGGTACCAACTACAGTTTTAAATGCTCAGGTGCAAAATGAAATATATGAAGATATATACTTTGGAGATAATATAAGGAAAATTCCAGAGGAGGATTATCAACAAGCATGGTGGTTTAGAAATGTGATTAGACTAGAACGTATAGATTCTGATTTTGAACTACAGTTTGACGGGATAAATTATAAGGCAAATATTTGGTTGAATGGAAACTTACTAGCTGATACTTCTACAGTAGATAATGCATTTAAACAATATCGCTATAATGTATCTTCTTTGTTGATAGAAGGGGAGAATATTTTAGCTGTTCAAGTATTTCCACCTAAAGCTGGTGATTTTAGCATCGGCTTCGTGGATTGGAATCCTTCACCACCTGATATGAACATGGGGATTTTTCGTCCAGTTTTTTTGAATAAAATTCAGGATGTTCAAATTGTTGAACCGTATATTGAATCGGTATTTGAAAATGAGGATTACTCTGTATCTAAAGAAATTATCAGCCTGAAATTAAAGAATTATTCATCAGAACTAATAAAAGGAAACTTGAGTTTGTCTTTTTTTGGCAGAACAATCACAAAAGAGCTTGAAGTAGGGGCAAATGAAAATGTGAAATTTGTATTTCACCCTTCAGAATACAAAGAGCTAATTATAGAGAATCCTCAATTATGGTGGCCGCATACAATAGGGGAGCCTGTTTTGCATGATTTGAAAATCTCTTTTTCAAGCGATAATCAGATTCTAGCTAAACAAGAAATGAAATTCGGTATCAGAGAAGTTGATGACTATTATAATGAAGCTGGTCATAGAGGATTTACAATAAATGGAGAAAAAATAAGCATTAGAGGAGCTGGTTGGGTTGATAATATGACTTTAGATAATACCTATGACTATGATGAGATTCAGCTTCAATATGTGAAAGATATGAATATGAATACCATCCGCTTAGAAGGTTTCTGGGGAAAAGACAAGCATTTGTATCAAAGATGTGATGAATTGGGGATTCTGATCATGGTTGGTTGGTCTTGTCATTGGGAATGGGAGAATTATCTTGGGAAATTCTGCGATGAGAAATATGGTGGGATTTTGTCGGACGAGGATGTGAGTTTAATGGCTGAAGCATGGAAAGACCAGCTTCTTTGGTTAAGAAATCATCCTTCAATCATGACATGGTTTAGCGGTAGTGATTGTATTCCTTTACCAAAATTAGAGGAGCTTTATTTTGAGACATTCAAAGAATATGATACCAGCAGAGTTTATTTAGCTTCTGCAAAAGAATGGGAGAGTGGTGAAGTAGAAACGGGAGTGAAAATGCGTGGGCCTTATGCTTACGAGCCTCCTGTTTATTGGTTTGCTGATACGCTTTATGGTGGTGCATTTGGATTTAATACAGAAACAGGACCTGGCGCTCAGGTTCCGCCAATAGAAAGTATAAAGAAAATGATTCCTAAAGAAGATTTATGGCCCATTAACCAAATGTGGGATTTCCATTGTGGAAGAAATGAATTCAATACTTTGGATAGATATACAGAAGCACTTAATCAGAGATATGGAGCGGCTGAATCTGTGGTGGAGTATGCAAGAAAAGCACAATTACTCAATTATGAACTGATGCGTCCTATGTTTGAGGCTTTCTCAGTAAATAGATACGAGGCAACAGGTGTGATTCAATGGATGCTCAACTCGGCTTGGCCCGAAATGTATTGGCAATTATACGATTCTTATTTATTGCCAAATGCTGCTTACTTTGCTACTAAAAAAGCAGGGCAGCCTATTCAGTCCATATATAATTACGAAGATGAAGGTGTTTATGTAGTAAATGATAAACTGGAAGATGAAGCCAATATGGTTTTAGATATCAGAGTTTATAATATCAAATCAGAATTAATTCTACACGAAACTATGGGAGCAAATGTATATGCCAATTCTTCTGAGAAGCTATATGACTTAAGCTCATTGCAGAATAAAACGGAAACTTACTTTGTGGATTTGAGAATCTCGAGAGAAGACGAAGAATTAGCTCAAAATTTCTACTGGTTATCAACTCGTGAAGACTTGTTGGACTATGAAGCTAAAGTACCCAATTGGTATTATCATACGCCCTCAAAGCAATATGCTGATTTCACTATGCTTAATACTTTGCCATCCTCTAAATTGGAACAAATTATAGAGTCTGAAATACAAGGAGATGAAATGGTTTATAGCATCACCTTGAAAAATCTGAATTCGAATATATCTTTCTTTATTGAAATGTTTTTGAAAGAGGAAAATACAGAGGAGGCCATTTTACCAGTTTTTTGGGAGGATAATTATATTTCTCTCTTACCAAATGAAAAGAGGTACTTAGAAGCACGAGTTCCTTTGAGTTTAGTAGAGGGGAAGAAGATTAAACTTGTGGCTATTCCTTTTAATTCTGAGAAATAAAAATCATGAAATCAAATCGAAATTCTATATTGGTTTTTATTGTTCTACTTAGTTTTTTCGTTATTTCATTTTTAACGAACATTCTAGGAGCATTAAACCCTGCCGTATCACTAAGTTTTAACTTAAGCGAGACCATGGCAGGCTTTCTGCCTTTCTCCTTTTTTATTGCTTATGGAGTGATGTCGATTCCGGCAGGCTTCTTAGTAGAAAAGCTGGGTGAGAAAAAAATGATGATGTTTGCTTTTGTTTTAGCATTTAGTGGCTCGTTCTTATTTGCCACATTGCCTAGTTTTAGCGTATTTCTTTTGTCTTTATTTACTATTGGAGCTGGAATGGCTATACTGCAAGTGGTCATCAATCCTTTATTAAGGGTAAGTGGTGGTGAAGAAAACTATGCTTTTTTCTCTGTTATGGCGCAGTTGATTTTTGGGCTGGCTTCCTTTGTAAGTCCTTGGGTGTATTCCTACTTAGTTGTAGGATTGGCAAACGGGGAGGAGTCTTTTGTTATCCGTTTAATGGCGAATTTAGTTCCTCCTTCAATGACTTGGGTTTCCATGTATTGGGTATTTCTGGTTTTGGCCATTATAATGTTGGTAATTATTTCATTTATCAAATTTCCATCAGTAGAATTAAAGCAAGACGAAAAGGTAGGAAGCCTAAGTTCCTACCTAGGTTTGTTTAAGAATAAAGTGGTGCTCTTTTATTTCTTTGGCATATTTGCCTATGTGGGTGCTGAGCAAGGTATTTCCTATTGGATGTCGAAGTTTTTACAGATATACCATAATGTAGACCCCGCTGTTCAGGGTGCTTACTCTGTGGCTAACTTCTGGGGGTTAATGACCATAGGAGGCTTATTTGGTTTGGTTTTATTGAAATTAATCGATAGTAAAAAAGTACTCATTGCATTTACTTTCTTAACCATAATAAGTTTAGGATTGGCAATGGTTTCCGCTAAAGAAGTGTCCTTAATTGCTTTTCAATCTTGTGGGTTTTTCCTATCTGTAATGTATCCCATTATCATATCATTGGCACTGAACTCGTTTTTGAAGAACCATGGCTCTTTCGCCGGAATCCTCATGACGGCGATTATTGGAGGTGCTATTATTCAATTATTGATAGGCATGTTTAGTGATTTGTTTTCCTTGAAACTTGGTATGTTAATTGTCTTTTTATGTTTAGGATATATTTTGTGTATTGGGATATGGGCTAAACCTTTGGTTTCTAATAAAACCATTCGATTGAAAGAATTGTTGAGAAGAAATAATAATTAACGCAAAAGACATTAAAATGAACGATATATATAAAATGAATGATAAGGCAGTGATTGGTATTTCATTGGGTGGAGGTGTTCTTTTGGCCGGGAAGGTTAAAAATGGCGAAGTTCTCAAAAGCCTGAGAAAGAAAATTAATAATAAGGATTCCGAGGATAGCATCATTAAAGAAATTGTTTCGGCAGTAAAAGAACTGATTGACGACGAAGTTGTTGGCATTGGTTTTGGAGCGCCTAGTTTAGTAGATGTTCAAAAAGGAATCGTTTATAATGTGCAGAAAATCAAATCCTGGAAAGAAGTACATATAAAAGAAATTTTAGAGGATGCCTTCGATTTGCAAGTTTACGTAAATAATGATGCCAACTGTTTTGCCTCCGGTGAGTTGTATTTTGGAAAAGGAAGGTTGTGTAAGAATTTAGTGGCTATGGTCCTAGGAGTCGGTGTTGGTGCAGGAATTGTATTCAACGAACATTTGTATTCTGGCAGCAATTGTGGAGCTGGAGAATTCGGTAATGTACCCTATCGCCATCACGATTTAGAATACTATTTAAGTGAGGCCTATTTTGAAATTAAATACGGATTAAACCTCGATACCCTCCTCAAAAGAGCAGCAAAAAAAGATAAAATTGCATTGGCAGTTTTTGAACAATATGGCTTTGATTTGGGGAATGCCATAAAAACCATCATGTATACCATCGACCCTGAGTTAATTATACTTGGTGGTCCTATTTCTAGAGCTTTCGAATATTTTAAAGAGGCCATGTGGGAAAAAGTTCACACTTTTACTTATCCGCGTAGTGTTCAGAATTTAAGGATTGAAGCCAGCGAAAACGAACATATCGCTGTTTTAGGTGCTGCAGCCTTGTATTTTGATGCGCGAAACAATGTTTTAAGAAAAGAGTCTTTATAATTTAAAACAAAATTAATTATGCAAACCAACCAAAATAATTTCAACTTGAAAAGCTTCCCAATTCTAACCAAACAAAAGATGGCTGCTTTTCAACATCCTCAAAAAACTGTGGCTTCACAATATGTAGCACATAAAATTGCTGAGAAAATAAGAGAGAAACAAAATGTAAATCAAAGCTGTGTGCTTGGTTTGGCAACAGGTTCTAGTCCTGTTTTGGTTTATAAAGAACTCATTCGCTTGCACCATGAGAAGGGCTTGAGTTTTCAAAATGTTGTCACTTTTAATCTTGATGAATATTGCGGCCTGCAAAAGGAAGATGAGAATAGTTATCATTATTTCATGAATCATCAGCTATTTAATCATATCGATATCCCCAAAGAAAACATACATATTCCAGCCGGTGATTTGAAAGAAGAGGAGGTTCAGCAGTTTTGTCTAAACTATGAAAGTTTAATTGAGGAACATGGAGGTTTGGATATTCAGGTCTTAGGAATTGGAAGAACAGGTCATATTGGGTTTAACGAGCCAGGTTCCGGTTTCGATTCTGTAACCAGAAGGGTGATTCTCGATGAATTAACCATTTCAGACGCTGCCAATGATTTTGGTGGTTCAGAAAATGTTCCAAAGCAGGCCATCACCATGGGAGTGAAGACGATTTTATCAGCCAAGAAAATATTCTTAATGGCATGGGGGGCCAAGAAAGCAGATATTTTAGAGGAATCTTTCTGTAGACCATTTAGTCATGATGTACCAGCATCTTTTCTTCAAGCGCATCACAATGTAGAATTAGTGTTGGACAATGATGCAGCCTTTAAAATGCAATAAATAGCTCAGGTTATAGGTTGCTAATTTTATTGCTATGAATTTCTGACTTCTGACTTCTGACTTCTAACTTCTGACTTCCAATTTCATTCCCTATATTTGTAATCCATAATTAAACAAAAACACATGTCTCAATTTAGTCCTGTTGAAAAAGCATATCTCCAAAAGTCTGGTAGAACCCAAATGCAAACCCAGATGCCATATATTACAGTAGAAAGCTTTCCTGATTTAGGGAAATTCACGGCTTTAAGATTTATAGAATGGGTACAACAAAATCCAACTGGAGTCATTAGTTTACCAACGGGAAAAACGCCCGAGCATTTTATTAAATGGACTCAGTATATCATCAAAAATTGGGGTAGCGAAAAGGTAAATGCAATTTGTGAAGAGTATGGCTTAGTAATTGATATTAAGCCAGATTTAAGTCAATTGCGATTTGTGCAAATCGATGAGTTTTATCCAATTAATCCTGAACAGCATAATAGTTTTTCTTGGTATGTGAAAGAGTTTTATATCAAAGGTTTTGGTTTGAATCCTGATTTAGCTTTATTGATAGATGCAAAAGAAATTCCTTTAGCAAATGCTTTAAAATATGAGGAGGTGTTCCCGGATTTAAAAGTAGATTTAAGCCTACGATATAGAGAGGCTAAATCAGATTTGGAGAGGATTCAAAAAGAATCAATTATGCTCATAGATGATTGGTGTAGTGGCTACGAGAGAAAGATTCAGGAAATGGGAGGAATTGGATTTTTCTTGGGAGGAATTGGCCCTGATGGTCATATTGCTTTTAATACCCGAGGTTCTGACCATTTTTCAACTACTCGACTTACTGAAACCAATTTTGAAACCCAAGCAGTTGCAGCTGGCGATTTAGGAGGTATAGAAATCTCAAGAAACAGACTGGTTATCACCATTGGATTACAGTCTATTTGTTATCGGCCCGACACGGTGGCGATAATTATTGCAGCTGGTGAAGCTAAGGCGAACGTGGTTAAGAATTCCTTGGAATGTAAAGCCTCAAACGAATATCCTGCTAGTGCATTGCATAAAATGAAAAATGCACGATTCTATGCTACAAATAGTGCCGCAAGTAAGTTGCAAGATAGTGTGGAAAAATATTATAAAGAAGGTGAATGGACTTTCGAGAAAACAGAAAAAGCCATTATTGATTTCTGTGTAAAAAATGATATTTACGCTCATCACATCACGCTAATAGATTTGCAGAATGATGAGTGGTGTAGCTTGATTCCCAATTTATCTCTTGATATAGTAAGTCAAGTGATAGAATCTATAAAATCTAAGATTCAAAAGGGAATGGAAAGCAGCTCTGACCAAAATTACTATCATACTGGACCACATCACGATGATATCATGCTAGGGATTTTTCCTCATATCAGTCATGAACTTAGGGGAGCCAGTAACAGCTTCACTTTTTCTGTTCTTACATCAGGTTTTACTGCTGTTACCAATAGTTTCATCATAGACATCCTCAAAGATGCTTTGTCTTTTATGGAGCAGGATTTGATTCAAATGTTGAAATATCCAGACTTCTTCCAGGAAGGTTTTATGCTAAAGCGCGATAAAGATATCTATCATTATTTAAATCAAGTGGCTTCAGGAGAGCTAATGCAGAGAAGGAGAGGATTGTGTCATCGTTTGATTCGCGATATGGTGGAGATTTATAATCTTACCAGCGTGAAAGATTTAAAAATGAGAATCGAATTTATTATTCAGCTTTTGAATAGTAGCTACGATGGAGAGAAAAATCCAAAAGATATTCAAGAATTAAAAGGAAGAGTAAGAGAATTTGAAGAAGAATTGGTTTGGGCGCATTTTGGTGTTCAGGTAAAAAATGTAAAGCATCTTCGATTGGGATTTTATACAGGGGATATTTTTACTGAGCAGCCAGAGTCAAAGCGTGATGTATTACCTATTTTAGAAGAGTTCAGAAGAACAAAACCTACGGTGATTAGTTTGGCTTTAGACCCTGAAGGTTCAGGACCTGATACGCATTATAAAGTGTTGCAGGCTGTTGCGGAAGCTGTTCGGCTTTGGTCGAAAGAAGAGGAGGTCTCCGATTTGAAAATTGTCGGTTATAGAAATGTATGGTATCGATTTCATCCTGCGGAATCAGAGGTTTTAGTTCCGGTTTCTCTAAATTCACTCTCCTCAGTTGAAAATGCCTTTAGCCATTGTTATATGAGTCAGGTGGAAGCGAGTTTTCCGAGTTATATGTTAGATGGAAAGTTTAGTCAACTGGCCAAGCAAATTTGGATTGAGCAACTCAAACAGATTCAACTGGTATTAGGTAAAAACTACTTCTACGAAAACGAACATCCACGTTTGAGAGGATGCCATGGAATGCTCTATTATAAAGAAATGGATGTGGATACCTTCCTCACTAAAGCCAGAAGTTTAGAAAAATCAATGGAGGGGAGTTTGTAATCTCTTTACAAATTGCATCTTTGCAAAAAAAAAAAACATCTATGGATGATAATTATAAATGCTCTGAATGCAATTGGCAAGGTAAAGAATCAGAATTAGAATTTGATGAAACTGAAACTTGCTTTG
>JADGDY010000262.1 GCA_016744655.1 Bacteroidales bacterium | reverse complement strand
AGGTCTAGAAGAGTCTGATGATAAAGAAATTTTGAAAACATTTGAAGATAATTATAAGAATTTACTTTTTAGGTTTGAATATGATAGTAACCAAAAATATCAAATTTCAATAAATAAAAAAGAGCCATTTAAATATTTCCCTGTTTATAAAAGAGGAAAAGATGATAAAAATCCTCAGTCAATTAGAATAAACTCTTCTGCATCAGACTTTGTTAGAAATATTTGGGCATTTACATTAGCTATTCGTGATAATGGTGTTAATCATCCAGGGTTAATTATGTTTGACGAACCTGGTCAACATAGAACGAAATTAAGTAGCTTAAAAGCCCTTTTTATAAAAGCTTCTCAAATTAAAGATAAGCAAACAATTATCTTTACCTCAATAGATAAACAGTTGAATGAAGATGAAAAAATTGATTTAGATGAATTAGTTGAGGATTTAAATAATGATTCATATCATTTAATAAATTTAGGCAATGAAAAAGTTATAAAACAACTTGGCTAAAGAAATACACATAACAAAGGCTCATAAAGCATAACTCTCTGCCGCAGGCGCAACACAGAGAGTTACGCTTCATAGCCAAGCCGTTGGAGCTTTTATGAAAATGATTTTTTTAGAGCATTAAACTCTATTTAAAAGAAATAATGAAGCAATTTACTAGAATAAAAGAATACTCTGACGATGAACTCATCATGATTGTGTATGATGATGAAGAAAATTGGCAAAAAGAAGCAATGATCTATGCAAAGGATTTGCTTTCAAAACGTGGAGTGAGTGACGAATATTCCAAAGAACGTTATGAAAAAATTAGAAATGAAATTGAATTATTTTGGGAGCAGGAATTAGAAGAAAGAAGAACGGAATCCTATGGTATTGTAATCTTGATTTTCATATCTATATTTTGGTTTAAGTATATTTTTAGTGATTGGGATTTAAAGAGAAATGGATACCTTAGAATGAGAAAACAAAGGTTGATAGCCTTGGGTCTAGGTATCTTAGTTTACTTTTTAATTGGTTTGGAAGCGAACTTAAGTAGTGAAGAAAGAAAGGATGAAAGAATCACAGAAATCGAAAGAGTTGGGAAACAAGATAGTATATTGAAATCTCAAATCGATTGGACTGGGTCTTATGTGTTTATCGATTCCTCAAGTAAGTCTAATGGAAAGATAATCTGGGAATTAGATTTGATAAAAAACGATGGTGAACATCATGGAACCTTGAAGATAGACAATGAAAAAACAATTAAATGTATCGGTTTGGTAAAAGATGATTTAATAGAGTTTTTTCCAGATACCACCTACATATTGTCAAATGATAGTCAAGTTTCCTATTATGATCGGTTGTTTACATTTGCTAGAGACAGTCTAAAAATCTATACCAAATGGGAAAAATTAAGTCCTATCTTGGGAGAAGAAAAATCAATAGAAAACTATTTTAAAATTAAACAATAATTTTCCTGTTTTTGCTTCAGTTGATGATTGAACTGTATCTTTTATTTCATTCTAATTTCTATGATTCTCAGTAAGTATTAGACTTTATAAACAGGCAAAGAAATACAAAACTCACTGCCTTCGCCCTCTATGCTTTTTACGCCGATATCTCCATTGTTTTTATGGATAAACTCTTGGCAGAGGATGAGTCCTAGGCCGGTTCCTTTTTCGTTGGAGGTTCCTGGGCGTTGAACGTTTTTCTCGATGCTAAAAAGCCCATCTATGATATTTTGGCTCATACCAATGCCGCTATCTTTAATGTGTAATTCCACCAACTCTTTTCTGGTTTTACTTTGGATTTGGATTTTCCCTTTGTCATGGGAATATTTCGTGGCATTATTAAACAAATTGGAAATAATGATTTTCACTGTTTCTTTGTCGGCCCATATCGAAGTATCTTCTATTTCTAGCTCTATGTTGAGGTGCTTTAATTCAGCAGCTCCAAGATAGGGCGATATGCTTTCCTTTATGATGGATTTTAGGTCTAGCTTTTCCTTTTGTAGGTTTAAATGCCCACTTTGAGAATTAGCCCAAGCCAAAAGGTTCTCTAAAAGATTAAAGGTAAGATGTGAGTTTTTTCCAATGATATGGAGTAATTTGAGCCTTTCCTCATCATTATATCCATTATAATTTTCGCTTAGCTCGTCGGTAAAACCAATGATGGCAGTAAACGGACTTTTTAAATCATGGGCAATAATGGAGAAAAACCTGTCTTTGGTAGCGTTTAGAATTTTTAGATTTTGCTCGTTGATCTCCAGCTTCTCTATGTTTTCTTCCAGCTGCGATTTTTGTTTTTGAATCAATCGGTGTTGCGATTTTAATAGGCTGTTGTTTTTTCTGATTCTGAGGAAATAAAAAGTTCCAATGGCAAAAATAAATATAAGAAGTATAATGCTTCCCATGGCCAATCTAAACTTGCTTTTTGCTTTTATCTGCTCGTTTTCCAGCCGTTGTTCTAGTAATTCTTGTTCTAGTTTTTTTCGCCGCAACTCTTCTTTAATCTGCTGCTCTATTTCGTATTCACTGAGGAGGTTGGCGATATTGTTATGGTTTAAAGAATCTAAAGATCGTAGCGATAATTGCAATGATTCATAGGCCTTAGTATAGTTTTTTAACTGTGAATAGGCCTCCGATTTCTTTCTGTGTATTTGAGAAAAATCTTCTCTCATACTGATCGATTTTGCCACATCTAAACTTCGGTCAAAGCTCTCAATACTCAGTTGATATTTCTTCTGCTTTAAGTATAATTCAGCTTTTCTTCTGTGGTATCTCGAATCAATTTGAGGAATGGGGATGGTATCTAAAATGATTTTGGCGCTGTCTAAATACATGAAGGCAGTATCAAAACTTTCCGTTTCAGTATAAAAAGTAGAAAGAGAAGTGAAGACATAGCTCTTTAGATAGTTGCTGTATAATTGGGGCAATAAGATGTTAACCATATCAATATTTGTTCTGGCCTGCTCATACTTTTGATGCTCCACCTGAAGCACAACCATATTCGAATAAGTGGCAATCACATCTGATATGGTGAGGTTTTTAGGAAGGATATCCAAGGATTTCTGATAATTAGAAATTGCGGATTCATAGCTATTAAGCTCGGTATAAATGGCCCCTAAATTATTGTAGATTATAGATAAGCTGGTGGAGTCGTTGAGAGGGATGGCAATATCGAGGGCTTTGAGATTATAGATTAAACTTTGTTTTTGGTTTTTCCCATAGGAGTAAACATAGCTTAATCCTCTATAGGAATCTAAGATATTTGCAGAATCGCCTTCTTGAATATAGAGTGGCAAAGATAATTTGAAGTTTTTAATACCATCGAGCAATAAGCCATATTGCATGCTTCCCCTTGCAATATAGGAATATGCAGTAGCTAAACCTTTGGTATATCCAATGCTTTTGGCTAAATCTCTGGCTTTCTTGCTGTACTTTAAGGAACTATCATTATCGATATTTCCAAAAGAATAAGCCATCAGATTATAATTCTCCACAAGGACCTTCTGATCCTTTTCAGTGGAATTTATAATATGCAAAGAGTCTATTAGCTCTTGTTCCTGAGCATAAGTGGTGTTGAAAAATAAAACAAGTAAGATGATGGTAAATAAACGGTTCTTTCTAAAAATGTGTCTCACAGTGTTCCCCCTTTATTATTAGATAAAGATAGAATAAATTGCTAAATCTCCGTCATCAATCATATAAATCTCAGGGCAGACGCACACTTTTTTCACAAAAATGTTCAAAAGTTAATAATATATAATTGAACGGAATAGAATAAAATCGTTATATTGTGTTGATAATCAT
>JADGDY010000101.1 GCA_016744655.1 Bacteroidales bacterium | reverse complement strand
TAATCTTTATCAATGTCTACAGACATTTTCTTTAAAATGGGATGCCCGTAGGCTATTATAGGTAATATCATGATTAAATCTTTTTAAATTCCATATACGATTGTAAAATTAGTGAGGCACTAATGGCATCCACTAATTCTTTATTCTGACGAGCTTTTTTACCCAATCCACCATCAATCATGGCTTGAAATGCCATTCTACTTGTAAACCTTTCGTCCATCCTATCAATTTGTATTTCCGGAAAAGCTTTTTTTAAACGCCCAACAAAAGGCGCTATATATTTAGTGGAATCACTTGCTTTATTGTCCATGGTTTTAGGCTCCCCTACAACCATCACAATCACCTCATTCATTTGAACATAGTCCTTTAAAAAATCAATCAATTTCGAGGAAGCCACTGTGGTAAGTGGGCTGGAAATCATTTGAAGTTCATCGGTAACTGCGATCCCCGATTTCTTCTGACCAAAATCTATAGCTAATATTCTACTCATTTTCAGGCTGCAAAAATAACAAATAAGTTACTCCTACCTAAGGAATAAACCAAGAGTTTTTATAATAATTTGATAATTCACGCAACTATTTTTACCTTTTCGAAGTCTATCAAGAAAAGGATTAGCAAAAATCTACTTGCACAACACTTTTACTGTATTTAACATATGCCATTTAATAATGAAATTAATTAATATATTTTTACTCACTCTCTTTCTTATTATCGGACTCCCCCGGTTTTCTGATGCTCAAATAGAACCTTACTCTAAAATATTGTGGGCCTCCGAAAACCATGGTATTCAAGCTTATGCCTCGTGTCAAAGTTTCGACTTTACGACAACAATTATTGGGGAATCTCTTGACAATAAAGCTATAATTATAAAACTTGATGATTATGGTAATCCTATTTGGTCTAAAGCATTCATACAACTTGGCATTGGTCATATTCCTAGATTAGTAAATATTATAAATACTTCAGATTCTTGTCAAATTATTTTAGGTCATCTTTACAATGAGAATAATGATAATCAAGATGCTTTTCTAGCTAAAATTGATAATCATGGGGAAATATTATGGACAAAAACTAATAGTTTAGGTGGTTTGGTAAATTTGACACAAACTTCTGATAGCGGCTTTATACTTACTGGCGAACATAAATTTTCTAGTAGTGTTTACAATCAATTATCAATTGTTAAAATCACAAAAAATGGTAATTTAGAATGGTCACGAAAAATCAGATTTGGGACAGCACTAAGCAAAGGATTATCAGTAATTCAAAAAGACAATGACAATTATATAGTAGCTGGATATTATAAGAATGAGAATGAAACCAAAACTACTGCATTACTCGTTGAACTTTCGAATACTGGAGAAGTGAATTGGTCCTATGGATATAACAACGATATTACATATGTTAATTATGAATTTGAAGACATAATTGTCAAGAATAACCAATACATTTTATTAATGAATACAGGTATTAGTTCAGTTTTAGTGAAGACTGATACACTAGGTACATTAATTAGCGCTAAAGAGTTTGATGATTCTCAATATTACGACATGGGACATGGAATTAAAAGGAAACTTCATGCCAACAACCAAAATGAATTAGTCTTTATACATAGAAATAGTTTCGGGGGCTTCATTAAAACTGATTTAAACGCAGAAAATGCTATGAATGGCCACTTAGTTTTACCTACATTAGATATTCATTTTAAACAGCAAAATGAATTATTAGCTATAGGAAATGGACCTTTAAATGGTGTGAAAAACTTAAAAACATCACCATTTAGTACTGTTGGTCTTATTCAAATGAACAATGAAGGTATAGCCAATGATTGTTTTGATGGTTTATTTGAATGTAGTGTAGAAGATTTTGAAATTCAGCAATTTCAGCTCGAATTTATTATTGAAGGTGGTGGGATTGCTACAAATAAAAATATTGATATTCAATCAATTGAAATTTCACAACAAGAAGGTTGTATTGAACTCTTATCGGGTAACACAGAAAAAGCTGAAAATATAATCACCTTTTATCCTAACCCTAGTCAAGGCTATATTAATTTTGAAATAGAAGAAGGGACTTATGGTGTTATATCCATTGTTAACTATTTAGGGCAAATCGTTCATCAACAAACAATAAATCAACAACATATTAAAATCGATTTAAATCGCTTCATAAACGGAGTTTATTTATACCACATTGAGTCAGATAAAGCGTTAATCTCCTCAGGTCGCTTTATCCTCAATAACTGATGTTATACTCATCCCCATCTTAAGCACGTGGAGATATTTTGTAAAATCACATTTTAATAACATCTTCTTTTTGAATTAAGGGCTGTAGAATTAGGAAATATCCTAATTTTGCAGCCTAAATTTTTATCATGTACACAGAACTAAGAAATACTATAGAAAAGGCCTGGGATAATAAAGAATTATTATCGGAGGAGGCTACTCAAAAAGCCATTAGAGATTTAATCGAACTATTGGACAAAGGAGAACTAAGAACTGCTGAGCCAGTAAATGGGCAATGGAAAGTTAACGAGTGGGTTAAAAAAGGTGTTATCCTATATTTCCCGATTCAGAAAATGGAAACCATTGAAGTTGGTCCTTTCGAATTTCATGATAAAATAGCCCTAAAGACCAATTATAAGGAACTAAATGTTAGAGTTGTTCCTCACGCCATTGCACGATATGGTTCTTATGTTGCTCCTGGAGTAATTATGATGCCTAGTTATGTAAATATTGGCGCCTATGTTGGTAGTGGAACTATGGTTGACACTTGGGCCACTGTTGGAAGTTGTGCTCAAATTGGTAAAAATGTTCACCTTAGTGGTGGAGTTGGAATTGGTGGTGTGTTAGAACCTATTCAAGCTGCTCCAGTGATTATAGAAGACAATTGTTTTATTGGTTCTCGCTGCATCGTAGTGGAAGGAGTTAAAATTGAAAAAGAAGCCGTTCTTGGTGCCAATGTGGTGATTACAAAATCTACCAAAATAATTGATGTAACAGGAAACGAACCTGTAGAACACATAGGTATTGTACCAGAAAGATCGGTAGTAATCCCTGGGAGCTATACAAAAAAGTTCCCTGCAGGTGAATTTCAAGTTCCTTGCGCCATGATTATTGGAAAAAGAAAACCTTCTACCGACCTAAAGACTAGCCTAAACGACGCCTTACGTGACTATGCCGTAGCAGTTTAGGAGTTCTAATACTTATTTATATTCATTCTTTTATTTCTTGACGAAAATCGTTGAGCGAATATTGTAATTTTGTATCTTTATTATTGAGATGAAAAAATACCTAGTCATACAAACTGCCAGCATTGGAGATGTGATTCTTTCCACTTCTGTTGCTGAGAAACTGAGAGCATCAGACTCAAATTGTCAAATTGATTATTTAATCAAAAAAGGCAATGAGGGTGTGTTTTATGGCAATATGGAAATTAATGAGATTTATATTTGGGATAAGAAAAAAGACAAATATAAAAACCTACTTACCATTATTTTTCAAATCCAGAATGAGAAATATGATGCAGTTTTTAATCTCCAAAGATTTTTCAGTAGCGGAATAGTAACACTATTCTCTGGAGCCAAGAAAACTTATGGTTTTAAGAAAAACCCATTATCCATTTTCTTCTCAAAAGCTTTTAAACATGAGTACAAAGAGGGTTGGCATGAAATTGAAAGAAATAATCAATTGATTGAACACCTCACCGATACTCAAGCTGCTCTTCCAAAGCTCTATCCTACTAAAAAGGATTTTGCTAAAATGTCAGCTTTTAAAACCAAGCCTTATATTACGATTACACCAGCAAGCTTATGGTTTACTAAACAGTATCCATTTGAAAAATGGGTAGAATTCCTAAAAGCTACCCCTCCTCACCTACATGTATATTTTCTTGGTGGGCCAGCTGATACCGAGCTTTGTAATCAATTGATTAAAGAAAGTGGATTTGCTAATTCCATGAATTTTGCAGGCAAACTAACTTTCGTAGAATCTGCAGCACTTATGCGTGATGCTTTAATGAACTTTGTAAACGACTCTGCAGCTCAACATATTGCCTCCTCTGTAAATGCAAAACTTACTACTTTGTATTGCAGTACAGTATCTAGTTTTGGTTTTGGACCACTTTCCGATGATGCTGTAATTATAAAAACTCAAGATGAATTAAAATGTCGCCCTTGTGGAATCCATGGACATAAAACTTGTCCTGAAGGTCATTTTAAATGTGGATTAAATATAGATACTCAAAGACTTTTAAATAGAATCCAAGATGCAAACTGATATTAAAAAAGCCGTAGAGGTTTTAAAAAAAGGTGGAAACATATTATATCCAACTGACACAGTTTGGGGTATTGGTTGTGATGCTACTAATAATAAAGCTGTACAGAAAATCTATAGCTTAAAAAGAAGATCTGAAAAGAAAAGTATGATCGTTCTTCTAGATGAAGTGGATCAGATAAAAAATTATGTTTCTCATTATCCAGAACAAGTTTCTGATTTAATCGACAATTATCCTAAACCACTTACCATTGTATTTTCTGGTGCAAAAAATATTGCCAAAGGATTAATTGCTGACGATGGTTCTATTGCTATCAGAGTAGTAAAACACGAATACTGTAAACAGCTCATCAAAACTCTTGGTAAACCTATAGTTTCCACTTCTGCTAATGTTTCAGGAGACCCCACTCCTGCTGTTTTTCGTGATATTTCTGACTTTATAAAAAAGAAAGTAGAATACGTAGTAAAACTAGAACAAGGGAACCTTTCTCCTGCACTACCTAGCACAGTTATAAAAATGGATGTTACAGGTAGTTATGAAGTCTTAAGACCATAATTAGTACTCCTAGTTTGTTTTAGAGCCTCCACAAACCTTTCAAAACTTATAATCCCTATTTAATCGGGCCTAAACTAGGTTCTATCCCTTAAGTATTCCACCGTTTCAACAGTAAAACGCGAACGATTCCGAACACTAGCTTTGTTGACTAATCTCTTTTATTTACTTTTGATATCTATTTATCAAAATAAAAAAATATGAAGAAATTTATTTTCACTTTTTGGGTAGCTCTGCTTTTTATAGGCATTACTCAAACCACAGTGGCTCAAGACCTATCGGCACAATTAACCGAGGAAATCCCTTTTGACTCTAAAGTGCTAACTGGTAAACTTGACAATGGAATTACATATTACATTCGTCCGAATGCCAAACCAGAAAACAAAGTAGAATTACGCTTAGTAGTTAATGCTGGTAGTATTTTAGAGGATGATGATCAGCAAGGATTAGCGCACTTTTGTGAGCATATGTGTTTTAATGGAACTGAGCATTTTGAGAAAAATGAGCTGGTGAGTTATTTACAGAGTTTAGGAATTGAGTTTGGTGGCGATTTAAACGCCTATACTAGTTTCGATGAGACTGTTTATATGCTTCCTGTTCCTAGTGAAGACCCTGAAACTGTAGATAACGGTCTTTTAGTTTTAGCTGATTGGGCTAATGGTGTTTCTTTTACTGATGAAGAAATTGACAAAGAAAGAGGCGTTATTCTTGAAGAATTGAGAATTGGCCAAGGTGCTCAGCAACGTATGCGTGACGAGTATTTCCCAGTAATGTTCAAAAATTCTATGTATGCTGAAAGACTACCTATTGGTAAGAAAGACATCATAGAAAACTTTGAGTATGAAACCATCCGTCGTTTTTACAGAGAATGGTACCGCCCAGATTTAATGGCTGTTATTGCTATTGGTGATTTAGAGCCAAAAGAGATGTTGAAAAAAATTGAAGACAAATTCGGTTCTATCGAAATGCCTAAAGAATACCGTGAAAGAAAAGAATTTGAAGTTCCAGATCATAAAGAAACATATATTTCTGTAGTAAGTGATAAAGAAGCTCCTTATACCGTGGTTCAATTAATGTATAAAGATGATACTCAAGAAACTAATCTTTGGAATGATTACCGCAGAGACTTAGCACAAAACATGTATAATGGAATGCTAGGAGCTCGTTTAAGCGAATTAACACAATCTGCTACTCCTCCATTTATGTTTGCACAAACTAGTTATAGTGGAATGGTAAGAAGTAAAAACAGCTATTCTTCTTTTGCTGTAGTAGGTCCTGATGGAATTGAAAATGGATTGAAAACTCTATTAGACGAAAACCAAAGAGTGAAACTTCACGGCTTTACCCAAAGTGAATTAGACAGATATAAAACAGAATATATCACTCGCCTTGAGAAATCTTTCAATGAAGCAGACAAAACAGAATCTTCAAGATATGTATATGAATACATCAATAACTTCTTAGAAGGTGAACCTTCTCCAGGTATTGAAGCAGAATATGAAATGACACAAAAATTACTTCCTACCATTAACCTAGAAGAAGTAAATGCTTTAGCTGCTGAGTGGATTAAAGATTATAACCGTGTGGTTGTGATTATGGCTCCTGAACAAGAAGGTTTGGTACTCCCAACTGAAACTGAAGTTGAAACTTGGTTAAACGATGCGGACAAAAACAAAATAGATGCTTATGTAGATGCTACTTCTGACCGTCCTTTAATGGAAACTATTCCGACTGCTGCAAGCATCACAAAAACTGAAACCATCGCTGCTGAAGGTATCGAAATTCTAGAATTTGAAAATGGATTAAAAGTAGTTTTAAAACCAACTGAGTTTAAAAACGATGAAATTTTAGTTTCTGCTTATAGCCTTGGTGGTTCTTCTTTATATAATGACGAAGAATTTAAATCTGCTGAAATGGGAAGCCAATTGGTAAGCGAAAGCGGCGTGAATGGATTCTCTAAAATTGAATTAGAGAAATTACTTGCTGGTAAAAATATCAGAATCAATCCTTATATTTCTTCTATTAAAGAAGGGTTTAGTGGAAGTACTACTCCTAAGGATTTCGAAACTATGTTACAAGTCCTTAACCTATATTTTACTGCTCCTAATTTTGATGAAGAAGCCTTTACTTCTATTATTTCGAAGTCGGCCATGTATCTTCCTAACCTCCTCCAAGACCCAACTACTTATTACCGCGACCAAGTAAGCCGTGTAGTAGCTGATAATCATATTAGAGGAAGCTATATCCCTTCTGTTGAAGAGTTAAAATCTTATCAGTTTGAAATCGCTAAAAAAGCATATCAAGAGCGTTTTGCAAATGCTGGTGATTTTGTTTTCTTCTTCGTAGGAAACATCAATAAAGATACTGACTTAGAATTGATTCAGAAGTATTTAGGAAGTCTAAATGGTGAAGCTTCTAAAGAAAGTTTTGTTGACCATAAAGTAACTGCTCCTAAAGGGCCAGTTGAAGTAGTGGTTAAAAAAGGGCAAGATGAAAAATCTATGGTGACTATTTATTTCACTGGAGCTTGTAAATACAATGCTAAAGAGAAATATCTATTAGGCGCTTTAGGGGATGTTCTTTCCATTAAACTAATTGAGAATTTAAGAGAAGAGAAATCAGGTGTATATGGTGTTGGAGCAAGAGGAAGCATGAGTCAGTTCCCTTCAGGAAAATACCGTTTCTCTATTGGTTTCCCTTGTGGTCCTGAAAACGTAGACGAGTTAATAGCTGCTGCTATTTCTGAAGTAGAGAATCTTAAGAAAGATGGTCCTACGCAAGAAGACATCGACAAAGTAAAAGAAACACAACGTTTAGATTTCAAAGAAAATCTAGAGAAAAACCGTTTCTGGTTGAAGTCGATGGAAGCTGCATATTATAACAATGGCAGTATGGAAGACATCACAAAAAAGCAAGACCTAATAGAAAACCTTAATGCAAAAGAATTAAAGAAGATTGCTAAGAAATATCTAAAAGAAGATACTAGAATTGAAGTGGTATTATTACCAGAAGATAAAAAGTAAGCTTTTAAAGGTATTTAACCTATATAGAAAATCCCCAATTGGAATATCCAATTGGGGATTTTGCTTTTTTATAATACCATTTATATTATTTTCGTAAGTATCCGTATAGCATCAATTAAATTAACAATAAGAATATAATTCTAATTGTATATCTGATTATAAACCAAGGATTCTTATCTTATAATTAATACTTGTACATCTTTTTTGGAATTTCATATAATAAATGAACCCTAATTTAACTTAAACAAGAAAATTATATATTTACTTATAAAGGATTGGCCATAACAGCCTCAACTTCTTCGATGGTTTTAGGAATAGGTTTACCTAAAACTCTATAACCTGTTTCTGTTACTAAAATATCGTCTTCTATTCGAATTCCGCCAAAATCTTTATAAGTTTCAACGACATCATAATTAATGAAATCACTGTGTTTATTTTCTGCCTTCCATTTATCAATTAATGCAGGAATAAAGTAACAACCTGGTTCTACTGTTAAAACAAAACCGGGCTTTAATTCTTTACCTAAACGAAGATATGCTGTTCCGAAATTCTTACTTCTTACAGTTTTTTCATTATATCCTACGTTATCTTCACCTAGACCTTCCATATCGTGAACATCTAAGCCCATTTGGTGCCCTAATCCATGCGGCATAAATAAAGTATGAGCTTCAGCATCAACAGCAGCTTGTACATCACCTTTCATAATACCAGCTTTAATCAACCCTTCAACCAAAACTTTAGCTGCCAAAAAATGGATTTCTCTATATTCTATACCAGGCTTAATAGCCTCTATGGCTTTAACATTAGCATCCAATACTGATTGATAAACAGCTTTTTGGCGATCATTAAATTTACCACCTACAGGTACAGTTCTTGTAATATCACTGGCGTAGTGCATGGTAGTTTCAGCACCTCCATCGGTTACCATCATTTGACCTAGTTCAATAGTGTTATCATGATGGTGATTATGTAGTGTTTCTCCATGAACACTCAAAATGATTGGAAAAGATACCGGACCACCCATTGCTAAGGAAATACCTTCAATGGTACCAGCAATTTCTCGTTCTACTCTACCAGGCTTAGCCGCCATTCTCATAGAAGTAGTGTGCATTTCGTAGGCAATATCAACAGCTTTCTCAATTTCAGCTATTTCAACCTCCTCTTTAATCTCTCTAATTTTAACCACTCCTCTAATTAACTCAAGAGAAACATAATCCTTAACTGAACACGGTTTCATTCCTAACAACCCAGAAAGTTGAAGTTTGTGTTCGCCTCTATACGGAGGTAGGAAATGAATTTTTCTTCCTTCTTTTATTGCATCACTTAATAGAGTTTCTAAATTAGTTAATGTATCAGAATTGGAAATACCAACCTTAGCTGACATATCTTTTATACTCGGCTGAGGCCCCATCCAGATGATATCATCGATATCCACATCGTTTCCAAAAATATAATCTTTATCAGCATCAACATCTATAACACCAACTAAGTTATAAAGGTCTAACCCAAAAAAGTATAGAAAATTACTATCTTGTCGAAAGGCATAGGTATTGGCAGGATAGTTAAAACTAGCTTCTTCATTACCAATGAATAATAATAAACCATCCTTTATTTCAGACTTCAGTTTTTGACGTCTATTTATATAAGTTTCTTTATCAAATAAATGCATAAGATTGTGTTTTTTTGTTATGCTGACGAAATTACAAAAAAAACAAAATGATGAATGCTTATACATTCCTAATTTATCCTAAAAAATTTAGAATCTAATAATTAACTGAAGTTTCGCAGACCTCAATAGATCATTAATAATAAATCGGATACGATTTTTTAGTATTCCTATTTTGTTAGAAATTAGCTGTTCAAAATATCCATTTTTATTAAACTAAACTTTGTGTAATAGCTATTTCACAAAGAGACTCTAAGGAGTCAGTAGAGAGACACTAAGATCTGATGTGTATACATAACACTATATTACAGGTCTTTATATCCTTTAGTTAGTGTTATTGTTTACTTATTATTAGGCCATAACAAAATAGATGTTTTCTTGATGGACTCTTGTGCCTTGGTGACTTTGCGATAAGGCATTAATAACCAGGGATAAAAACTCAATAATATTAAGGATTATAAAGTTTGAATCTATCTAATTGAGGTTTATTTTGTTCTTAATATTCTTTATGTTATCATAATTCAGTATTTGTTAACATACCTGATATCATGACTTACGAGCAAGGGCGAAACTTATTAATAACAAAACAATTAGTTGGGAGAAATTAGACGCTGCTTGGCTACTTCAAACATTGTAATACCACCAGCAACAGAAACATTGAGAGATTCTATTTGCCCAACCATCGGGATTTTGATAAAACCATCCAAATACTTCATATAGGCCTCTGAAATGCCATTTTCTTCGCTACCCAGCATTAAAGCAGTTGGTCCAGTAAAGTCTACATCATAATAATAATCAGTTGCTTTTTCGGAGATTCCATAAATCTTGATTCCACTATTTTTCAGGAATTCAAGTGTGATTTTCAAATTATCCTCTCGGCAGACTTGAATTTTATGCAAAGCTCCAGCTGAAGTTTTAATGGCATCCTCATTAATCGTTGCCGCTCCACGTGAAGGTATGATTATAGCATTTACTCCACTACATTCCGCTGTTCTGGCAATAGCTCCAAAGTTTCTTACATCAGTAATTCGATCTAGAAGCAGTAAGAAAGGGTTTTTTCCATCCTCATAAAGCATGGGAACCAAATTTTCGATATTCTGATAGGTAATAGGAGAAAGATAAGCAATAACTCCCTGGTGATTCTTCCTAGTAATGCGATCTAAGCCCTGACTAGGGACATTATTAAATGGTATATTATGGTACTTAATCAATTGAAAGAAATCGTGGTATAAACCTCCTCTTAATCCATTCTGAATCAAAAGTTTTTCTATTTCTTTTCCGCTTTCAATGGCTTCCATAATGGCTCTGATACCAAATACCATCTGATTTTTGTCTTCTCTTTGTCTCTTCATATCTTTTATTGGATGTGCAAAGGTAGCTATTTGTTGAAAGTATTAAATGAATTTTATACTTCTTCTTTATATATAATTTCTAGTAACAGTTTTGCTGTTTCTTTGGGAACATCATTTTCAATGGGAATATTTAAAATGGTATGATCTTCACGTTTTGAAATACCAAATCCATATGCTTTATCATAGTACTGAAGACTAATATCTGCTACAGTAATAAAATCTTTAGATTCCAAAGCATCTAGTGCTTGTTGGGCTCGTAATCCACCCAGTTTTCTTGTAATCCTTTCTAATGCATTTTTCAGACCTTTATCATCACCGTTTGCATATTCTTTTACCAAGCGCTCCTCTCTAATTTTCTTTGGTATCACGATTTGATAAACTTTGGCTTCTCGCATCCTTTTATACAAAACAAATGGAATACCGCATTGCCCCATGGTAATACTTTCGTCTTCTAACCAAACAGGCTTAGTTATGTCTAGTTTCAACCATTCCTCTGCCAAGTTATTCTCAAACTGCTCGTTCGATGGCTGTTCAGGCTCTCCAATGGCACCAAAGGCAGAACCTTTGTGATGCGCTATGCCCTCTAAATCGATGAATTGCTCTCCAAGTAATTCTAATTCTTTAAGGATATCTGTTTTGCCACTTCCCGTATAACCTCCTAATATTCGAAGTGGAATATCATTTCCTAATTGTTCTCTAATATAAGCTCGATATGCCTTGTAACCACCATCTAAAACATATGCTTTCAAGCCAATCAACTCAAAAAGCCAAGCCATATTCTGTGATCGCATCCCTCCTCTCCAACAATGAATCAATAAAGTATTATTCTTTGCATACTTTCTAGCTAACTTTGAAAATCCAGCCAATTTAGGACCAACATATTCCAAACCTAATTGAATGGCAAAATCTTTACCAGCTTGCTTATACCTAGTTCCTACTTTTGCCCTTTCATCATTATTAAATATCGGAATATTAATTGCATCAGGAATCCTTCCATCTTCATGTTCACCTGGAGATCTAACATCTATAACAGGAATAGTTTTAGAGAGTTCTAGGAATTCTTTTGGACTTAGTTTTTTAGGCATATTTTGTCTTTACAATCATTTTACAACACATATGGTGGGCCATCTATATTGCTGTATCTAACCGCAAAATTAGCAATTATTAATTCCTAATATAGATTCACAAGTAAATAATTACCCGATTAATTCAGTTATTATAATAATTCCAATAGAAATAGTATTTGCATTGTGGCTTTTTGGTCTATCTTTGCCAAAATTTTTTAAACTATGATAGTTGTAACAGGTGCCGCAGGCTTTATTGGTAGTGCTCTTACAGGAGGTTTGAATAAAGCTGGTTTTGAAGACCTTATATTGGTTGATGATTTTTCTAAGACTGAAAAGAAAAACAATCTAGAAGGCAAAACACATATCGAGAAGGTTGAAAGAGAACACCTTAGTGATTTTTTAAGGAATTATTCTGATGAAATTGATTTCATTATACATATAGGAGCTCGTACAGATACTGCTGAGTTCAATAAAGATATTTTCGACCATTTGAATCTGAATTACACGAAAATGGTTTGGGAATATTGTGCTAAAAATAATATTCCGCTCATATACGCTTCCTCTGCTGCTACTTATGGTTTAGGAGAATTTGGATATGAAGATCGTCATGATATAGTGGAAAACCTAAAGCCATTGAATGCCTATGGGGAATCGAAAAATGATTTTGACAAATGGGCTTTACAGCAAGAAAAGCAACCTCCTTTTTGGGCAGGGCTAAAATTTTTCAATGTTTATGGTCCTAATGAATATCATAAAGCCAGAATGGCTTCAGTGATCTTTCATGCTTTCCATCAAATTAAAAATAATGGCCTCGTAAAACTTTTCAAAAGCCATAAAGAAGGTTATGAAGATGGAATGCAGTTACGCGATTTCGTTTATGTAAAAGATCTCGTAAAAGTGATTATCTTCTTAATGAAAAATAAGCCAGAAAGTGGTTTATACAATTTAGGTACTGGAAAAGCCAGAGCTTTCTATCATTTAGCTGAAGCTACTTTTGCTGCTTTAGAATTAGACAGCAATATTGAGTTTATTGAAACACCTATAGACATTAGAGATAAATATCAATATTTCACAGAAGCCAATATGAATAAATTAAGGGCTGCTGGATATACCGAAGAGTTTTATTCTCTGGAGGATGGTGTTAAAGATTATGTGGTAAATTACTTATCAAAAGAAGAGTATTTATAAATCTACAAATTCACAGTCATAAAAAAACAGCGTAATTCAATGGAGTTACGCTGTTTTTTTTGTGTCTTGATTTTCACTACTTACCTCTACCTTGAACTACAATTAAAACTGTCCAAATAAGAATTTTCATATCCATTGCAAGGCTCATATTTTCAAGATAAAGCACATCATATTTTAATCGTTCAATCATCTCGTCTACATTCTCTGCATAGCCATATTTCACTTGTCCCCAGCTTGTAATACCGGGTTTAATTTTGTGAAGGAGTCTATAATGAGGAGCTCTCTCAGATATTTTATCAATAAAATACTGTCTTTCAGGTCTAGGACCAACTATTGACATATCCCCTTTAATCACGGAATAGAACTGAGGAATTTCGTCTAATCGCACTTTACGAATAAACCTACCTTGAGGTGTAATCCTAGGATCCGATTTACTGGAAAGTTGAGGAGTCCCTCTCTTTTCAGCATCGCTATACATCGATCTGAATTTGTGCATTTTGAAAGGTTCGCCATGTGCTCCTACTCTTTCTTGCGAATAAATAATTGGACCTTTGCTTCCTAATTTTACAGCAATAGCAGTACCTAAGTAAGCTGGGATAAGTAAAATCATAGCTATGATACTTACCACTATATCGAATACTCTTTTTAGGGTAATTTGCCATGCTGGCATTAAATCTGGTGAAATTTCAACCAATGGTGTTTGGAATATTCCGCTGGTTTTAATGTTACCAAAAATATAATCTTGAAATAATGGAATGATTTTAATAACTACATCATCCATTTCTAATTCAGTAATAATAGAGGTAATCAGGTCTGTTTCAGATCTTTCAATTGCTATAATCACCTCCTCTACATGGTAGTCTTTTAGTATTTGAGAAATATCTTGAACAGAGCCCAAGTGAGGCAATATTGAGCTCATTTTAAACTTATTATACTCTTTTGCATTCACAAAGCCAATAAAGAAATTACCAGAAGAATATTCTTGATTGATTAAATCGTTATACACTTTTACAGCATTTCCATTACTCCCAACAATTAAGGTATTGAAACCGATTTTTCCTTTATGGATGCGATGAATGGTTCTAGAGGTAATCATTAATCGCCCTGTATAGGTAAGAATGAAATGAGTAAGGAAAAGAACTAAGATTAGATCATAATAGTTTTTATAAGAAATAATTTGATCATCTAAAATTAGGGTAAAGAAAATAACCGCTACTCCAATAATGGATGTGGTGATGGTTTGACTCAACTCTTTTAATCTAGATTTCCTATATACCTTTCTATAGGTACCATTTGAAACATAAAGAATATTCCAAAATATTGGAATAATGATAAGCCCTACCCAAAAATTCACATCTTCGTAAACAAAGTTTAAGTGTTCAAAAATATTTGGCTCTATGAGTAATTTACGATAGATGAAGAATAGACTCCAAGCTACACTTGAGGCAAATAAGTCCCAAAGAATGTATTTAAGTTTTTGTAAAGATTTATTCATCTTCTATTATTGTATATCTCTGTAAATAAGTTTAAAATTATCAATCAGAATGTTTGATTCTTCAAGACTTGGATTATGGTCGGCACTAATCAGAAACTTATATCGAAATGCATCTGTATCATAACTAATAGTACTAGTTAAATTAATATAAATCTTCTTCCATATATCAGTTGGTGGTAAATATATTAAGTTACTCGAAACTCCAATACCATCAGCACCATAAGACATCACCCCTACAATTATTGTTGTACTACATTTAAAATCTAGTTCAATGAATATTGGAACACCTTGTTTAGGCAATTCTTCGAACATTTGTTTCGTTACAATTTGAAAAGCATTGTTCTTTTCAGTTAAAAATCCACCTCCACTGTGTACGCCTTCAAAAATATAGTCTGAAGGATCTGTAGTAGAATGAGTAGTTCTAAAAGTAGCATTATTATTAGTTGTGGTTTCGAATTTAATATTAGTACTCTCAAAATCCTCAATCATCTCAAATTTACTATTACTTCTATATTTAGCATTGATATTTAAATTCTTCACACTATCTTTAATCAAATTCAAATCCACTTCAATAGGTTCCAATAATGGATATGGAACTCTGGTTCCAACAACACCATTTAATTTAATACCTGGTGCTATCTTTACTAAATGCTCACCTTCTGCTAATAATGGAATACGAGAAGGTAATGGATGAGCTCCTCTATCATCACCGTCAAGATAAACCCATGCATCGGTAATATAACTTGAAGAAGACCCTTGAGAACCTGTAGTCAAGACATTAATTTCATCAATATTTATATAGGAAGGAATATAAGCTTCATCCATTTTTTTTGCACAAGAGCTTAAAAAAACTACTGAAATCAAAAACAAAAGTTTAGGGTATATTTTTCTCATGAAAATGCTTTAAAACTAAATTAACTCAATTTGCTAACGTTTGAAATTGAGTTTTAGTATTATGATTTAATTTTTTCCACTATCTGGTGTGCTACTAACAATGCCTGATATCCATCGTTTAATGTTACAGCAGTTGGAGTATCGTTAATAATAGATTTAGCAAAGCTTGTTAACTCTTCAACTATAGCATTTGATTCTTCAACAGCTGGTTTCTCAAAATGAATTTCTTTATTCGTTTTTCCTTCACCTAATTCTAAAACCATAGCCAAAGGATCAACATTATTATCATCCACATCAGACATACTAACTATTTCGGATTCCTTGGTTAAGAAATCAACAGAGATATAAGCATTCTTCTGAAAGAATCTACTCTTACGCATATTCTTCATCGAAATACGAGAAGCAGTTAAATTAGCAACACATCCATTTTTAAATTCTAATCTAGCATTGGCAATATCTGGTGTATCACTTACCACATTAACTCCGCTGGCACTTACATTTACTAATTCGTCTTTAACGGTACTTAGAATGATATCTAAATCATGAATCATTAAATCGAGAACCACAGGAACATCAGTTCCTCTAGGGTTAAACTGGGCTAATCGGTGGGTTTCAATAAACATAGGCGCATCAAATTTATCTTGAACAGCTACAAATGCTGGATTAAAACGCTCCACATGACCTACCTGAACCTTCACGCCAAATTCTTCTTCCAACTCTAATAATCTTTCTGCTTCCTCTGGAGAACTAGCTACAGGTTTTTCAATAAAAACATGTTTCCCGGCTTTTAATGCCATTTCAGCACATTCAAAATGATTCATTGTTGGAGTAACGATATCGATTGCATCAGCTGCTTTAATTAATTCCTCAATACTATTGAATCGTTTCACCTCTAATTCGGCTTCAACTTTCTTACCATTCTCTTCATTTGGGTCAAAGAAACCAATAAGATTGAAGTCTTCTACCTGACGAATACATTTCAAATGAATTTTACCTAGATGCCCTGCTCCAAGAAGGCCAATATTTAGTTTTGACATGTTTATTGTTTTTTGCAAAAGTAATTTTTTTTATGGAGTAGTAATTCCTTATTTTCGCAAAAATTTTTAATAAATGTTAGAGGATAATTACAGACATAAAGGATTACGTAAAAAATTAGTAAATATTGTAAGAAATAAAGGGATTTATGATGAAGAAGTATTGGAAGCCATTAACAATATTCCCCGTCACCAATTTCTAGATTCCTCCTTCTTAAATTTTGCTTATCAAGACCAAGCCTTCCCCATTGGAAGTGGACAAACCATATCACAACCTTATACTGTAGCTTTTCAAACTCAATTATTGGAGATTAAAAAAGGAGATAAAGTATTGGAAGTAGGAACAGGTTCTGGATACCAAGCAAGCGTTTTGGCCGAAATGGGAGCCAAAGTATTTACTATAGAACGTCAAAAGAAACTCTATGAAAAAACCAAGAAATTCCTCTCTATCCTAAAATATAGAAATATAAAAACTTTTTATGGGGATGGTTATAAAGGACTCCCCACCTTCGGACCATTCGATAAAGCCATTGTAACCGCTGGTGCTCCATTTATTCCTAATGACTTATTGCTTCAATTAAAAGTTGGTGGTAAATTAGTTATTCCTGTAGATATAGAAGATGGTATTCAAGAAATGACTTGCATTACTAGAGTATCGGAAAGTGAGTTTGAGAAGCGTGAGCATGGCAGGTTTAGCTTTGTTCCGATGCTTCTAAATAAAGCTCAGGATTAAGAAATGTATAAACAAAGTATATTGTTAGTGTAGGTTATTGGCTGTTTCCAAACCTATTAAACTCTCTACATCTTAACTCTACATCTTAGCCTGTAACACCTACCAATTCCTACAAGCCAGAGTAGTTACTGTAGAATTCCCCTCCTTTATAAAGTTGAGAATTCTCTTCTTCAGTTTTTGCGTTGGCATTTAGAATGCCTAAACTTACAAATTTGGTGATCGCGTTATGTTTTTTAACATGCTCATTAACTTGAGTTATCCTAGAAATGGAAGGTAAATCACCTACCTTGGGATAAACATCAGTTCTAATAACCACAAAATATAGCTACTCATCTTTTTTAGCCAAAATCAGGGGATCCATATTTAACTCTGGCATTACTGATAAAACGTCAAAGCCATCGTTCACTAATTTTCCATAGGTGTGTCTCAATCCAAATTCAATAATTTCCTGAGGATTCATCTCTTGTTTTGTACTCATCTGATAAAAATAGGATATTAATCATTAACTTCATTTTTTTAATGCTCACAATCATTTTTGAGAAAGATTAGCTATTAGCTCTACCTAGGACAACTACTAAAATATATAACCGAGCCCAATTTGCATATCTATAGCTTTCACATAATACCTATACTGCATATTTATCAATTAGGCACCTACCAGATCAGCCACAATGCACACAACTGTTTATCAACAATATAAACACCATTGTAGTAATAATATAGCATACTCATTCTTAACTGTAAAACTAATGTATGGCATATATATTTTTAATTGGTAGCAATTCTTAACTCCTTTGTTTCAGAAAAATAATCATGAATTTATGTCAAACAAAAACGATTAATATGAGACTTACAACTAACTCTTTTAAAAGATTAAAAGTTTGGATAATAATGTCATTAATGATGTTATCATCCTTTTCTTTTGCACAGTTCGATATCTTTATCTGGACTACTGATGGTGCATTACCAATGGGTGGTGTTTCTGTTACCCTCGATGGTGAAACTATAATAACTCAGGATGGCCCAATGGGCGGTGAAGCTATATTTACTCAAAGAACTCCTGGAACATATGATTATACTGCTTCTAAAGATGGATATGTAACTGCTACTGGTT
>JADGDY010000100.1 GCA_016744655.1 Bacteroidales bacterium | reverse complement strand
GTGCATTATAATCCGGAGCAAAGTTGCTGTGGCCAAATGGCTTTCAATAGTGGCTTTTGGGATGAAGCCAAAGCAATGGGAGAAAAACATATTATGGATTTCTCCAATAACAGGCCTGTGGTAAGCCCCTCCTCCTCTTGTTCTGGGATGGTAAAAAACCATTATGCTAAACTTTTTCATAATTCAGCTTTACATAACGAATATAATACCCTAAAATCAAATACCTATGAGATTTCTGATTTCATAGTCAATGTTCTGAAGAAAGAAGATATTGGATCCGAATTCCCTCATAAAGTAACTTATCATGAAAGTTGTGCCAGCAAAAGAGAATATGGTTTGACTCATGAAGTAAGAACATTGCTAAATAATGTAAAAGGCTTGGAGCTCATCGAGATGAAAGATGCGGATACCTGTTGTGGTTTTGGTGGAACTTTCTCAGTGAAGTTTGAAGGAATTAGCACGGCAATGGCTGAACAGAAAGTTGAAAACGCCTTAGCCACCGAAGCAGAATATATCGTAAGTACCGATGCCAGTTGCCTCATGCATATTCAAGGATATATTGACAAGCATAAACTTCCTATCAAAACTATTCATATTGTGGATTTGTTGGCTGCTAGTTTGTAGTGATAGAACGATACAATGACTGAATGAACTAATGGGACAAGGATACAATGATTGAATGGGTTAATGGGGCAATGGTTTAAGGAGAGGTGATGGAAGGAGGCAATAAATGAGTTAGGTCTTACGACAAAACTTTACAATTCTTTACCAAACCTTACAATTCGTCACCAGGCATCTTAAAACTCAAGATCTGTTAAATGCCCATCCTTCATCTCATACAACCAAGCATGGATAATAGGAAAACCGGTTTTCTTTTTGCTTTCTTCCACACAAGGAAAGTTCGAAATAGTTTGACATTGTTCTATCACATTTAGACGACTGAACTCATCCAACATTTTCTCGTCCTCGGGGATGGTAATCAGGTAATCTTTGTGTTTTTTATAGACTGATTTTATCTTTTTTAACCACTCGTCCATGGCTCCTTGTGACTTCTCACACAAACTGGCTTTTATACCTCCACAGCCTGTATGACCTGCCACCACAATATTTTTCACCTTAAGAACCTCCACTGCATACTGAATCACAGCCATAATATTGGAATCCTCGGCTGAAACCATATTAGCGATATTTCTATGGACGAAGACCTCCCCAATATCTACTCCCATGAGCTTTTCAACACTCACTCTACTATCGGAACATCCTATATATAAAAAATCGGGGTTTTGTGAGCTAAAGTGTTTTTTGAAGAACTCAGGATTCTTCTCTTTCATCTCTTTAGACCACTTTCTATTGTGCTCAAATACGCTATTATAATCTACCATAAATTGAATTTTTAGTCCAACTTCAGAACAGCAAGAAAAGCAGTTTGTGGAACTTCCACATTACCTACCTGACGCATTCTCTTCTTACCTTTTTTCTGCTTTTCGAGTAATTTACGTTTACGAGTAATATCACCTCCATAACACTTGGCAGTTACATCTTTACGAACCGCTTTTACTGTTTCACGAGAAATAATCTTGGCTCCAATGGCTCCTTGAATGGCAATATCAAATTGTTGACGAGGAATTAAATCTTTCAGTTTAGCACAAATTCTACGACCAAAATCGTAGGCATTATCTCTGTGTATCAAAGTAGAAAGCGCATCAACAGGCTCGCTATTCAATAAGATATCTAGCTTAATTAAGTTCGCAGGACGATAATCAGACATGTGGTAATCGAAAGAAGCATATCCTTTAGAAATACTCTTTAGCTTATCATAAAAGTCAAAAACGATTTCTCCTAGAGGAAGTTCAAATGTGAGCTCCACTCTATCACTGGCCAAATACACTTGGTTTTTCAGCTCTCCACGCTTGTCAATACAAAGCTTCATTACCTGACCCACATAATCACCTTTCGAAATGATTTGTGCTTTAATATATGGTTCTTCAATATGATCAACATATTTCTGTTCGGGTAAGCCACTAGGATTATGAACTTCTGTCATAACACCTTTATTTGAAACCACTTTATAGGATACGTTAGGAACAGTAGTTATTACATTCATATTGAATTCTCTATCCAAACGTTCTTGAATAATCTCCATGTGTAACAAACCCAAGAATCCACAACGGAATCCAAAACCTAATGCCATACTACTTTCTGGCTCCCATGTTAAGGAAGCATCATTCAACTGAAGCTTTTCCAAAGAAGCTCTTAACTCTTCGTAATCATCGGCATCAACAGGATAAATACCGGCAAAAACCATTGGTTTTACTTCTTCAAAACCGTCAATAATATCTTCGCAAGGACGATCAACATGGGTTACTGTATCACCCACATTCACCTCTTTTGCAGTTTTAATTCCAGATATAATATAACCCACATCACCAGTTCTCATGGTTTTGCGAGGTTCTTGGTTCAATCTTAATACTCCAATTTCATCAGCATGGTACTCTTTACCTGTAGCCATGAACTTCACTAAATCACCTTTATTAATCTCCCCATTCATGATTCGGAAATAGGCGATAATCCCTCTAAAGGAATTAAATACTGAATCAAAAATCAAGGCTTGAAACGGTGCTTTAGGATCTCCTTCTGGGGCAGGTACTTTTTCTATAATCGCATCTAAAATCTTGTCGACTCCAAAACCAGTTTTACCACTTGCAGGAATAATATCCTCCAAATCGCAACCTATTAAGTCGATAATTTGATCGGAAACGTCCTCAGGCATGGCATTGTCCAAATCCATTTTGTTTAAGACCGGAATAATCTCTAAATCATTTTCAATAGCTAAATATAAATTTGAAATGGTTTGCGCTTGAATACCTTGAGTGGCATCTACAATTAAAAGGGCTCCTTCACATGCAGCAATAGACCTACTTACTTCGTAGCTAAAGTCTACGTGACCGGGAGTATCAATAAGGTTCAAAACATATTCTTCTCCATCTTGCTCAAAATCCATTTGTATAGCGTGACTTTTTATGGTAATACCACGCTCGCGTTCCAAATCCATATCATCGAGGGTTTGGTTCTGCATATCTCTTTCAGAAATTGTTTCTGTTGCCTGTAGCAATCTATCTGCCAGAGTACTCTTACCATGGTCAATATGGGCAATAATGCAAAAGTTACGTATGTTTTTCATTTATTCATTTTCGTTTTGTGGGTGCAAAAATAGTGTTTTTAAAATTAAGAATATTGTTTTGGTTTTAAATGTTTTGTTAAGAAGAAAAGGAAAGGTTGAAGTGTTAAGCTGGAAGTGCGAAGCATGGAGCGAGAAGTTTGAAGCAGCCTGCTTTCTTACTTCTGCCTTGAAACTAAGATTTTCTAAATCTCTTTAATGCTTTTGAGTTATCAGCATTTAGATTGATAATAGCAAATATCATAACAGCCGCGCTTATCCATTGCACAGGACTCAAAACATGACCATTGATGAAGTAATCAAAGAGAATGGCCGACATGGGAAAAAACAATTCCATGATCGTGGCAATAATAGCTTTCACTTTCTTCAGTCCAAAATAATAAAGGAATATAGCTCCACTTCCGGTGGTCATGGCAATAATAAAAATTATCATCCAATTTTGAGGAGTCACATTTTTAAACTCTCCTAAAAAGCCCATACTTGTTACAACTACAAACATAATAGTAGCCGTAAATCCATAACGGAAGAATGTGGCTGTGATAAAATCGAGTTTCCCTAAAACCTTCTTGCTAAATACGGTAGAGCTACCAAAACTAAAAGCTGCTAAAACAGCAAATAATGAAGCATAAATGGTATTCATATCTTCCTGAACTTTCGGCAATGAGGCTCCAAAGGTGAGAAAGTAACCCGCAAATAGAGCGATAATGGCCCAGAGGAGGAAATTTCTACGAAGTCTTTCTTTTAAAAATAAAGCTGCAAGTGATATAGCAAATACTGGTTGTAATTTCTGTAATAAAACTACGATGGACAAGGATTGAAAGTTGACGAGAAACAGGGCTTTCACTATGGCCATGGTCCCAATACTACCACCAAAAGTGGCCACCATAATTAGTGAAAAGAGTTCCGTTTTATTTAAGGTTTTAATAAGTGGATAACGATTATATAAAAAGAAATTCATCAACAAGAAAGGAACCAAATGCAGTATAAAAACCACAAAAGGAACTGGCAAGTTAAACAGTCGTGGAGTTAAAACAATCCCATCGAAACCCCAAAACATAGCAGATATTCCAATAACTACTGCTCCTAAAATGACTTGTTTATTTGCTTTGCTTTCCATGGTGCAAAATAACGAAAATTATGGCAATCCTATTCATCATTACTTCAGAGTTTAAAAGTATTTTTTAACTTTAGATGTTTTTCAAAATTTGAAAAAGTTATCTTTGTAAAAAAGTAGATCAATGAAAAGCTTACAAATACGAAACTTTAAAAACCTTAAGTCCCTTGACATATCTGATTTAAAAAGGGTCAATCTTTTTACAGGAAGGAATAATACAGGAAAGTCTACACTTTTGGAAGCGATTTCAATATCAGCAACAAATGGTCATGTATTTTGGCTGCATAAAATATTAGACAAAAGAGGTGAAGTTTCATTGTTATCAGAAACCACTTCAAAAACGGAATCAAACATTGAGTTATTTTCAAGCTTGTTTCATGGGCGTAAATCTGATTTCTCAGAAAAAGAATTAATTACAATTTATGCTCCAAATGATGGGAGTATAAAAATGGGCTTTGTAAAGTATACAGAAGGAAGTGTTTTTCAAGAAATTGACGGCGAACAAATCCAAGTTGGAACAAAAAAAATAATCGTTAAAGATGATAATTCATCTAATGTTAAATATGGATTATTGGTAAAAAACACCTCAACAACAACCATTATTCCATTAGAAGAAAATATTTTTAACAAGTTCATTACTCCAAAAAGTTCAAAGCTATTTAACTATATAGACACAAAAGGTGAAAATTATATAGACGCAGCTACTTTATGGGACAAAATCACATTAACAGATAAGGAAAACAAATTAATAGAAGGCTTACAAATCGTTGACCCATCAATTGAAAGACTATCCTATATAGGTGAAAATAATAAAAATAGCTTTCGTTATCCTGTAGTTAAAATGAAAGGTAGCAATTTCAAAAATCCATTGAAATCTATGGGTGAAGGAATCAACAGAATCATGAACATTTTACTTGCACTTGTAAATTCCGAAAACGGTTACCTACTTATTGATGAATTTGAAAATGGATTACACTATTCTGTACAAGAGAAACTTTGGGAAGTAATATTTAAAACTGCTGAAAAATTGAATGTTCAGGTTTTTGCAACCACTCATAGTAACGATACAGTCAACTCATTTGCTAAGGTACTGAACAACGAAAAATACGAGGGCAACTTATATAGAATGGCTAATAAAAACGGAATCATAAAAGCTTTCACTTTTGAGAAAGATGAAATAATTAGAGCTGCAAATCAAAACATAAATCTCCGATAGCCTTATGAAACAGATATTATTAGTAGAAGGAAATGATGACAAACATGTTTTCTGGGCTATTTTTGAGAAGCACAAAGTAGAAGGAAGTTTTGAAGTCATAGATACAAATGGGATAGACAATTTATTAATTGATTTACCAAGTTACCTAAAAACAGACAATGACACCATTGGAATTGTAATAGATGCTGATACAAATATTCAATCTAGATGGAATTCTATAAAAAACATTCTCAAAGATTTTGAATATACATTACCTAATGAATTGGAAGCAACTGGGACAATTTTAAGAAGTAATGATTGGCCCACTATAGGTTTATGGATTATGCCCAATAATAATACCTCTGGAATGTTAGAAGATTTTGTTTCGGTTTTAATCCCAAATGAAAACGAAATCCTTCCTTTTGTTAATGAAACTCTTGAAAGCTTAGAAATTAACAAGTTGAATAATTACAAACCTATTCATAAATCAAAAGCACGAATACACACTTGGCTTGCTTGGCAAGAAAATCCTGGTACTCCAATGGGGTTGGCTATTACTAGATCCTTTTTAAATGCTAACAATGAATTATGTAATTTATTTATAAATTGGATTAATAAATTGTTTAACCCATAGAAGTAAACTTGCAAATCTGGAGATAACCTACATGAATATCAAACCAATACACAAAGAACAAGATTACCAATCTGCATTGATTAGAATAGAAGAATTATGGGGTGCTCAGAAAAACACCCCTAAAGGAGATGAATTTGATTTATTAATCACTTTGGTTGAAAGCTATGAAATAAAGAATTATCCAATTGCACCACCAGACCCTATTGATGCCATAAAATTCAGGATGGAACAAATGGGGCTTACAAAAGCTGATATGGTAGAATACTTAGGCAGCCAAAGTAGAGTCAGCGAGATATTAAATAGAAAACGAGGATTAACTTTAAAAATGATTAAATCTCTTTATAAAGGTTTGAAAATACCTGCTGAAGTTCTGTTAACTTAGGACACCCCAGCCGTAAGAGATTTCTTATCCGAAACTATCAATTTAAACCGCTGGAAAACATTTCCAGCTGAGCTAGTAAAGAAGAGTTTACTTTATACTATAAAAAATGCATCAACTCATATTAAAATGAATTGATGCATATATTTTAAAAATAGAAGGTATTCTTACTTTCTAACTTTCTTCACAAACTCCTCTACCTCAGGAACTCCACCTTGATAAACCAAATAACCATTATATGGTTCTCTCGGAGTGATTTCATCATTAATAGGAGTTAGCATTAGTTTTTTAACCTCCTCTTGATCTTCTGTTTGTCCAAGTGCCCAACCTAATTTCACGAAGGCGGTTTCAGGCAGCATATTTCCTGCAGGAATAATTCCTTTTGCCATCATATCGCGGCCAGTATCATAAACGAACATGTGAACATAACCCCAAAGTGTTTGTAGAGTCATATACATGTGGACTCCCTTTTTGTGAGCTCTTTCAATGGCTGGGTATAATTCTTTATTCACGTGACCTAAACCAGTTCCAACAAAAACAATTCCTTTATAGCCTGCATCTACCATAGCATCTAAAACATCAGGCTGCATGGCTGGATAATAATACAACATGGTAACCTTATCATTAAAATAAGGAAGTATAGTTACATTTTTATCTTTACGACGGTGGTTGTATTCTTTCTTAATTGGGATGATACTTTCTCGGTTTACGCGAGCCAAAGGCGTATCTCCAATGGTACGGAAAGTAGAACGATAAGAGGAGTGCATTTTTCTCACTCTTGTGCCTTTATGTAATAATCCGTAATCATCAGAAGTTGGTCCAAACATACACACCATCACCTCAGCAATATCACTATGTCCCGCAGTAAACATTGCATGCATTAGGTTTAAAGCAGCATCGGAACTTGGTCTGTCCGACGAGCGCTGTGAGCCCACAAGCACGATTGGCACAGGAGAATTCTGAACCATAAAGGTAAGTGCTGCTCCAGTGTGATGCAAGGTATCGGTACCATGACCAATAACGATACCATCCACACCTCTTTCAATTTCTCTACCAATGGCTTTTGCTAAAGCCACATATTGCTTTGGTCCCATATTCTCAGAGAATACAGCAAAAACTTTTTCAGTTTCCAAGTTACAAATATCTGCTAGCTCAGGAACTGCTCCATAAAGCTCACCTGGAGAGAAAGCAGGAATAACCGCACCGGTTCTATAATCCAATCGACTGGCAATGGTTCCACCTGTTCCAAATAATTTCACTTTGGGTTGTCCATCAGTAAATGGAAATTCCTTTTCAGGAATTTTATAATTGGCTTTATTATAGCCTGTTTCTTTCATGGTAGTGATGGTATTCACATCAATACCCACATTATATCCGGTAATAATCTTCATGACAATATGAAAATCATCATCATTCTCGGCTCGTGGCAAAACAGTTCCTTCAAAAGAACCACGGCTGGTTTCAATAACTGCTGTTCCCCAAACCCTTACGTGGTATTTTTTTAGCATTTCTAATGCTATACCTTTATATCCTTGAAATATATCGTCTGTCATTTTCGGTCGTTTTAATAGTTTAGAGATCCTTCAATTGTTTTTCAACTTCTTTTGCTAATTCTGTCAATGGAACATTTCCTATAGCCATTCTTCTCAGCTGTCCCATTACCCAACTCTTCTCATTCTCTTTGGTATTATCCACAGCAATGAGTTGGAATTTTTCTTTTAAGAAAGGAATTTGACCATAAATAGTTTTTGCATCTACCTTTCTGAAATTGATGGAATTCAATACAGAATCGAATTGCATTTTTGGATGTGTGTATATATGAGGCAACATCAACGCCGCTAATTCCATTTGCAAATCATTATCTTTCAAATATTTAAACAATGCAAAAATGGTATTGAAATTAAAGTTATCCACTGACTTATAATGACCTTCTACAAATTTTAGTTTATGTCCTAAGAAAGAACCAATAAACCGAGGAGAAAACCCTAATTCACTATGAATTTTATCGATTAATGGATAGAGGTTTTTCTTGAATAGGTATGTATAAGTTCCTGTAGGTACTTTCCATTCTTTCAGTTGATTGTATCTATCAATCACATCAGAAGGAAGGTTAGCTCTCAATCCTTCAATATATTCATCAGCTAGTGGAATTGGGGCAGAATCAGTATCTGGATACATACGATCGGCACCTGGCAATACACGCTCAAAAATGGTTGTTCCATCTTCAAATGACTTACGGGTTTCTTGAGGCACACCATCAAAAGCCATTAAGCAACGTTCCTCTATGGTTTCCAAAGCGGTCTTCATATCATCAGCTGGCCCCCAGAAAACGATTTGTGCATCTTCTTTTGAAGTGCTTAATAAATCGCGAATTTTCTCGAAGTCATCTTCTGCTATTTGTGGATCTAAACACTCGCTATGAGTCATATTTGGGCGCTCTAAACAAGCTATCACTTTTAATCTGTCGGCAATTTCGTCGGCGAATATTTTACCAGGTTGAGTAAAATGCGATAATAATTTGCGGTAATTTGGAAGGTTTACAGCCATTATAGTGAAACCAGCTTCTTGTGCCGCGTTGATATCTTTTGAAGGGAAATTGAAAGTATAATAGTTTACTTCAGCAGAAGTCATTTTCCAATCATCCTTTTTAATTCTGGATTTTAACTCATCGCGTAAGTGTAATAACGACCACTGACGATAAGATTCATTATGTGTGAGTTCCGGGATCCATTTGGTATGAGAAACTCCCTTTATCTCTACTCTTGTACCACCCTTACAACTCACATTAACATCTTGTCTACCTGCTCCAATACCAGTAGCCACTTTTCCTGTACTTCTATTGAGGAATCTGATGTAATCACAAGCTTCTTGAACCTCCTCAGGATTGAATAATTCTGGTTGAGTAACCGTCTCAATTAAAGGCATCCCCAATCTGTCGGTTTTATAAACTCTATCGTGGCCAATGTCTGAAATCTCACGGCAACTGTCTTCTTCAATACTTAATTGTATCAAACCAACTTTTTTATTCTTCAATGGAATCTCTCCATCAACTCCTAAAATTGCTGTTCTTTGGAAACCAGCAGGAATACTTCCATCCAAATATTGCTTTCTGATGATATGTACCTCACCAACAATATTAAAACGTGATAACAAAGATATTTCTAAACCTATTTCCAAGGCTTCACTGTTGATAGGAAACGGAGGAGTATCATCAATATCGTAAGTACAAGTGGTCTCGTTCTTTATTCTATAATGAATATTCTTTCGGGTTCTAAACTCCATTAATGCAGTTCCATCATACTCTCCCAACTCGCTTAATGTTGGTCGCATATGTCTTATAATTTCCGCATCAAAATCATCATGCCCGTTAAACTGTCCTGCAGGACAACGACAAAATAGCTTTTCCTTAGTCAATAATTGTTGGTGTACTTCCAAACCCGACATAAAACCGATACGGTCATAATCTTTTTGTTTGGCAGATTTTCTAGCCACATAGCCAATAGCTTTTTTAGTGGCTTCATAGTTCTTTTTAGGATCGAATTTTCTCATTCTCAAGTATATTTGAAGCTCTTATAAAGGGGGTGATACCATCATCAATTTCCCCATTTGATAACGGGAACCAAAGGTAAACAATATACAAAAAGAATGAGGTTTTTAACAGAAAAAGGACAGAAACGCATCACCTTTTCAGGGATATACGTACTATTAAAAGAATAACTACATGACATTCAGCATTGAAAAAAACAAGTCAAAATATATAGAACCCAGTATCTTATTATAATGAGTCATGTAAGAATCTAATTTCCTGGTATGACCCTCTTAAAATCTACTATCCAACCTTCAGGTAATTTGGGAACCGTAACCCAATTCATATTTTCACTTAAGCAATTACAATTTCCACAATTGGTTACTGTTACTGTATAAATATATTGAGAATTGGCCGAATCTCTTACTACTTCACGATAATAGCTACCAGTATTGGCAGTAAACGCATACATACCTAGTAATTCATATTTGGTGAAATCGATTTCTGGTTTGGAACAATTATTATTGAGTGCTAACACCTCATCCAGCTTTTCATTATTGGTGATTAAAAAAGCTTGATCGTAGAATGGCTCACTACAAGAGTTCATGGCAATCGAAGCTTCAATAATTCCACTATTTTCGATAATAGCTTCGCACGCTTCTTCATCTTTATTACAAGAATAACTCAATATTACTAAAGTAGTTATTATTAATTTTGACCAAATATTTTTCATCATAACCAAATTTTGAGGAGGCTAAATTAGGGATTTCTACTCAAAAACAGATAAGAGATTGAATTCATATCGATACAGGTTTTCGAAAACTAAACAATGACGTTTGTTAGTTTTAAAATTAGCATGAGCGATACTTATCATTCAAGCCAATTCCAGCTTCAATCATTGGAATTATTTTTTGCAGCCTTCTCAACCTTGTAGCTTCCTGTTTAGCAGAACCCACATACTCGGCATACTCACGCTGCTTAGATTGACTCAAAGACTCATATTGTTCTTTTAGAATACTATTGTTTCCCAGTGCTTCTTTAAGTTCCGCAGGTAATAAAACTTCTTTTTTCTTGGAGGGCTTTATTTCTTTCCCCAACCTTTGATTTTCTATGGCCTCCTCTATATATAATTTTAGAGTTTCGTTACTTTCTTGTATTTCTGAAAGAGATGAAAAGCGCCATTGCCGTAATGCTTTGGTTTTTCCATCCTGTGCGTTAAATAATTTCCTAGCCTCATCTTTCAAAAATACTCCTTGATAAAACCAGACTCCCACATAGTTTTTAAAAGCGGCCACTCCCAACACATTTTTCCCAATAATAGTATAGACTGGGCAACCCCACTTTATGGTTTCATCCAATTCAGATTCGAGGATGATTTCCCTCAATAATAGTAATTCTGATTGCCACTTTTCATCCACTAAGATATATTCTTCTACTGTTTTTCCTTTTCTCATTTGCTCTATTTTGCATTATCCACAATGCAATTTCATGTAATTTTTGCATTGTCTGGAAGGCAATTTAGAAAAAAACACAATATCACATGTATTTGATTCAGCTTTACAATCATTTTTTAATCTTTCATTCACATTCTATTCACTATTTAAAAACTAATTATCCTTAGATTTGTAGAAACCCTTAATTTATGAGCGAAAACATCAAACAATCCTATCAAGAACTCGTTGAACTCAAGTATCAACTTTATAATAGCTTATTTTTAACCCTTCCCCTAGATGCCATTGAGCAAACTGGAATCTTACTCCCTTTGCTTCAAGAAGCATGTAGCAGCGGATTGGATAACAAAAAATCTCCCGAACAAATCATTACTGGTTTCTTTCAAGAGCACAAGTCACATTTTAGCGAAGAAGAACAGATTACCTTTCTATTCAAGATTATACAATATGTTGAAAGGCAGATCGTACTCATAGATGCTTTGGAGGAGGCTGCATATAATAAAATTCACCGCATTAGCGACTCCGACTCATGGTTGAGGATACACACCAAAGTGAAAAATCGTGGAATAGCAGAACAAGCCAAACAAGTGATGCAGAATTTTGCCGTAAGGGTAGTATTAACGGCTCATCCCACCCAGTTTTACCCTGGTTCTGTTTTAGCCATTGCTAGCGATTTAAAATCGGCAATTGACAATGGTGACATTGCCTTATCCAGAGATTTACTCCAACAACTAGGAAAAACTGCTTTTTATAAAAAGCAAAAGCCCACAGCTTATAGCGAAGCTTTAAGTTTGATGTGGTATTTATCCAATGTTTTTTATCCTGCTGTTGGAGAGTTATTAGATAAAATTGAGCAGTTCTTTCCAAATGAAGAAGAACATGGAAAACAACTTATCCAGCTTGGATTTTGGCCCGGTGGCGACCGCGATGGCAATCCATTTGTAAAGGTTGACACCACATTAAAAGTAGCTGAAAGACTGAGATTTAATATTACTTCTTGTTACTCTCAAGACATTAAAGAATTGAAGCGCCGATTAAGTTTTGCCGGCATTTCAGAAATACTCGAGCAACTCGATTCTGACTTTCAAAACGAATTGACAGGAAAGAATTCTGCTCAAAAACTAGACAGCAAAATTCTTTTAGAGAGGATTAATGAAATTGAAACCCTCCTCAAAAGAGATCATCAAAGTCTATTCCTAGGGAAACTTCAAAATTTCAAGCGAAAAGTTAAAAGCTTTGGTTTTCATTTTGCAAGCATTGATATTCGTCAAGACAGCCGAATTATCGGTAAAGCATTTGAGGCCTTTATTCAACAGAAACCTAATTTAATTCCACAAAACTGGAGCGACTTATCACATAAAAAGCAATTGGATTTCTTACTGATTCCAAAGAAAAAAACAGAGTGGAAACCATTGGAAGACGAGGTTCTTCAGGATACCTTAGCCTCATTCGAAGTGATCAAAGAAATTCAAAACACAAATGGAGAAGCAGGAGCACATAGATATATCATCAGCAATTGCCGCGGGTCGATAGATATGGCCAAAGTAAAAGCCTTGGCACATTGGTGTGCTTGGGGAGATGATAAGCTCAGCATTGATATTGCTCCTCTCTTTGAAACTGTTGATGACCTAAAAGGAGCTGGAGATTCCATGCAGGAAATCTACACCAACCCTTCCTATAAAAATCATTTACAGAATAGAAAAATGCAGCAAACGGTCATGCTTGGTTTTTCTGACGGAACCAAAGATGGCGGATACCTCACAGCGAATTGGTCTATTTTAAAAGCCAAAAAACAAATGACAGCTGTATCTCGTAAAAACGAGGTAGAAGTAGTTTTCTTTGATGGCAGAGGCGGCCCACCAGCTCGCGGAGGAGGAAATGCCCATATGTTTTACTCAGCACTGGGAAAACAAGTAGAAAGTCAACAAATTCAAATGACAGTGCAAGGCCAGACCATTAGTTCTCATTATGGAATTAAAGAAGCTGCCGTTCATAATTTGAGTCACCTACTTACTGCAGGAATAGAAAATAACCTCTTCAATAAAACATCAGCAGAACTCAATACAGAGCAACAATATTTAATTGAAAAACTTTCGGAATCTAGTTTTAAGAAATATGAAGACTTAAAACAGCACGAACTCTTTATTCCTTTTTTAGAGGAGCGTAGCACTTTAAAATATTACGGAATGGCTAATATTGGTAGTCGCCCATCGAAAAGAGGAAAAAGTGAAGGTTTGGTATTTGAAGATTTACGAGCCATCCCTTTTGTGGGAGCATGGAGTCAGCTGAAGCAAAATGTGCCTGGTTTTTATGGCTTAGGAAGTGCACTGGAAGAAGAATCGAACAGAGATCAGCTTCAAGATTGCAAACAACTTTACAAAGAGTCCATCTTTTTCAAAGCCCTCATCAATAATAGTATGCAAAGTATGAGTAAAACCAATTTTGCACTTACTGCCTATATGAAAAACGATAAAAAGTTTGGTGGTTTTTGGACCATGATTTATGAAGAATATCTTTTAACGAAAAAGTTGGTTCTTGAGATATCTGGTCAATGTGAGCTTTTGGAAGACAATGCCAGAAGCAGAAAGAGTATTCAGCTTAGAGAAAATGTGGTACTCCCATTACTTAATATTCAGCAATACGCGCTCATACAAATTCAAAAGATAAAAGAAGGAAAAGACAGCCCATTCGTAAAAGAATATGAAAAAATGGTGATGCGTTCACTCTTTGGAAATATTAATGCCAGTCGAAATTCGGTTTAAAAAGAGAGATGTCATCGCTTTAAGCGATGACATCTCTCTTTTTTTGTCAAACTAATATATTCTTGAAACAAAAGGGGTTAGGATTCATATCTCATTTATAATGAAACAAATTGAGAATTGTTTAGAATCGATACCCAACAGCCGTTTTTAATCTAGGTTCAATATAGTATTCTGAGTTATCAGGCAGGTATGTAAATCCAATACTTAAATCAAAATACAAGTGTTCTCCAAATAGCCTTTGCCAACCTGTGATTAGGTGTAAATTATTTCTAAATTGCGTTTTATGGTTATACATTGGGTCATCATACATTATATTACCTCCTAAAGCAATATAATTTGCTGAAAGACCATTACCCGTTTTTCCTTTTCTGATTCGCCTTTTCAAATTATAATACCACCTACCTTCTAGAAGTACATCAATACGATAACTAAACTGCCTATCCGACATAGATTGTAATCCAGAATAATACAATTGAGCAGCCAGCTGAGTATTAATAGAGAAGGGAGATAGGCCTAGCTTCTTTTCAAATGCTATTTCAGGTCTAAATTTTAAACGAATTGCCTTATCTCCAAAAAACATATTTACCAACTCTGTGAAATTAACTTTAAACACATAACTATCTGCGGCATAACAACGTAAAACGGGGCATAATTTCTCTCTATCCAATTTATATTTATCCTTAGCATATGCCAAACCAATATTCAGATAATTCCCCAATTGGTACATTTTCTGATCTTTATCCAAAAAAGTTCCAAATTCAAATCCCATATCTACAATTCCATTACTTAAAAATCGTCTTTGCAAACCCCATCTAGCAAAAATCTGTTGTGCTTTAATTCTATCAAAGTCTAAATAAGAAAATCGATACCCTAAAGAGATATAATTATCGGATAGATTAGCTGAAAGCTTTTTTTCTTGGATTCGTTTCTTTTGTCGGTAATACCACCTTGCATCCAAGGATAGAAAATAAGAATTTGTTCTATTTATATAGTCTCTTTCAGGATCTGGATAATACATACTTGTTATTCCTCCATCAATATTAACAGAAAAACTCCTCTTCAATTTGGTTTCGAATCCAATTTTCATTCCACCTGACTCATCGTATCCATTCAAAAAAGCTTTAAAAATCCATTTGGTTTCTTCGTGCATCATAAAGGCATGTTCCCAAGGAGCCAAATATTGAAGTTCTGAATCTTTAACTAAATTGGAAGAGTCTTGTATAACATCTTCATTTTGTGCCAAAATAAATTTAGGACAAAAAATTAGAATTGTTAGACATAATCCTGCCCATCCTGAGATATTTAATTTTGATCGTAGCATCTATTTATTGGTTTTTATAGTTAATACACCTATGCTTAATTCTACTTGAAGTCTTGGCATAGATTCCTTCATATTATAATGCGCTTTAATAATATCTTTTTCATTTTTCGTAAATTCTAGAGGTATTGATTCAGGTATTGTCAGTTTTGTTTTTTCCAAATCCAATTCATAAGAATACTGTTTGGGCTTTGAAAGGTTTAGAAATAACTTTGATTTAGTAGCATTTATTTTAAGCTCAGAAATCTCCTTTAGATTGTCAATACTAACTTCTGCTATTTTGGAATCCATATGTAATTCACCCGACAAATCATCAATGGCCACATTAGAGCGATTGGATTTTATTTTAATCTTTCCATTTAAGCTATTTGCATTAATGTCTCCAAATGTAGATTCCACACTTAGTTTTCCACTAAACTTATGAATATTTATTGGACTATAATTACTGGTGATTCTTAACTCATTTTGAAAATCCTGAACTTTAATATCACCAAAGTAATTTTGAATGCTAACCCTTGTTTGCTCAGGAACTTTAATGTGATAAAAAACTTGTATAGAAGATACAGGCTTTTCTTCATCTCTTTTCAATTCTATATAATTTCTATAATAATGTTTAGAGCCTATTTTTTCACTAACAACCTTCATTTTTTTTAAATCATTGGCTGCTATAGATTTTTCAATGTGGCTTGAAGTTATTTCAATTTCTATGAGAATACTATCACCTTGATAAGATGTACATTCTATTTCAGCATGATTTGCATCAACCCATATCCAAACATTATCTTCCCAAATAGAATGATATGATTCTTTAATAGAAACCTGGTTTTTGTTTTCCTGTGCCTCGACTTTGCCAAAGAAGAAAAGTGATAGTAACACTAATATAGGCCATATGTATAGTCTTGTTGCTTTCATATCTATATACTAATTTTAATCATTTCCTTGAGGATATTAGACCGTTTTATTTCAATTTCGGTTAAAACAAGATCCCAATCAGATTCCGTATCCTTTCTTCCCATTTGACTCAAGATATCTTGCCTAGAAATAGTCAAATCAATTAAATCGTTCTCAAGTTTTACAAATTCCTGACTTAAACATGATGAAGGGTTCTGAGAACATATTAATTCAATCGTTTTTTCTATTTCACTGTCTTCTCTATCCCAGACATGTTTGTCTTTTGAGCTACTTACTGTTTCTAATGCATCGCTATTTAAATTGAAACTATCATGATTTTGAAAAACAATAAAACCAATAATCAATACTGCTGCTGCCATTGTAGTTACCCAAAATGGCCAGTTGATTTGTTTAGGTATTTGCTTTACTTCTTTTGAAACATTCAGATTCTTGTTGATTTGTTTCCAAACCATTGATGGCGGATTATATGATGGTAATTCTGTAAGCTTTTCTTGATAGTTTAAATCGTTCTCTAAGTTTTCCCAAATAAAATCAGGCGGATCTATTTGTGAAAATTTTGAATGTTGTAGCAAGTCATGCGTTTTATCAAGCTCATCGCTTATGGCTAACCAATTAGAGTTTTCAGGATCGTAAACAGGAAGTTTACCCAAGGCTTCAGTTAATATTTCTTTTCTCTTATCCATAAGAAATTACTTTTTGAAGCTTATTTTGCAATACTTTTTTAGCCTTATATAGCTGTGATTTAGACGTATTTACAGAAACACCAAGTAATTTGGCAATCTCCCTATGCTTAAATCCTTCAATTTCATACAGGGTAAACACACTACGATAACCATCTGGTAAAGATGCAATTGCCGACTCCAAATATTGTATATCAATATCAAAGTCCCAATTTATTCTGGTATTCTCAATTTCAGAAATTGAATCGTTAAATTCCAATTTATGCTTTATTCTTTTGAGTGCTGCCCTTGCAATGATAGTATGTACCCAACTACTTAGTTTAGATTCTTGTCTAAATGATTTTAAACATTTAAAAACCTCAAGAAATCCTTCCTGCAAAACATCGTTTGCATCTTCAAAGTTGTTAGTGATTCTATAAGCCAAGGTATACATTCTTGATTTATACTTTTCATATAAAGCCTTCTGTGCCCACCTTTCGTTTTTGAGACATCCCTCTATTATAGTATTATCATCTAAAGTCTGCATATTTTGGCTTTGCTTTTATTATATAAGTGGTGCTGTTTTTAAAAATGGTTGTCTGCACCCTAGCTTTAATATCAAAAACCTAATAAATTTTACAGCTAAGTCAAATATGTGTAATTAATTGATTAATCCTATAAATAAAGGGATATAAGAAAAGCGCAATGCAAGCGCTCTTTGGAAATATTAATGCTAGTCGAAATACAGTTTAAAGAAAAATAGAGATGCCATCGCCTTGAGTGATGACATCTCTCTTCTTTAAACTAAACTAATCTACCTTAATCACTTTTTGTTGGTCCACAGTCTGATTATCAAGTTTCAAATGAATGAAATAAACGCCAGGTTTTAAATCATCGGCTTGCCAATCAACGTGATTTACACCTTCTATTGTTTTACCCAAATTCATGTGTTCAACAAGCTGACCAGCTACCGAATAAATATCAATAGTAACTGTAGCCGTATTTTTAGTGTCAATAGAGATTTTGGTTGTTGTATTAAAAGGATTAGGTCCTACTTTTAAACTTCCAGTATCAAATAATTTCATATCCCCAATACCTAAAGTAGGATTATGATTAACTATTGCTTTTACGCAGAAATTACCTGTATTTTGAAATCCGCTTGGGTCTTCATAATGATAAAAATCAAGCCATTCGTTATCTAGTTTATAATAGCTTTGGTTTTCACGTGCTGTACTTGTTACAATAGTCCTACTACTTCCACCTAAAAGAACAGGCACATCAGAGGTACGATCATAGGGGTGTCCACCATTGCTTAACTCTACAAATAGGTAGATTTTTTCTTCTTTAAAAAAGGAAATACTCTCTGGTAAATCGATGGTATGGAGTCCCGAAAACTCAATATTTCCACTATAACTAATT
>JADGDY010000099.1 GCA_016744655.1 Bacteroidales bacterium | reverse complement strand
TGATGATGCTCTCCGGTTTATATGGTATTTTAAGACCATATGATATGATTCTTCCATATCGACTGGAAATGGGAACTAAACTACAGACAGATAAATTTAAAAACCTGTACGAATTTTGGGGAGACAAATTAACCAAGAACCTCCAAAAAGCAATTGACGAAAGTGGAACAAGTGTTTTAGTGAACCTAGCTTCGAACGAGTATTTTAAAGCGATTAATACCAAAAAGATCAAAAGTCCTATCATCACTCCTATTTTTAAAGAAGCTAAAGGAAATTCTTATAAAGTAATTAGTATTTTTGCTAAAAAGGCTAGAGGTTTGATGAGTCGATATATCATAGAAAACAAAATAGAAAACCCTGAAGATTTAAAACACTTTGACAAAGAGGGCTATTTTTACAATGAGGAATTAAGTACAGAAACCGAACTAACATTTACAAGAGGATGATTATAGGAATGTTTATATACGCGTTAATTTCCTTTATTTTGGGAGCTTATAGCATCTACAAGAAAAAAGCAATATTGGCATTTTTCTTTTTCTTCATGGGTATAATTCTAGGTATTACAGGATGGATAGCTGTTTATTATTATCCGCACATTATGCCATTTTAATAGAACAATTCGGCAACATTCTCTCTAATGCCATCTATTTTTCTGCCGTTAAAATAAAGAACTGAGTTCTTTTCTATTAAATGCTTGATTTGACAATTATCTAATTTTAGCTTCTTGGTTTCTAACACTGCGGCTCCATATTCTGGTTTCTTTCTTAGGGCCACTAATCCGTAATAGCAATTCTCTATATTCACATTTTCTAGACTTACATTAGATAAATCTTTTGACGCCGCACCTATATTACAATTAGTGATAGTAGTATTTTTAACCCAAAGTGTAGAACCTTCTCCTCCACTCACCCCTTTGTCTTTAATATTGGTGATCTCGCAATTCTCAATACGGATTTGACTGGTACTAAAATCGATGGCATCATTGCCCACTCTATCAAAGCTCGAATAATCGAATAAGCCAGTACAAAAATCTGAATCAAAGGCATCTGCATAAATATCCTCAAAAACACATCTTGTAACATAAAAATCAGAACGAATTATATTTAGGGCATCTTCACAATGATTTTTAAGGAAGCTACAATTCGAAATATCAACATCAGATTCATAGAAGTTCACTGCACCTGTGAGATTCCAGCCTTTGTATTCTAAAGTATTTAAATCTTCGAAAACCACATGATTTAAAACACTTCTTCCTCCAGCTTGCAATACCGTAAACGCATTCGCTGTGGTATCTGAGGAGTATATTTTAATGGGTTCTTCTTCGGTTCCAAGCATATATATTGGAGAATGAGAAATAATTGTTCCTTCATTCAATATATTTACATGAGTCCCCTCTCTAAAAACCACAATTTTATCTTTAGGTACTAAAACTTTGCTTGTTAACTCATGTACTCCAGAAACTATTAAAGAATCACCATGCTGTTCAAACAGCTCACATGTTTCTAAATTAAAGCTCCTCAATAACTCTTGGTATGGGCTTGCAGCAGTATTCTTTTCAAATAAAGATAATTCTGAAAATAAAATTTCCTTATGACCTAAAACTCTATAGGCTAGTTGACGAGCTGTAGCAGAATACCTATATTCTATTGTTGTATCCGAAAAGCTCCCATAATAGGCCTTTATATGAAAAGGGGCATCAAATAAATAAAGCATTTTACTATTTTCATCAGCCAAACCCAGAACTTCAATTTGTTTACCGTAGAAATTTTCGATTTTAATTTTCACGTTATCTACAGATTTCTGATTATAATAAGCATTCACAAAGAAAGGAATCACTTTTGGTAAATACGACGTATCCCCCTCTATATTTACAACTTGCAAATCAGTTCTGCTATAAACTCCTGACTCAATGTTGTCTTTAAGCATTTGTAATTGAGGTTTTAAAACTCTTGCTTTTTGAAGGATATAATTAGGATCAAATTCATAATCATCAAATTCCTCTACAATAAGTTCTTCATAGTCGGATACTCGTTCACTTTGGCTTTCAATAAACTTTTTCAAGAAATCTTCATCAGTATATCTCTCTAAATAATAAACATATTTGACTAAAAATGCTTTCGATGTAAATACATTTTTCAACACTAGAAACTCCGAAGCTCCTACCGGGTTTTTATACATAGAAAAGGCAGAAATCTTAGGATCTACAGTATCATCATAAAAATCAGTATAATTATCAAAACTTATTGGTTCCAATTTACATAATACTGGATTATAATAGAATCTTTGATTATGCCAAACTAAACTATGACGACCATCAGACAAATCAATTAATGCCCAGTATTTTGCCAAAACATCAATATTAAACAATTCATCAACTGGAGATAATACGTTTTTATATTGATATACCAAACTATGAGCTATTTCAAACTGAGCCTTTAATGCTGGTTTTTCCAAGGTTTTACTTAAACTAAAAGCATCAACTTTAGCTGCTTCATAATAAGGATAATTGTACTGCTTGTCATTTGAAATCTCACTTTGTCTTTCTCTCCACAAAGGATTTTCATCAATTTTCAATATAGGACCTTCTCTTCTTAAGTTGTATTCCACCAACTGTTTTGCAAAATGCTCCTCATAAGCATAAACCCCTAGGCTAGTTCCATTTAAATATACAGGCACAAACCCATATCTCGTAGTCAAGATATCCTCTTGATCAAAAAGTTGATGTATAAAGTACTCGTGTATAAAAAACCGTGTGACAGGGTTTTGCAGAGAAAACACTTTCATTCGATTAAAGGTATAATCGTCTCTCATTTTAGTTCTAAAAGACCACTTTTGACCTTGCATATGATCAAGCCAATCTCCTTTTAATCTAGATTTTATTGGCATCACGCTATTCTCATCAGAAAGAATTCCCTTCATCCATTCTCCATCACTAAAGTGAATTCCTTCATTAAAAGCATTGACTCTTTTCTTTCTGAACTTATTCATTTTTGTATCAGAGAAATACAAATGTAATTTTTCTTCATTAGAATAATCAGGATACTGTACTGGACCCAATTCTTTTATCAATAAATCATCAAAATAAACTGAATCGGCATTTATATTCCAAACATATACTTTAAAACCAGAAATATTTGGAGGGAGCTGTAGTTCTACTTCTAGTTTATTCCATCCATTTTCACCAATAACTGAAAATTCTTTCTGTGCATGCCACAATTTTTTAGAATCATTCCCTTGTATAACTAATACAGCAGAATTTTGTTTTCCTTTCATCCACACACTACACAAAAACCGCTCATCTCCACTAATATTTTTAAATTTCGTACTTAAACCTACAGTTTTTTCCTTAGTTAATAAAACACTATGGTTGCCAGAACGAGCTTCATTTGAAGTTATAAATCCACCTAAACTAAGCTTTTGTTTACCTAAAACAGAACCTTGATCATACCAGTAATTATTACTCTTATCTAATTGTGCAGAATCTACAGAGCAATATATTTCAGGAAGTAAACCATCCTCTTTTACTTGTAATTTACAAGACGAAAGCATCAATATAGAAGCCAACAAAACTAGTAAGTAAATGTTCTTTCTCTTGTAAATAAAATAATTACAAATTTGCATATTCTATATCGCTAAATGATAGTTAAAGGCCTCAACACCATAAACATACTTCGAAAACTTACCTAAACGAAAAGGTAAATACTTTGTCACTCTCCCAACAGTAGTATCGTGTTGCATATCATATTTCAGTTCTAAAACTGTAATATCATTTTGTTTAACCATTTCTAAAAAGCCTTTATTCCTCGGACTGAAATTATAAAATACCATGTGATGATCTATGGTAAATCTATAAAGTTTATCGAAAGAAATATAATACTTCCTTTTGTATGTATTTAATAAAGTGGGTGTTAAAGAAAGTAATTCATCCAAAACCCATGCAGGTATATCTGAGTCATTAAATACCTTATGAATTTCGATTTTTGTTATATCCTTATGAAAATCGAAACTCTTTAATTTGAAAGATAACTTTCTCCCTACAGCTCCTGTCTTTAATTTAAACTCCAGAATGGGTCTCTCAACTTTAGTGAAGGTATCTCCATACCATCTAATTCTCACTTTCACCCTTTTACTTTTACCAAAATGGTTATCGTAATAGTTGCGCAGATTAGCAGTGTCAAAATAAATATTATTGATCTGACGCTCATAATATGCTGATCGAAATGCACCGGGATTCATTTTTACAATCTTCTCCACATATGGCACACCACCCCGTTCAATGACAAACTTACGTTCGAATCGACTAGTTTTTAACTCTGTATATTCTTTACTTAAGGTCATTAATAAGCTTTACTATCAAGGAATGAAATATTCAACTCTGGATACTTAGCTCGAACTTCAGAACGGAAGGCTTCAAGTTTTTCAGCCTTTTTTATATCGGCAACAAATGAAATCTCTAATGCGTTCTGATTTTCATCGTAGCGCTTCAATTGAAATTTGCTGAAATGACTTTTCATGATGCTCTGTACTTCTTTTAGTTTAACATCAGTATTACCGCCTGTGTTTAATGTGATAAAGAGGTTTTGTGAATCGTCTTTCCCATTTATAAAGAAACGAGACCAAAGAATCACCATTAATACGCCAAAAGCAGTACCTACAATATACACCTGATTAGCACCAAGTCCTAAACCCATTGCTATGGCAAAAAACAGATATGCTAATTCTTCTGGCTCTTTAATAGCAGCTCTAAAGCGAACAATAGAAAGAGCACCTACTAATCCTAAAGATAAAGCTAAGGATGATTTAACAATCGTGATAATCAACATAGTTGTAAATGCTAATAACATAAAATTAGCACCAAAATCTTTTCTATTCGATAAAGTCTTGGCAACCCTTTGATAAGTTAAAGACAATAACCAACTCATAATGATAATAAGAACTGAGTTCAATAAAAAATCACTTACTGAAAGGTTTACATTTTCAGTTATTAAAAACTTCTCAAAGAGGTTCCACTTATTTTCCATAAAAATAAAGATTACATATTTTTTGCAAAAATATAATTATAATTTAAGGTATGAAATGTTTTCAAAATATCTATACATATTAATTTAAATACAACCTTTATAACTGTTTTTAAGTCTATTTATTATTTCTTTACAGTTAATTAAAATGTCGCTTGTGCCATTCTTTCATGGAGAATCGGCGATCTAGAGATTGAATTTGAAGAAGGAAGCATCAAGAAAATACTAATCATTCAAAAATAATACGTAAATTGCTTCTCCACTAAAAAATTTAATACAATGAGATACTATTTGGAGAATGAACACCTTCACATAGGTGTGAATGGCATTGGCGCGGAACTATGTCACCTACAATCTAAAAAGAACAAAATAGAATACATCTGGCAAGCCAATCCTGATATTTGGGAAAGTCATGCACCTGTGCTTTTTCCAATAGTTGGCGGTTTAAAAGAAAATAAATATATTTTTGAAAACAATGAGTATTCCTTACCTCGTCATGGGTTTATCAGGCGGAATAAACAATTGAAGCTGATTGATTATAGTAAAACGGAAATTACTCTTCAACTCTCGTCAAACCCAAGCACTCTTACTAACTATCCTTTTGAGTTCGACTTTAAAATCAAATTTAGCCTCCTCAAAAACAAATTAGAAATCATTCATGAAGTGGTGAATAAAGATCATAAAACTATGTATTTCTCTTTAGGTGGACATCCTGCATTTAATTGTCCTCTGTTGAAAAATGAAAAGTATAATGACTATTTCTTGGAGTTTAAAGATACAGAAACCTTAAAAACCTGGGATTTAGATAAAAACGGAATGATAAAAGAGGAGGGTGATATAATAATGAATCAGACCAATCAATTAAAACTCCATCCTGATTTATTTAATAATGATGCTTTGATTTTTAAGAGTTTAAAAAGCAGACAAGTAAGTTTGAGTCACAAGGAAAGAGGTAGCCAACTCATAGTCAAATTTAACGACTTTCCTTCATTAGGAATTTGGGCAAAACCTCAAGCTCCATTTGTTTGTATTGAGCCATGGTTGGGCTATGCGGATGCCACAAACACCAATCAGAATTTAAAAGAAAAAGAAGGCATCCTCAATCTTGAACCTGGAAAATCATTTTCTGCTTCTTACTCTATTGAGATAACAGAATAAACTATTTTGCTATTTTTGTGACTCAAAAAAAACCTAAATGCGTAAGCTTCTTTTAGTTCTTCTTTGGATTCCATTGTTTGCATGGGCACAACCTGGTAACTATTGGACCAATAGCTTTAATACCGAAGCTTCCTTGCTCTCTGGTTCTGTGGTTGGTGGAAACGCCGAAATCACTGCTATATTCTACAATCCTGCAGGAATTGCAGATATTGAAGAATCCCGTATCGACTTAAATGCCAGCCTCTTCAATTTAGAGCACAAGAAATACATTAACCCACTAGGAGAAGGGACTGAAATGGAGAACTGGGTTTTTAAAGTATTTCCTCGATTTGCATCCTATTTGTTTCAATCGAAAAGAATAAAACACACCAGTTTTCAGGTGGCTGTTTTTAATCGCAACAGCACCCAAACCTCTATATATAATAGAGTAAGATTAACAGACACCAATTTATCAAATGAACTATTTGACGAAGAATATACTGGTCTATTCGATTTAAATAGCAAATTTGATGATTATTGGGGTAGCTTTGGTTGGTCAACAAAAATTAACGAGCACTGGTCAATTGGTACTAGTATAAATGTTAGTGTTCAAAGCTTAAGTTATTCTCGATCAGCAACTGCTAATATTATCCCAGTTGATAAGGAATCTTTTATAGATAGCATTCCATTAGTTTCTAGTAATTGGCAATCATACGAAAAACTAAAAGCATATAATTGGAGATTGATTGCAAAATTAGGAGTTCTATATAGAGCTAAGCATTGGAGTGCAGGTTTAAATGTCACTTTGCCATCGATGAGATTATTTGGAAATGCTGATGTAAATAAAACAGTGAGTCAAACCAATATCTATCACGAAGGAGAATTTATCGACGACTTTTACCATAATGAATACCCTAGGTTTGTATACTTTAAAATGCAAGATCCTCTTTCTATTGCTTTTGGATTGAGATATTTCTCAGATAAAATCCGAAGCGAATACTACTTTACCATGGAGTATTTTATGGGAATCAAAGAATATAAATCTATTGATCCAACAAGAAAAGGCTCTACAAAAAGTGAATATGGCAGTGACTTTTCAGCCTACAATTTTGGAAATAGACAAATAATAAATTTTGCTATTGGATATAAATTGATGCTTAAAGAAAACCTAGGATTTCTTTCTGGTTTCAGGACTGATTTCAACCCCTATATTCAAGGATATAATCCCAAATTCTGGGAATCTAACAGTTTTGAAAATCTAAATTTAGATTTATTTCATTTAACAGGAGGGGTCAACTTTGTATATCATAAAGCTGCCTTTGTGGTAGGTCTTCAGCATTCCTTTGGTTACAAAACCAATCAGGCTGAGTTTATCAACTTTGCAGAACCAGTAGCATATAATGAAGAAACCAAATTGGCATTACAAGGAAGTAGAAATAATAACATGAAGTATTCCTATGCTTCCTTAGGATTCTATTTTAGTTTTTCAGTATCCTTTTAAAAACCGCTACTCTCTTGGGTAATCTATACTATAGTGTAAGCCTATGCTTTCTTGTCTTTTCTGTGCCATCTTAATAACAAGATAGCCTACATTAATTAGATTCCTCAGCTCACAAATCTCAATGGATAGTCTAGAACGCTCATACAAAGACTCTGTTTCTCTGTAAATAATCTCTAATCTATCTAGAGCTCTTTTCAAACGGACATTACTTCTTACAATTCCAACATAATTACTCATCATCGACTGCAGTTCTTTAGTACTCTGAGTAATTAAAACCATTTCTTCGTTGTCAATAACACCCTCATCATTCCAACAGGGTATACCTTCGCAGTAGTTGAGCTCATTTACTTCTAATTTACTTTGCACTGCCGCTCTATGGCTAAAAACAACAGACTCTAATAATGAATTGGAAGCCAAACGATTTGCCCCATGCAAACCAGTCGCTGCACATTCCCCTGATGCATATAAATTTTTAATGGAAGATCTTCCATTTTTATCCACCTTTATTCCACCACAACTATAATGAGCAGAAGGAACCACGGGTATTTGATCTCGAGAAATATCCATACCCAAGTCTAAACATTTGGCATATACTTTAGGGAAACTATTCATTAGCGATTCCTTTGGAAGATGTGTACAATCTAGAAAAACATGCTCCTCTCCACTGTGTTTTAACTCATTATCTATTGCCCTGGCAACTATATCACGAGGAGCTAAAGAGCCGCGCTCATCGTATTCCTCCATAAAAGCTTTTCCTTCTCCATCTCTTAGAATTCCACCAAAACCTCGTAATGCTTCAGTAATTAAAAAAGATGGTTTTTCCCCTGGATTAAATAGTGAAGTAGGATGAAACTGTACAAACTCCATTGATTCCACATCTCCTTTAGCCCTATAAACCATAGCAACTCCATCACCTGTAGCAATTTCTGGATTTGTTGTACTGGCATATAAATTTCCAATACCTCCTGTAGCCACCATAGTTACTTTTGCTAAAATAGTATGTATCTCATCTTCGAGCGGATTGTAAACATAGGCTCCATAACATTCCACATCGGTGGTTTGATTGTCTCTTTTTAAATCTACATGTATGTCTTTTCTTTTTCTTCGAACCCTAACCCCTAAATGGTGTTGAGTGATGATATCAATAGTAAAATGGTTTTCCCAAACTTCAATATTCGGATGATTCCTAACCTTTTCTAGTAAAGCACGTTCAATCTCAAGGCCTGTACTATCTTTATGATGCAACACTCTATGCTCACTATGTCCTCCCTCTCGTCCTAACTCATACTCACCTAAAGAATTCTTGTCGAACTGGGTCCCCCACTCTATTAATTCTTTAATTCGTGCAGTAGATTCTGTAATGGTCATTCTAACAATATCTGGATCGCTTAGATAGTTTCCAGCATTCATGGTATCCTCAATATGTTTTTCATAGGAATCGGGATTATACATCACTGCAGCAATTCCACCTTGTGCATATTTGGTAGCTGTTTCATCTGATGTGCTTTTTGTAACAATTAATACCTTCCCTTTTTCTGCAACCTTTATTGCATAGGATAGACCTGCTATCCCCGAACCCACTACTAAAAAATCTATTTTCTTACGCATAAGTACTATTTTTGAGTTATCATAGATTATTTCATCAATAACAACTGGTAATCTTACATGAGACTCCTCTATATTAATCTTAATAGAAAGAGCATTGGCTAAATTAATGAATTGACCAAATCTTGAGATACAATTCACAATTTTTTTTGACATTTAGGTAAATCACGATCTAGAGAAATGCTTACTTTTGCTCGAAATTTCATTAATGAATTTTCAGAAACCCCTTATTATCGATTTTAAAATGGCACTTGAAAAGGCAGCTAAATATTGCGCTTATCAGGAACGTTGTCATTGGGAAATAGAAAGAAAATTTAAGGAATGGAATATAGATGAAGAGATTCAAGATGAAGTGATTGCAGAACTCATTCAACAGAATTTCTTGAATGAAGAAAGATTTGCCCTTGCTTTTGTTCAAGGCAAGGTAAATATTAAGAAATGGGGGCGGTATAAAATAAAAATGGAACTTCAAGCCCGTCAAATTTCTACCTATTCCATAAATAAAGCGATCCAAGAAATTGATGAGGAGAAATATATATTAAATTTGCAGGAAATATTGAACAAAAAATCCCAAACTGTTATAGCACAAAACGATTTTGAGAAAAAAATGAAGTTGTTAAAGTTCTTATCATCAAAAGGCTACGAAACAGAAATCATTAACGAACAGATAGAAAATCATGGTATTACAGGATGATATAAAAGCATTAAAAGCAAGAATAGATGCTTTGAGGAGGTATCTTTGACATTGATAGAAAGACAATTGAAGTCATAGAGACAGAAGAAAGAACACAAGCTCCCAATTTTTGGGATAATCCAAAAGAAGCAGAAAAAATACTTAAAGACTTACGAAGTCTAAAAAAATGGGTAATCGATTTTGAGGAGGTCATAGAATCACATGGCGATTTAGAAGTGATGCTTGAGTTTTTACAAGCTGGAGAGTCTACTGAAGAGGAGCTGGACAAGCAATACCAGAGTTGCGTCAAGTTAATTGAGGATCTTGAATTCCTCAACATGCTCAGTTCTGAAGAAGACAAAATGGGAGCTGTGCTAAAAATCAATCCAGGTGCTGGTGGAACAGAAAGCCAAGATTGGGCCGAAATGCTCATGAGAATGTATGTTCGTTGGGGTGAAGACAATGGTTTCAAAGTAAAAACCATCGATTATCAAGAAGCAGAACCTGCTGGCATAAAAACAGTTAGTTTAGAGTTCGAAGGTGATTTTGCCTATGGATATTTAAAAGGTGAGAATGGCGTTCATCGTTTAGTAAGAATTTCCCCCTTCGATTCTGCTGGAAAAAGACACACGTCTTTTGCTTCAGTCTACTCCTACCCTGTAATAGATGATGCTATTGAAATAGAAATCAATCCTGCTCACGTTTCATGGGACACTTTTCGCTCTAGCGGACCTGGTGGACAAAATGTAAACAAAGTAGAAACTGCGGTTCGTTTAAAGCACTCCGAAAGTGGATTAATCATAGAATGCCAAGAAACCCGATCACAAGGTCAGAATAGAGAGAAAGCCATGCAGATGCTAAAATCTCAGCTCTACGAGATTGAACTCAGAAAGAAGCAAGAAGCGCTTAACGCCATAGAGAGTACCAAGAAAAAGATAGAATGGGGTTCACAAATTAGAAATTATGTGATGCATCCTTATAAATTGGTAAAAGATTTAAGGACCAGCTTTGAAACCTCCAATGTACAATCTGTAATGGATGGAAACCTAAATGGTTTTATCAAAGCCTACTTAATGGAATATGGATCTTCACACTCTGAAACTAAAGGAATTTAAGAGTGTTTTAATGATACAATGATTGAATAAGAGGATTTGGATTTCCTTTGTGAATTCTGTGAACTTCCATATAATAGAATAAAGGATAGGAAAGTTTGGATCAAGGTAAAATTTTGGAGGTTTTTTTGATTTTTAGCAAAAATATTTGTCAATCGAAAAAGGGAAACCCAAAATCTCTAACCCTTTTGAATTCAAACCTAAAATGCCTTAAATTTACATTAAAGGATTTAACAGAAGCATTTGTGTTTTGGCAATTAAAGAAAAAAAAGGATTTTGTCATATTGTACTATACAAATTTTGCGACAGTATTAAAGCCTTTTTAAACCTGCTTCTTCGCTATCTTAGTTCCAATACACAAGTTTTGTAATTATAATACTGAAAATCGCAGATCTCAATAGATCATTAATAATAAATCAGATATATTTTTAATATTCCTATTTTATTAGATATCAGCTATTTAAAAAATCCATTTTTATTAAACTAAACTTTGTGCATTCTTTGTGAAACTCTGTGTAATAGCTATTTCACAACGAGACCTTAAGGAGCCACAGAGAGACACTAAGAACCGATGCGTATACATAACACTATATAACAGGTCTCTATATCCTTACCTGTAAGATGAGAAACTTCAGTTATAATACTTTTGTCGTTATTATTTGTTCAATGATTGGCTATTCTTCAAACCGGATCTTTATACGTTCTTCTCAACCTTCGATCCAGCGAATTTTAGGCTTATTTAATAAATATCAACCTCTAGCTAATAATTGATTATGCTTACTACTCTTTGACTTCCATTAAACATCCTAGAACGACGTCTTATTTGTAAACGAACCTTGAATCCATCTATTATTATAAACAAAAACTCCAAGAAAAGAACAAATTCCTTCCTCAGAGTTTTTTATCAGTATTTAGCTATCATCAATCGGTTACTAACCTCTCAACCTCTAACCTTCTCAATCTCCTAACCTAAAGAATCAAAGTAACATACCCCTTATAAGTCTCCACATTACCATTGAGGTCAGTAAGTTCGATAATATAGGCATATACTCCAATCGGAGCGATTTCACCAGTTGTTTCATCTTTACCATCCCAAGGCTGGAGGTAATCTTCGGTTTCATATACCTGCTTACCCCAACGGTTGAAGATTTTAAAGCGGTAGCTCTTATCTTCGAAGTACCTACCTTGTGGACCAAAATACTCGTTCACTCCATTACCATTAGGAGAAAATGCATTTGGAACAAAGAAGCGAAGCACAGGATACACCACAAAGTAACTATCGGTGGAGTCCAAACATCCTTCAGCAGATTCTGCATAAAGCTTTAAACTGAACCTTCCTGTGTCTTGGATTTCCTCGTATACATGCGGTTCGTAGACATCCTCCCATAAAATAGTATCCGACATCAGCCACTCATAATACACTGCATTCTCACTGGTGTTGGTCAGGATGATATCCTGTATTTCAGTAATAGCTACTGAGTCAGGGGATACATCAAAGGAAGGAATTGGCATTGAAAACAAGCTGATCATCTCCATAATGCTATCCGTAGCAGAACAAGCCGAATCACTAGTAGCAGTCAGAGTAACAGTAAACAACTCATTCATCTGCTCCTCGTAAGGAATATAGGTATGTAAAATGGTATCCAGAAGAGTAGTAGCCGTTAAGCCATCCCCAAAGTCCCAATAACGCTGTGTAATTCCTCCACTTTCTAAGCTAGAACTATCAGTGAATAAGATATCACCCGTTCCACAGAAAGCATTGGTGTCAGCCACAAAATGGATCACCGGCATCGGATTCACCGCAATACTTCCAAAGGCAGTATCTCTACAACCCAGATCTGTAAGTGCCATTAAGCTAATGTCATAAACACCGCTCTGCTCATAAAGATGATTAATGGCATTATTCACCTCATTACCAATAATGGTAGTATCTTGACCATCGCCAAAGTTCCAAGTCCAAGATTCTAAAATGGAGTTATTGGCATTGGTATTGCTGACCAATAAAGCTTCATCACCATCACAAACATTGCTCACATTAAAGTCGGCATAAGGTCTCGGATAAACCATAATAGTTTTACGAGCTGTGTCAGTAAGCACATCACCATCCACATCAAATGTTACCACATAGGTGATGGTATATCCTTGTTCCACATCAGAAGTTTCGTAAGCATGACTCACCATGTCCACCTCTGGTTCAGTATTAATTTCGTAGCCATCCCCAAAGTTCCACGATCTGGAGATAATACTAGCGGTTTCATCTACTATACTACTGTCCATAAATAATATGGTTTGTCTTTCACAATAAATGTTGGTATCGGTTACGAAGTTTACGAAGATACAAGGGTAACGCTGCACCCCATGAGTAATGCTATCCACACAACCAAACTTATCGGTCACTGCTAAGCTTACATTAAAAGTCTCTAGGAATGGAGGATATAAGAACTCTGTATTTCCATCGCTAGGTGCATTTATAGTTTCAGATTCCCCATTGCCAAAATACCATCTCCACTGCTGTATTCCTTCTTCAAACATCGAAGAGCTTTCATCAATAAAGAAAGTGGTATCGGCACAAGCGACAGCCTCTGCCATAAACTCTGCTGTAGGCAGCTCTCTTACCATCACATTCTTTCTCACTTCATTCACACAACCACCAGGCTCTTGACCTTGCAGTTCCACTCTAAATTCACCGCCAGAAGTAAACACATGATAAACAGTATCTCTGGTAGTACTGAGCTGTGGGCTTCCATCATCAAAATACCAAGTCCAGTATTTCACTTGGGCATTCTCTGGTTTGGTGGCATGAGCTACTAGCATGGTAGGCTCGCCATAACAAACAGTATCTGCCAAAAAGCTCACAGATAATTCTGAAGGAATGAAGATTTCTGTCTCTGTGGTATCCACACACCCTCTTTCATCTGTTGCAATAAGCGAAACCGGATAGTTTAAGTCTACCGCAGGGAAAATATATTGAGGATCTTGTTCTGCAGTTATAAACCCATCGATGCTCCATAATACATTACTGATTCCAATGTTTTCAGTATGATAAGAGGAGTCTACAAAATAAACGAAACCACTACTACAAGAAGTATCGCTATAGTTAAAGTGTGCCACCGGGTTGTCATAAACATTCACAAAATGCTGCACACTATCCCTACATCCCCATGCATCTACTACCACCAATTGAGAAGTGAAAGTTCCACTATTTTCAAAGGTATGTTCTGGATTCTGAACAGCAGCAAATTCGCTATCTCCAAAGGACCAATCCCAGCTTACAAGATCGTAAGCATTAGGGCTAGAAAGATCGGTATATTGAGTAGGAAGTCCTAAACAAGCAGTATCAAATATAAAGTCCACCGCTGGAGCTCCATAAACAGGAACCATATTCTGCAGCTGATTCTGACAGCCATTGGTATCTGTGACCTGAAGGACTACAGTATAATTCCCTGGGCTGATATATAAGTGATTTGGGTCACTGATGGCATCCATATTGCCGTCCCCAAAGTTATATTGCCAAAGGGCAGTAGCGCCAGTATTTACTATTTCGCTATCAATAAAGTGAGTGCTATCACCCACACAAACGGTATCAAAACTAAATCCTATTTCAGGTAAATCAAATACCACCACTTCTTGAGTGATGACCGCATTACAGCCCGCCGAGTTGTTCACGCTTAAACTCACCTGATATACTCCAGCAGCAGCAAAAGCATGAATCGGATTTTGGAAGCTACTAAACTCACCATCGCCGAAGTCCCATTGCCATCCCTGTACCAATCCGCTTTCTGTACTACTCTCGTCCATAAAGTTAAAGGAGTGGTTCACACAAGGACTGCCATCGCCAGCAGGGCTAAAGCTAAAGTCAGCAACAGGAGCACCAGTTACCTCAAGGGTCTCCACCAAGCTATCGCTACATCCATCGGTGGTAGTAATGATAAGTGTGACTTGGTAAACGGTATCTCCGGTTTCGGGATAAATGTGATAAGGATGCTGCTCAGTACTAAAATTACCATCCCCAAAGTTCCAGCTCCAAGAAGCAATATCGCCACTTACAGCCTGAGAAAGATCTTGGAAGAAGGTGGTATCACCGGCGCAGCTTCCAAAGTTCCAAGTATAATTTACAATAGGAAGAGGATATACTACCACCTCTTGTTCTGTATTGTTCAGACATCCTAAGTCATCACTGGCTTCTAATAAAACAGTATATGTGCCATAGTTCTCATAAAGATGAACTGGATTAGCTTCTGTACTAGTTATACCATCACCAAAATACCAAGTATAGCTGGTGGCATCTGCGCTGGAGGAATTAGTAAAATAAGTACTGTCACCATGACAAGCAGCAGGAGCTTCAAAGGCCACCGTTGGACCAGGATTAATAGTAATGGTCTGCTCCAAGAAGTCGGTACATCCTAAGTTATCCACCAAAGTTAATGTGACTACAAAATCTCCAGCAGTAGCAAAGGTGTGAGTAGGGTTAGCAGCATTGCTAGTTTCCCCATCGCCAAAGTCCCAAGACCAAGAAGCAATTCCCACAGGAGAGCTGGACAAGTCGTTAAACTGAGTCGCGCTACCTAAGCAAGCATTATTAAAGCTAAAGTTGATGATAGGAAGAGGATTCACATAGAAAGGAGCCGTGGCCACCTGTGTACATCCAAAGTTGTTCTCTACACTGTGAGTGATGGTATAAGTTCCGGCCTCTGTATAGGTATGCACTGGCGACTCATCGCTGCTTGTTGTTCCATCACCAAAGTCCCAGAACCAAGCTATGATGCTCTCTCCACCACTAATGCTCTCATCCACAAAAGTTACCTCTTGATTGATACAAGCACTATCTGGAGCAAAAGATACTATTGGAAGCTCACGCACCAATACATTTTTAATGATGCTATCGGTACAATAGCTGTTGTTTAATATTTTAAGTTTCACTTGATAAACACCATCCGCAGCATATCTATGACTAGGGTTTTGTTGAGCAGAAGTGGTGCCATCACCAAAGTCCCATTCCCATAGTAATATGCTTTGAGCTTCGGTGGAAGTGATATCGGTAAAGTGAGTGGTATCACCAAAACATACTGTATCGAAGATAAAGTCAGGCAATGGTTCTTGGGTGTAAAGAATTTCCTTACTGATAGTGTCGGAGCATAACAGTTGATTACTTATGGTAAGTGTAACTTGATAGGCACCTGCTTGACTAAACTTATGACTTGGGTTTTGTAAGAAGCTAACATTATCACTTCCGGAGGCTAGGTCTCCAAAGTTCCAGTTCCATGCCACGATATTTGTTCCATTATCATTACTAAAATCGGTAAAGAATGTGGTGTCACAGTTTACGATATCCCAATTGAAATTCGCAGTTGGGGAGGGTGCTATAACTAAATTCTCTATTACCTCATTACTACATCCATTTTCGTCAGACACCAATAGTTTTACCAAGTATTCTCCTGGACTAGTGTAAAGATGAGCAGGGTTTTGTAGGGTACTTGTTGTGCCATCTCCAAATTGCCATTCCCAGCTCACTACTGGTTCGTCACCAGTACTCAAATCTGTAAACCAAATACTATCTGAAATACATTGTGTTGGGGTATGGATAAATGCGGCTGTAGGACCATAGCCAATGCTAATATTATAGGCTATTTCGCTGGTGCATCCTCCATTGGTGGTTACAGTTAAGCTCACCAAATATAGACCTCCCATATCATAAACATGACTTGGATTTTGTAAGTTGCTGGTTTGGCCATCATCGAAATTCCAGTTCCAGCTCACGATAGGATCGGCATAACTACTGCTTTCATCAGTGAAGTTCACGGGTAATCCTGCACAAGAGGATGTATAACTATAATTAGCTATAGGTTTACTAATGTCTATTTCGATGTAAGCGGTATCGGTACAGAGACTTTCGTTAGTTATCACATGCATGATGGTATAGCTTCCTTCTGCTGTGAATCGATGTAATGGGTTTTCTAGGTTAGAAATATTATTAACTCCTGATGCAGGATCGTCAAATAACCAGTACCAACTGATGATGTCTTCTCCATTTGGCTCATAAGCAGTTGATGTAAATTGTAGGCTATCGCAGCTTAGGTTTTCAAAAACGAAACTGCTCACGGGAGCTTCGCTTACAGTGATATTCTTGGTAATAGTGCTCTCACATCCATTGGTATCTATTACCAACAAGTTTACAGCGTAATCGCCTGAAGCACTATAGAGATGACTTGGGTTTTGTTCATTACTGGTATTACCATCTCCAAAGGTCCAGTTCCAATCTGTTATCAATCCACTTCCTGTGGAATATGATAAATCGGTAAAGAAGGTAGTATCTCCTTCGCAACTCTTGCCTCCTACCCATTCGAAATCGGCGGTAGGTAAATAATATACATTTACTGTTTTTACGATTTCTTGCGAACAACCTGAAGCAGTCTCAACAACCAAAAGAACATCATAAGTTCCAGGGTTAGGATAGGTATAACTTGGATTGGAGAATGTGCTAGTATTGCCATCCCCAAACTCCCAATACCAACTAGTTATAGGCTCAGAATTGGAGTAACTCATGTCTATAAAATGGGTTGTTTCTCCGAAACATACAGAATCGGCACTGAAATCTACCACTGGCGCAGGCAATACTACAATTTGAGTAGTATCAGCATCTGTACACCCATTGGCATCTTCTACTATCAAAATGACTTCATAGGTGCCTGCTGTACTATACTCATGACTTGGATTTTGGTCTGTAGAGTAGTTATCTGTTCCTGAGACAGGATCTCCAAAAGTCCAATTCCAACTAACAAGAGCAACACCATCGATAGTACTTTTGTCAATGAAATAGGTGGGATTACCTACGCAGGCACTATAGTAGTTGAACTTGGCTGTGGGGCCTTGGAATATTGTGACATTTTTTGTGACGGTGTGATCGCATCCATTGGCATCGGTCACGGTTAAATCTACTAGGTAATTTCCGCTAAATTGATAGAGGTGCGTTGGATTTTGGTCGGTACTTGTATGACCATCTGCAAAATCCCATAGCCAACTTACAATTGCGGCATCACCGGCAATGCTAATATCGGTGAAAGTCACCAAAGTATCTTGACATGGGGCTTCGAATTCGAAATCGGCAGTAGGTCTATTATGAACTGTTACAAAGTGCGAAACGGTGTCGTATCCATAGGCTCTGGTAACCAGTTCTACTTCGTAAATCCCAGCGGCAGTAAAAGCATGTGTAGGATTCTGACTTGTACTATGATTGAATGCGCCACTGGCTGGGTCACCAAATGTCCACCACCAATCGGTGATAAATCCCTGACTTGTACTACTGGTATCTACAAATTGTACATCGCTTCCAAAACAATTATCCTCCCAATAGAAACCACTTTCTGGTCTTGGATTAACTGTTAAGGTTATAGTAGTATCATCTATACAACCATTGGCATCAGTTACTGTTAAAGTAACATCAAAATCACCTAAATGACTATATAGGTGTTCTGGGTTCTGTAAGTCAGAATAGTTCTCTAAACCACTCAT
>JADGDY010000098.1 GCA_016744655.1 Bacteroidales bacterium | reverse complement strand
CATCATCTCTGGGGATTCGTAGTTCCCACCCGAAATTTCTATTAAATCGATTCCCTCTTTTGAAAGGAGTTTGATCACCTCCATAGACTCTTCCTCAGTAAAACCACCTTTCTGAAAATCGGCTGAGTTTAATTTAATTCCAATGGGAAAATCCGCACCTAATTTTTTCCGCATAGAACGGAATATTTCTAACACAAAATGAGCTCTATTATCTAAGCTTCCGCCCCATTTATCAGTTCTGATATTGGTTTTTGGCGATAAGAACTGACTGACCAAGTATCCATGTGCTCCATGAATTTGAGCGCCAGTAAATCCAGCTTCTTTGCAAATTAAAGCGGCTTCAGAATATCGTTCAATGATATCGTAAATTTCATTTTCTCTAAGCGCTCTAGGTATTTTATTTGAGACTTTCTTTCTACCTATGCCTTTTACAGGAACAGCCGAAGGAGCTACTAACTCTTTGTTGATTTGCTCCATTGCTTGACATCCAGGATGGTTAATTTGAGGCCAAAAATGTGTTCCCGTTCCGTTCATGGTTTCTGCCCATTCTTTCAGCAGCTTCATGTTTGATCTGTCTTCTACCACCACATTATTGGGTTCTCCCAAAGCTTTGGAGTCCACCATAATATTTCCGGTCATTATTAATCCGGATTCGCTTTTCGACCAGCGTTTGTATAAACCAATTAATATTTGGGTTGGTCTATGTTTTTTATCTGCTAAGTTTTCGCTTAAGGCAGATTTAGCAAATCTGTTTTTTATGATAGCTCCATTGGGAAGTTTTAGTTCCTGTTTTAAAAGATTCATGTGTTCAGTTTTTTGTAAACAAAAGTGAATGGTTGGGGTGATTTTTTAAATTCAGTTTTCAATTAAAACCAATTATATTGTAATTTTGGTATAAATCCTAGCCGCAACAATATTTAGTAAGGGCCATCCTAGAGAAATAGCTGCTTTAATAAGGCTTTCTAAATCGACATTAGTTTTAAACCAATATAAAAAGTTCTAGGCTGGGCAGGTCCATAAATATAATTACTATCGCGGTCTTTCCCAATATCAAAATCATCCTGATAGGCATTAAAGATGTTTTTCACACCTCCGTAGATTTGCACTTTCGACTGGATTTTATCGATGTTAAAAGTATATCCCAATTTAAGATTTAATTCAGAAAAAGCATCAGTTTCTACTATCTCATCTATGGTCTGATTTGGTGCTCCTGCAAAATGGGGAAGCTTCATCTTTCCTGTATAGATATAACTGATTACTGCATTTATCTTTTTCGTTGGATCCAGACTTAAAGTAGCAAAGCCATAATCGTTTGGTGTTCTTACAAACTCTTTAATCCCTTCTACTCCTGGGATATACTCTACCTTCTCGTCAAACTCACTGGTTTGCAAAGTAAAGCCCGTTTCTAACTGCACTTTTTTATTATAATTGGCTCTTAATTCAATGGTGACTCCTTGAACTGTGGCACCTTGTCCATTTTGCTTCTCAAAAACTTCACCAAAAGCATCCTCTCCAATTGGTTGTAGATAGAAAGCATCATTGAGTCTGGTATAAAAACCTTCTAAAGTAAAACCGGCAATCCATTTTTCACTGGCTTTATCATAATTTACTGATGCGCTCCAACTTTCTGATGTTTCTGGCTCCAATTCAGGAGAAAGAATAACTCTAGAAACTCCTCCTCCAGAAAAAGCTATATGCAAATCGGTATCGAATGCTTGCGGTGCTCTGAAACCAGTTCCATAGCTCAAACGGAATTGCGTACTGGATTTCAATTTATATAGCAATGAAAATCGAGGACTAAATACTGGATTATCTACTAAATTGTGAATATCCATTCTCACTCCACTCAAGAAAGTTAATGAAGGAATAATTTCCCAGTCACTTTGTAGAAATGCACCCAAATCTTTTGTGGTTTGATCTACTAAATATTCATAGGCTGTAATCTCATCAAATACATCATCGTAAACATATTCAGTTCCCAATGTGAAAGTGTTGATTCCATTGAAGAAGTTCATGACTTTATGATTGACCTGTAAACCCATATTATAAGTCTTCACTGTGGAATATCCATAGGGAGGGGTTTCTAAATGCTCAAAATATGCATCAGAATCTTGGTCTGGTAATAATCCTGTATAATGCTTTCTATCGGTATTTTGCCATGCGGCATAGGCTATTAAGCTGCTTAAATCCCTATTGAAATTGATTTGATAATCGGCACTTCCCATCCATACATTATGACTACGCTCCTCCGATTGTTGGGTTAGATAGGCTGGTTTTTCTGCCATTTCTCCTCCAAATCTGTATTCATTAAGATTACTTATACTTAATTCTATTTTCTGATTTACATTAGGTAAAAAGAACATATTAGTTCCAAAAGATGTGTTTTCTATCTTTGGTAATTCTGAGAAGTTATCACCATTATGGTCATAAAATTCTCTTTCCCTTCTATTAAAGAAAAAAGAAATCCCCGAGTTTTTATTATCAGCTACATAAGATGTATTTCCATTGATGATATGGTCGTTACTTTTCCCATTTATACTTTGGTAATTATAATCCAATGCGAAACTATTTTCTTTGGGAATATTAGTGATCACATTTACTGTTCCACCTATAGCACTTGAGCCGTATAGAGAAGAACCTCCTCCTCTAATTACTTCTATTCTATTAATCATATTCACCGGAAGCTGCTCTAATCCATATAGCCCAGTTAGAGGACTAAAAATGGGACGCCCGTTAATTAAAATCTGTGAATAACCTCCTGCTAAACCATTCATACGTAATTGGGTATAATTACACGTCTGACAATCTGTTTCTACTCTCAATCCTGGTTGGAATTTCAATCCTTCTGATAGGTTACAAGCCTGTACATTATCAAGTGTTTTACTACTTAAAACATTGACAATAACCGGAGAATTGGTTTGTCGTTTGAAGGTTTTGGTCCCAGTAACAACAACTTGTTCCAAACTAAGACCATTTTCTCCTAATTCAAAATCAAGTACTTCTTCTAGGTTTTCTTTATTGATAATTAATTCTTTTTTGGTGGTTTCAAAACCAATAAAAGAAACTGCTACTGTATATTTTCCAAAAGGAATATCATGAATATGAAATTGACCTTGTTGATTGGTGATCGTTCCAAAACCTGTGTTTTCAATAGCTACTGTTGCAAATTCAACAGGATAATCATTTGAGGTAATGCGGCCATGAAGGCTTCCTGTTTGCGCAAAAGCTGAACTTAGTGGTAAGATTAATATGATAAAGATGTATATATATTTGTGCATTGCTATAAACTGTTTGATTAGTGATGCAAAAGTAATAAGTTAGATATGCCTAACTTTAGTTTTAACAATTGCTTTAACATTTTCTTATATTTGTCGTAAATTCTTTAATAAATGATATCTCAAACCAAGGAAAACTATTTAAAAGCTCTATACTATCTTCATCAAAAGGAGGAGAATATTTCACTAACCGATTTAGGTAAACTAATGGAAGTAAGTAAACCTACAGTGAACGATATGGTGAAGAAGTTGAAGAAAAGTGGTTGGATTGTTTACGAGAAATATAAACCTTTAAGATTAACTGAAGAAGGTAAAAAAGCCTCAGCATTGGTTATAAGAAAACATCGTTTATCAGAAATGTTTTTACAAAAGATTTTTGGATTTGGTTGGGAAGAAGTTCATGATATAGCAGAGGAGATTGAGCATATACAATCGGAGAAGTTTTTTGATAAGATGGACAAACTACTGGGTTTTCCAACAGTTGACCCGCATGGTTCTCCAATACCTAGTAAGGAAGGGGCTTATACTGAGCACAATTACAGACCATTGTCTGAAATCACCTTAGGTTCTAAGGTGATTTTAAAAACAATGAAAGACAGTAGTTCTGATTTTTTGCTATTCCTAAACAAAAAAGGTCTAAAACTAGGCACAGAAATTCAGGTCATTGATATTGAAAGTTTTGATAAGAGTATGGTATTATCTTATCAGGGACAATCAAATATTGTATTTAGTTATTCTGTTTGCCAGAGCTTACTGGTAGAAGAAGTTTAAAAACCTGAGATTAATTATTAAACCTTCTCTAAAACCACAGCAATCCCCTGCCCTACACCAATACACATAGTACAAAGGGCATATTTGGCTTCAGAATTGAGTAGTTGGTAATAAGCACTGGTAACTATTCTTGTACCGCTCATTCCTAGAGGATGGCCTAAAGCAATAGCACCGCCTAGTGGGTTGATTCTAGCATCATCATCAGCTAAACCGAGTTCACGAGTACAACCTAGTGATTGGGCAGCAAAAGCCTCATTTAACTCAATGATATCCATATCATCTAAACTCAGACCCGTTAACTTTAAAACTTTTCTAGTTGCCGGTACAGGGCCCATTCCCATAATTCTAGGTAGAACTCCAGCTGTAGCCATCCCCAGTATTTTTACTTTTGGGCTTAGTTTGTATTTCTTTACCGCATCTTCTGAGGCCAAAAGCATTGCTCCAGCACCATCATTAATACCAGAAGAGTTTCCAGCAGTAATACAACCTTCAGGACCAGTAAAAGATTTCAAAGTAGCTAATTTCTCAAGTGTTGATGGTCTTGGATGCTCATCAGTGGAAAATATAATAGGATCTTTCTTTCGCTGTGGAATCTCAACAGGAATGATTTCACGGGCTAAACTTCCATCTTCTTGCGCTTTCTTCGCTTTATCCTGGCTCCATTTTGCAAATTTATCTTGGTCTTCACGGCTGATGTTAAAATCATCTGCAATGTTCTGAGCAGTGTTCATCATTCCTTCGGTACCATACAACTTGTCCAACTTTTTATTGACAAAACGCCAGCCCATGGTGGTATCTTCCATTTTCTGGCTGCGCCCATAAGGACCTTCGGCTTTGCCAATTACAAAAGGGGCTCTCGACATGCTTTCCACACCTGCTGCAATAATTAGCTCTGCTTCACCAGCTTTTATAGCTCGTGCACCCGTTCCAATGGCATCCATTCCAGAACCACAAAGTCTATTTATGGTAGTAGCAGGAACGGTTTCTGGCATCCCTGATAATAAAGAAGCCATTCTACCAACATTTCTATTGTCTTCACCAGCTTGGTTGGCACAACCCATAAAAACATCATCTATGGCTTTCCAATCCATTTCAGGATTTCTATCCATTAGTGTTTTCAATGGAATCGAAGCCAAATCATCTGCTCTTACAGAAGCTAATGAACCTCCATATCTACCAACAGGAGTTCTGATGGCATCACATATATATACGTTTTTCATAGTTGTTAATTTAGTGCGAAGCGTGAAATACGAAGCACGAAATGAAAAGGGAAATATCTCTTAAACTTCATGCTTCGAACTTCTAGCTTCAAGCTTTGTTATTTGACAAAACTGTGAATTTCAGGCTTAAATTTTTCAAATGCTTTTAATAAACTTTCAGTAAGGATATCTACTTCAGTTTGAGTGATAGTAGTAGCCAACATACAAGCAAAAGTATTAATCATGATAATATCTTCATGAAGGAATAGGTAGTCAAGAATATCAACAATCAATTTTCTTTCTTCAGGACACTGATAAGTCTCACGATAATTTCGAGGAGCATTATGACGAAAATGAAGACGGAACATAGAACCGATACCTGTGATGGTTAATGGGATGTCAGCTTGTTTTGCTGCAGCTCTAATTTGATTTTTCGCGATTTCTGCCATCGCATTAATATCATCCACAGCTTGTCTATCATATAATTCCATGGCTACCTTTCCTGCAGTCATAGTAATAGGATTAGCCGAGAAAGTACCAGAGTGAGGCTGTTTTATTACTTTTCTGGTAGGATCGAATACCGCCATATATTTGGCATCTCCAGCAATAGCTCCAACAGGGAAACCTCCTCCAATAATCTTACCCAAGGCAGTCATATCAGGCTTTACAGGATACAAATGCTGTGCTCCACTGTAGGTTACTCTATAAGTTACTACTTCATCGAATACTAATAATACCTTGTTTTTACGGGTCCAATTATAAATGGCTACTAAATAGTCTTTATCAATTGAATGCATACCAACACGATGAGAAACAGGATCGATTAAAACACAAGCTAAATCTTTTTTATTGGCTTCCAATAAATTCAAGGTACGCTCGGTATCATTATATGGGAAAATGATCACATCACTTTTTACATTTTCTGGTGTTCCAACTGTTACAGGAACCGAATTAGGCTTGTCTATATCCCCCCAATTACTTGGCTTGACAATCTGGCTAATTTCAGCGAAATCATAAGTACCATGATAGGCCCCTTCTGCCTTCGCAATCTTTGGGCGTCCGGTATATGCTCTGGCTGCTTTAATCATTGACATCACGGCTTCAGTACCAGAGTTCACAAATCTGATTTTTTCAAAATTATGATTTCTCTCTACCAAAAGCTCACCAAACTCTACTTCAATCTCGCTTCCTAATGTGTAAGCAGTTCCTCGATGCAATTGTTCAGTTACTGCTTCAATAATAGCTGGATGGGCATGACCATGAATTAGAGATGCCATATTATTGGCAAAATCTACTCTTGTATTGGCATCAATATCTGTTACATAACTACCTTCGGCTGTGGCTACATAGAATGGGTGAGGGCGACGGAAAATAGTATTTCTACTTACTCCTCCTGTCATCACTTCTTTGGCTCTTTTATAAAGTGCAGAGCTATGCTTTCTGTTTGTATTATACGAATGACTACTCATTTTTTTGTGGGTTTGGTTATCGAAATATTTCTGCTTCTGTTCGTTCTTTCAAGTATTCAAAATCTACATTTGGTCCCATTTCTCTCACAAATAATCCTTCTTCTTTCACATCAATAATGGCCAAATTTGAATAGATGGTTTCCACAACGCCTTTTCCTGTTAGTGGAAAAGAACACTGTTTAACCAGTTTTGCTTTACCGTCTTTGGTATTATGCTGGGTAATAACAAAGATTCTTTTTACTCCTGCTACTAAATCCATAGCTCCACCAACTGCTGGAATGGCATTAGCAGCTCCTGTAGACCAATTGGCTAAATCTCCATCAGCGGAAACTTGCATAGCTCCAAGCACACATACATCTATATGGCCTCCTCTAATCATAGTAAAGCTATCGGCATGGTGAAAAAAGCTAGCTCCAGGAATAGTAGTTACAGGCTTTTTCCCTGCATTTACCAATTCAAGGTCTTCTTTCCCAGCTTCAGGAACCGGACCCATTCCTAGTAATCCATTTTCTGTTTGATAGATGAGTTCGCGTCCTTCTGGCACAAAGTCAGCTACCATTTCGGGCATTCCAATTCCAAGGTTAACATAAGAACCATCTGGAATGTCAAGAGCAACTTTTTGTGCCATTTCGGCTTTGCTCCAACCTATTTTTGTTTGATTTTCTACCATGGATACTTTAGTTTTTGTGCCACTAAATCAGATTCATTGACAGGGTTAGTTACTTCAACAATGCGCTCTACGAAAATTCCAGGAGTCACAACCACTTCAGGATCTATACGACCAGCTTCTACCACTTTTTTGGCTTGAATAATCGCTTTTTTAGCAGCTGTACACATGATAGGACCAAAGTTTCTTGCTGTGGCATGATAAGTTAGATTACCATATCGATCTGCTTGTTCACATTTAACTAAAGAAAAATCAGCTTTGATACTTCTTTCTAAAACATATTCAATCCCGTCGAATATTCTAGATTCTTTACCTTCAGCAAGTGGAGTATTTACCGATGCTGGAGTGTAAAAAGCAGGCACGCCAGCCCCTCCAGAACGAATTCTTTCTGCTAAGGTTCCTTGTGGTACCAATTCTAACTCTATCTCTCCTGCATTATAAAGTTCAGGAAATACTGTTGAATTGGCGGTTCGTGGAAAAGAACAAATCATCTTTTTTACACGTTTGTGTTCTATTAAAGCTGCTAATCCCACGTTTCCGCTTCCAGTGTTATTACTAACAATGGTCAAATCTTTTGCTCCTTGATCTATCAAGGCATGAATTAATTCGAGAGGACTTCCAGCTTCACCAAAACCACTGATCATAATGATGGCTCCATCATGTATGTCTTTTACTGCTTCGGCTGCCGATTTTACTATTTTGTTAATCATATAAATGATTTTTGTTTTTAAAAATCCGTTTTGCCCCAACCCTAAAAGGAGCCTGATTTTTAAATGTATTCTGTTCTTGTTGCATTAATTATTTAATAACAATAATTCAAGGTCCCACCCTTTAGGGAAGGGATAAGGACCTTGAAATTCTTATACTATTTCATTTCTAAACTCTTCTCGATAGCTGCTAGCTCATCGTCGAAGAAATTTTTTCCGCCACCAAATGGTTTTAGTTTTTCAATAGTGTTTTGTTCTTCATCATACTCTGCTAAATACACTTTATCCATCCATTCCATATTTCTGGCTTCGTTGAATTTAAGAGCAAATGCTTTTTTACCGTTTACATCAACAGTTCCGAGCATAGAAGTTTTACCAGCTGAGGAGGTCATAGAGATATATCTCGAAGGACGACCAATTGAAGGAAGGCTTCTATAAATCTTGCTAAATACATTGTTAATTTCAGCTAAAGGAGCTGTAAAATAATGATGTTCACCAGTTGGACGAGCATAATACATAGAGTGGAAACCCACACCTTGCATCATTAATAAATGACCTAGGTCTATCCAGTTTTGAGCAGATTTATCGATATCAATTTTTCCAGTTTCATCTGGGAATAAACTGATGTGCTTCATAATTGGACTTTGACTTTTTACTGTCATTCCAATAGATCTTAAACGACGAATGGCAGCCATTGTAGTTAGATTCATCAATTCTTTTGGAGAAGAGAAGTGACCCATCCATACCATTTGAATTCCGTTTTCGATAATGGTCTTAAATAAATCTAATGTTTTATCGTAAGTTGGTCTGATTACAATCTGAGGATCGAAAGTTAAAGCTCTAGATGCTAAACGGATATTTCTGATATGAGCCAATTCTGGATCAGTTGTCAAAGGCTCTAAATATTCTTTCAAACGCTCATAGGGCATATATCCGCCATCACCACCAGTGATTAAGATATCTGTTACTTCTTTATGCTCTTTTAGGTAAGTATGAACTTGCTTAGCATCATCTTGGATAAACATATCTTCGTCACCTCTTACTTGTGCATGACGGAAACAATAGTTACAGAATGCAAAACAGCTTTGAGTGGTTTTATCGAAAATAAGGAAACAATGAGGGTATTTGTGCTGGCTACCATCTAAGATTTCAATATCGCCTTCACCATTGTCTAAATACGCCTTATTTAAAAGCTGTTTGCCATCGTGAGGATTTGTCTTTTCAATATATGCTGCACAAATCTGGTCTCTTTCTTCATCTGATGTAGCTGCATGGTATTCTTTCACCAATTCTGGCTTCATCATACCTGGCTGAGGAAATACCAATTGAAATACTGAATCGTTTTGGAAATCTTTCCAATTGATGGTATTTAAAACGTGCTTAGTGGCTAAGAAACGATATACATTTATGAATAGTTCACGCTCTTCAATATGTCCTATATCAATTCCGTTTTCATTTAATACTTTAATGATTTCTCTAAATCCGTCGATTCCTGTATAACGGTTGGTTTTAGAGGTAAACATAGCTTTGCTTTCCTCTTTAATGATAGAGATGCCAGGAAAAGCATTGTGTATTTTATTGACTAGAGTAAAAGGTAAAAGATTCTCTTTTTCTATTACGTTAATGGCGCTTTCATCAATTCCATGATGTGCGAATTGCTTTGAAAAATCAGCTTTCATTGTATTAATTTTTATATGTTTTTATTTAATTTTCTGTTTTAATTAAAGGAGTAATAACCCAAATGAATTCTGCTTCTCCTTTTGAAATATTTTTGAATATATGGGGTTTGCTTGAATCAAAATAGAAGCTATCCCCTTTTTCTAAATGATGTTTTTTACGATTGATAGTGGCCTCAAATTCCCCTTCTAAAACAAAGCAAAACTCTTGTCCTGGAAACTTATTGGTCATTACACCTTTTGAATCCGAGCCTTGATCAAAATGAATAAGATAAGGTTCTATTTGTTTTGAAGGGAAGTGATAAGAAAGCAAATGTGCGGAAGTTCCTTTTTTATTGCTTTTGGCAAGTCTTCTTTCCTCAACTTTTAATAGGGGTTTTTTAATCTGATTCTCATTTTCTCCAATTAGATCTCCAACTGTGGTGTGCAAAGCATCTGCTACTTTTTTAAGTGTGACAATAGATGGGAAGGCTTTACCACTTTCAATTTGACTAATCAAACTGGATGTTACTCCAATTTGTTTTGCCAGTTCTTTCATTTGCAATCCAAAACTCTCGCGTCTCTTTTTAATCCGGCTTCCCATTTGATCTATCATAAAGCTTTCCTTTACTTAAAAATGATTTATACAAAGTAAATTAGATTTAACTTACGATGTCAACTAAGTTCAGTTTTATTTAATTAAATTAAGTGTGATTTATATTTGTTCTAATTAATACTGGGTGTATTGCGGAATCATGTATTGAGTTTTAAATGCATTGGGCAAGTGATTTTAACTAGAATTTCAGCCTGAATTTTTTCATTGAGTAAAACTGTCCCAAATTAGTTTACTAGTTGATTGATATTGAAACGATCATTGAAATCAAATATGAGATTAAATTATTCATTATTGTATATTTGTTGCAATGAAGCTGATGAAATTTATTTTGGTTGTTTTGGGAACTCTATGCTCCATGAATATTAATGCAATGGGAAAGATATCCATTGATTCGTTGTTATCGATTAACCTAAATGAATTGCCTGATACAACTAAGATTACTCACCTTTCTCTTATTGCCAATAACTATGACAATACCAATCGTGATTCTTCTATCATAATATTCAAACAAGCTCTTGAAATAGCCAGAGAAATTGATGATTTTCCCAGAAAAGTGAACCTACTAACTTCTATTGGTGGAAATTATTGTTTCGGTGGACAGTATCTTAAATCTATGGAATATTTAGATTTGGCCGAGAATATTTTATTGGAATATCCCAATAAACGATCCTCTGCTAATCTTCACTATTATAAATCATTAGTTTTTCTTTCTATTGATAGAGTTTATCAGTCCAGTGAACATGCCATGGCCGCTTTGCAGTTGTATAAAAGTTTAAATATGTCTTATAATATGGGTGCTGTATATACCTTGTTAAGCAGTATTTATGAAGAGCTTTATGATGATGAGAAAAGTTTATACTATGCAAAAAAAGCTTATCAAAATGCTTTTCTGAATAATGACAGCGCCGATCTTGCTGGCAAATTGAATAATATAGCCACATTGTATTATAATAATGGCATGGTAGATTCGGCTTATTATTTTATTCGTCAAGCTATTGTCATTAATAAAAACCATGATGTTAAAATATGGCTAGGTATTAATTATCAGAATTTAGCAAGTTATTTTCTAATGGATAAGGAGCTTGATTCAGCTGAAATTTACATTCAGCTGGCAATCGATATGTGTAATAAAACAGGATATATGATCAATTCATTCCCTGCAACTGAAATAAAAGCAAAAATTGCATTAGCAAAAAATGACACAATAGAGGCAATTACTATTTATCATTCAATTGTTGAATCTGAAAAAGATTTTGAAAGCCTAAAAGTAAAAGTTAATGCCTATAAAGCATTAGCTGAAATTGCAAATCACCAGGCTGATTATGTGAATTCAATTAAATACCTTAAGTATTATAAATCATTTGATGACAGTTTAAAGCGCCAATACAATTCAAGCATGATTAAAACTCTTGAGATGCAAATGGAATACGAAGAGCAGCAAAATCGATTAGAGTTAGAAAATGAGCATGTAAGAAACAATTCTCAAAAGAAAAATTTCTTTATCATCATTTTGACTGGGTTAATCTTTTTTTTAAGTATGAGCATATTTTTTATACTTAGACTCCACCGAGCTAAAGCAGAAAAGATAAAAGTTGAAAAGCAAAACTTAGAGCTGGAATTGGAATCGCAAAATAGAGAGATGACTGCTAATGTAATGTCGCTGTTAAAGAAAAATGAAATGCTAACGGGTATTTCCAAAAAACTTCTTGAAACTAGGAAATCTGCAGTTAAAGATGAAACCAAGCAAGTTTTAAATACAATTTCTAAAGAACTTCAGAAAATTAAAGATGTAGAACTTTGGGAAGAATTCGATATCAGATTCAAACAAGTGAATCAAGAGTTTTATGCTGTTTTATTAAACATTGCGCCTCAATTAAGTCCTGGAGAATTAAGAATGTGTGCCTTCCTCAAAATGAATATGAGTTCAAAAGACATCTCTGCAATTTTAAATATTGAGCCACATTCTATCGATAATACGCGATATAATATTCGTAAAAAACTAAAAATTGATTCAAAAGACAATTTAATAGTCTTCCTATCTAAGCTTTAATCTATATCAGCGCAAATTTCCCTCCAGGGAGATGAACAAATCTATATATCATGCAATATCAGATAATTGCAAATTCAGAATATTTCAAAAAGGAGATTTTCAGGAGATAGGATTTCTTTATTCAGGAGAATTTCAGGAGCCTAATTAATTGTTTCAATTGATTCAAAGGAATAGATTTGCCTTGAACTGAAAGAAACAGGTCTATGCAAAAACAAGATGGAAAAAGTATAATAAAAACTAAAAATAGTGATTCTGGATCACAGAATTTAGAGGAGTTTATCAAGAAGAAAGAAGCACAGTCTAAGGTTTTGAAAAAAATTTTGAATTCGATGAAAGATAAAAAATCACATAGATAGATCATAAAAACTAATACAATATATTATGAAAAAATTCACCCTATTCGTATTTTCTGCATTATTACTTTTTAATAATTCAGTATTATTATCACAAAACAAATCTACTCAAGAGATTCTGTTCTTTGATGGATTTAATGATTCAGGATGGCCTCCTGAGGGTTGGGAATGGATAAATGAAAATGAACTAATCAATTGGGAAATACAAAGTACTAATCATTCACAAGGCACCAGTTCACCTGAATTAATGTTTGTTTGGTATCCTGATTTTAGTGGAAGTACTGGAATTAAATCACCAGCTATTTCAACAGTAGGACAAGCATCTGTCTACCTTAGCTTCAATTTGCTTCGAGGCTGGTATGAAACATTTGGTGGCTATCATTTCTATATAGAGACTACAAGTGATGGCGGTGCAACATGGAACGAAGTATGGGTAGGTGAGAACCCAGAAGCTTTTGTTGACCCAGAAGAAATAGCAATATTTATTGATAATGATGATGTGGGGTCTGACCAGTTTCAATTTGCTGTTAGATTTGATGGAGAGACTTCTTACTTAGATGCTTGGTTTTTTGATGATTTTGAATTAAGTGTTTCTGAGTTAAATGATATGGAAGCCACAGAGATAATACTACCTAAACTATTGTCGGTAGGAGAATCACTGTATCCTCAAGCAGTGATTACCAATGTTGGTTCTGGAACAGTATCATTTGATGTAAATTTCGAATTATTGTTTGACGGTATCACCTCTGTTTATAATGAAACATTAACCATTGCCGATTTTGCTCCAAATCAAATAGATACAGTCTATTTCCCTAATTGGACTCCTACTCATGGAAATTACGAATCTCGATTAGCTATTCAGCTAGATGGTGATGGGGATCCCGACAATAATCAACTTTTTGATACCATAACTATTATTAATAGTCCAACCTTAAGAAAAATAACTTTAGAACTATTTACCAGTTCAACTTGTGGGCCATGTGTGGACGGAAATACATATTTAGATTGGTTGGTGGCTCAATATCCGAATACTTATTCTTTAGTTAAATATCAAATGAACTGGCCTTACACAGGTGACCCATATTACACACCTGAAGGAGGCGTTCGTAGGAGTTATTATAATGTTTCTGGAGTTCCTGATTTATTCATGAATTCTATTAGTTATTTTCCTGATGATGGTGATATTTCGACTGAATTATTCGAATCACATTTTAATGATATTTCACCTATTGAACTTGAGATTGAATCAGCTCTTATAAATGATGAAAATCAGGTAATGATTTCTGTAAACATTACTCCATTAATAGATTATCCGAGCGAACTAACTGCTCATATTGTAGTGGTAGAAAAAGAAACCACTGGTAATGTGGGTAGCAATGGGGAAACTGAGTTTAGCCAGGTGATGATGAAAATGCTTCCAAATGCAAATGGAACATTGCTGAACAATTTGCAAGAGGGTGTAGTAACAAATATTTATGAAACTTTTGATATGGATGAGACTTTTATGGAAGAATCTCACGATTTAGAAGTGGTGGTATTTATTCAGGACGATGGAGACAAATATATGATACAAACCGAAAACAAGGAAATTGGAACCAATGTGGGAACAAGTGAAGTAGGTATAAGTAGGTTGTCTACAATATTTCCTAATCCAACAAACGATAGGTTAAATATCAACTGTAATAATGTTATTGATAACATTCAGCTTGTCAATAGTTTAGGCCAAGTATTATTTGAAGATAAGCCTAGTGATGATGAATTAGTAATAAATGTTTCTGATTTTGAACATGGAATTTATTTCCTTAGAATAAGAAACGGTAGCAATGTGGAAATAAGAAAAGTTGTGATAGATTAATAGATAGAGTAGTTGAGTTAGTTTTTAAGCCCTGGACTATCGTTAGATAGGTTCAGGGTTTTTAATATAATGTTATTTATGTTTTTCTTATAGCTGTATGAATATCTTTACACCAGCTAATTATCGAAATTAATAGAACATAAAAAGATATTTATTGTACAATATCGAATTCCTTCATTCTAACCTCATTCTGAAAAAAGGAAAATTCTTTGTAAAAGAAAGGTCAACAGAGCTTTTTAATTGGACAGCTAAAGTGGAATACTAATAGGTTTTACCCTTAATAATGATGAAGAGGAAATCACCACTCATTTTTTTATGGAAGAGGATTTAGTATCTGGTAATTACATGCCAAATATTCCGGCAACTATAAATATTGAGGCCTTGTAGGATTGTAAAGTATCTGTTGCGAATTATAAGAATCTATTCTCTTATATCAATAAAGATATTGAGATTACCGAAATCATTCTTTCTATCTTTCAGAGGTTAAGCCAATAAAACCACTCTAGGGTTATGGCTTTAATTGATGGAAATGCACTTTCAAAATACAAATGGTTTCTTAAAAAACACTCAAGTTTTTAAATTGGCTCCCTCATTATTATATCGCTATTTTTTTGGGTATTCCTTCAACCCAATTAAGCAGAACTAAAAAAAGTATTTTCTCAACAAATGTAAATGAGAATATGAGTTGAGCTATTTACTTTTGCATTGTATTAAGTAAAAACTAAATAGGATAATCATGAGATTTTTTTTCAAAAGCTTCTTTCTGGTTTACATCCTTGCAACTAGCCTATAAATACTTCTTGTTCTTCAGAGAATAAGGAAGGACCCCTCAGTTTTTTACTAAATCACATTCTAGTCATCTAAAATTTTCAAAACCTCTGAAAAACACAAAATGGAAATTCTAAAACCTAATAGAGTATCTCATACTTATGAGCAAGTAATAAACAAATGCTTTGTGGGCTTCCATATTTCTATTGAATTTGAGTATTCTTGAAAATATAGCAGTAGAGTATATAGATTGTAAAATAAAGAAATGATAAAATCTTGTTTTTCTCTTGGAAAAAGAAAAGCATTCAAATAATTTCCATAAAATTGCAATATATATAAACACCATGAAATTAACTGATTTCCATTTAAAAATCGGGACGCTTCTTTTTCTCTTCATCACGGTTTTAGGCTCTCCTACTCGTGCCTCTGAAAAACTACAAGGGCAAATTAGTGGAATCATTAGCGATGAATCTTCTGGTGAAGGTTTACCCTATGCTACTATACTCTTGACTTCCTCATTAGACTCCTCATTTTCTAAGGGAATTATTACAGATAGTGAAGGAAATTTCTCCATTGGGGAATTGTCATATGGTAGCTATATTATTGAAGTATCATTTATGGGTTTTGAGAAAAAAACTCAATATTTAGAGCTGAACAAAAAGAAAATAAACCTCAATATTAAACTTCGTAAAAAGGAATATTCTTTTTCTGAAGTAGAGGTGAGTGCCGAAAAGGAATTGAAAGAGGAGGGCATTGAAAAAACAACCGTAAATGTGACCAAAAACATGACCTTATCAGGAGGAAATGCCTTAGATGTGATGCAGAGTTTACCATCGGTGGATCTGGATATTAATGGTCAAATTCAATATAGAGGAAGCAATAGAGTTACTATATTAATCAATGGAAAACCCTCTGAGTTAGTAAAGTCCCTGGAACAAATTCCTGCCGATCAGATTGAAAAAGTAGAGCTGATTAATAATCCTTCTGCAAAATATGAAGCTGATGGAATGTCGGGGATTATTAATGTTGTGATGAAGTCGACTGATGATAAATTTGAAAACACCAGTCTCAATATTTTCTACGGATATCCAAAGACAACAGGAGGAAGTTTGGGCCTATATAAACAATATGATAAAGCTACAGTATATTTAAATGGCTCAGCAAATTTAAAGACACAGTTTCAAACTAAAGAACATTGGAGGTATAATTACGAAGACCTTGAAGCTCTGGATTATTATCAATACGATAGGCAAGATCAAATTTTACAAAACTATATGCTCAGCACTGGGGCTAACTACAAGATTAAACCAAAACATCAAGTTGGCATTTCGTTAATAGCTTCTGGAAAGACTAATTTTGCTGATAGAAACATCGATTATCAAAGCTGGGATAAAGAAGGGGCCATCATTCATCACTCCAATAAAGATATCGAAATTCATCAATACAATTATGTGATAGATGGGAGCTTGGATTATCAGTTTCAAATCAATAAAACTCAAAAACTAGAAACCAACTTACACTACAATTTTCTTGATGGAAGCCAAAAGATGAGTTTCGATTTTTACCCCATTGATGTTTCTAATGACGGTGATCACGATTACCAAAAAACATATTCTGATCAGCTCAATAAAACCGGAGATTTAAGCCTTGATTATACATGGGATATCTCAGATTCTAGTTTACTGGAGAGTGGTTATTTCTACAGTCATGAAGATTTGCTTAACGATTTTAGATCTGAATCTTATAATCATAGCAACGAAAACTGGCAACCAGATACAAGTTTAGCCAATCAATTTCATTATTTGCAGGCCATTCATGCGGCTTATATCAACTTAGAAAGAAAGCTTAAATACTTCGATTTTCAGATTGGGCTGAGAGGAGAGTTCTCATCAACAAATCAGTTTGTAAAAGCCAAAGAAGAGTATTTTGATTTATTTCCGTCATTGAGATTGTCAAAAAAGCTGGACAAGTATTTTAAAGTTTACGGGACTTATAACCGCCGCATCAATAGGCCGATTCTAAAAATGATTAACCCCTATACCAACGAATATGCCGATATTTTAAATATGCATATTGGTAATCCTGATTTAAAACCAGAGTATGTCAATTCTTTTGAATTAGGTACGCAAATCACAGCTAAAAAATCAACTGCAAAAATGGCCATCTATTATCGGCGTATCGATCAAGCCATTTCTCGGGTGAAATCGGCCTCTAATGATAGTGCGCTATTGGTGACTTTTATGAATTTGGATCAAGCACAGCTATTTGGAGGAGAGTTGAATTATTCCTTAAAAGCTACAAAATGGTGGCAAGTAAATGCCAATGTTAATATATTCTACACTACATTACAAGGTATTTATGGACCAAACCAAATTGATAAATCTCACACTGGTTGGACAGCAAGTATGAAAAACCAATTTAAGCTGCCATGGAAATTACATATGCAATTTAATATGTTTTATAAATCGGCTTTACCTGATGTGCTTGGTACCTACCAAGAGAGATACTATGCTGATTTAGCTGTCAGTAAGAAAGTATTAAAAAACAAAGGCAAGTTTATCTTCAAAATATCTGATGTTTTTAATACCTATAAGTTCGGCTTAGATTTAGTAGGCTTGGATGAAAATGGATATCATTATCAACAAATCAACCGCCGAAAAAATGAGTCTCAATATTTCATTCTTAGTTTCGTTTATAATTTCAGTGGCAAAGAAAAAAAGAAGAAGAAAGAAAACTTTTATTTGGAGGGGTTTGGGAAGTAAATAATACCGAACTTATTATAAATCGAACTACACCTTAGAATTGTATTAATTCTAAGATCAAGCCTGATTTTGGGTTCACAGAAAAATTTAAAGGAAAACCATAAAAGTTGATTTGACTGATTGTCTTTGAAAAACTAGATGAGTATATAATTTAGGAGGTGCCATATAATAGAAAGACTGCATCATTATCGGAGATAGCTTACTAAATTTAGTCAAAGAAAGAAGTACTATTAAATAGTTTTCAAAAGAAGAATTGGGGTATAGTACCAGGGCAGACTCACACTTTTTTCACAAAAATGTTCAAAAGTTAATAATATATAATTGAACGGAATAGGATAAAATCGTTATATTGTGTTGATAATCATACAAATAACAATCATGAAGACGACTAATAATCTCTTAAGTATTTTCGGCACTATAAACGATCCTAGAAG
>JADGDY010000007.1 GCA_016744655.1 Bacteroidales bacterium | reverse complement strand
GACTCTATCCCTGTTATAGATGAAACAAGAAATTAATAAAACTTAAAACATAAAAAGATGAAAACTTTAACAACATTAAAAACACTGAAAAAATTATTATTCGTATCATTAGTAGGACTTATTACAGTATCTACCTTATCATTCACCATTGAAAACAAAAGAATGGAAAAGAAAAACAAACAAAATAAAGAAATGAAGATTCAAAATAATAACGAATGGAATCAATTAGAAGAAGTCGTTATTGGTAGATGGGTTACAGGTTCATTTAACGTACCAGAAGTAGACAAGAGCTTAGCAGAATTCTTCCCTTATATTCCAGATGCTGCAATGGATTATATGAAGAAAGCAGAAAACAAAGTTTTGTCTGACACTTACCCAGAAGACGATAAAAGATATTATGATGAACAAGAAAACTTTGTAAAAAAAGTAGAAGCATTAGGTGTAAAAGTTCACAGACCAGATGTAATTGAATTCCCAACTCTAGGCACCACACAATGTTATTCTCGTGACCCAATTGTTACTATTGGAAACAAATTCATCATCACCAACTTGAGGTCAGAGACACGCAGAATGGAAACACCTAGTTATAGAAGAATAGCTCTAGAGTTAGCGGATAAATATGATGGTGAAGTAATTAGTATGCCAGCTAACGAAGCAGGATACCCAGAAGAAAATGCTTACTTAGAAGGCGGTGATGTATTTGTAGATGGAATGGATATTTATGTGGGAGTTTCTGGAAATGCATCAAACCAAAAAGGAATAGACTTCTTACAAAAAGAATTAGGTTCAGCTTATACAGTTCACACAATTCCTCTTGAACATCATGTTTTGCACCTTGACTGTGCTTTGATGCTGATTAATGAGAAACAAGGAGTCATTTGTAAAGAAGATTTTATCGACTTTGATGCCCTACCTGAAGGGTTAAAAAACAGAGAATATGTAGAGGTAGCATCTGAAAAAGCACAAATCATGGCTACAAATGGAATGGTTATCAACTCAAAAACAGTCATTATGATTGAGGCTTTCCCAGAGGTTATATCTCAAGTAAGAGACATGGGAATTGAAGTTATTGAAGTTCCTTTTGAAAAAGCAAATTATTTTGGAGGAGGATTAAGATGTAGTTTCCAACCAATTAGAAGAAAATAAAACATCAAAAACAGAGTACCTGAGTCTCACTTTATAGTGGGGCTCTTTTTTTTTCAAAAAAAATTAGGGTTTTTGAATCGTTCTAACCCTCCTATTAATGAACGAATCTATAAAACAAAATATCATGAAAAAATATAGTCTAATTATTATCACATTTATCATTCTTCATAGCTTCCATACAAATGCTCAAATGCTAGGTTCTTTAACCTTACCTGGCTTAGGTGGTGGAACCAATGCCAATGCCGCAACTTATGCAGGAGATGGAGTAGTTGTTGGAGGTGTATTTCTGTTCTCTAGCAAACTGAATGCTGCAGTTGCTGTAGTAGCATGGAATACAGGAGCTCAGTTTCTAGGAGGAAAGTATTCTTTAGCCATAGCACAACCTCGATTAATGGATGGTGAATTTAATAATGGGTTTTTCCCAGTCACTGCAATGACTCCCATACAATTATCATGGGATTTCAATTCCTTTAAATTACAAGGTGGATATTCATTTTTATATGGTCAAGAATTACCTCTAAATGCACATATATTAACTGTGAAAGGAACACAATATTTGGCTGATAATAAGTACTCCTTAAATGCCAGTGCCATATATGAATATAGAAAAGCAAAAGGAAATACAGAAAGGGTTTTTGGGGATGCTTTTGCTATTGAAGCTAATATCTCAAGACATTTTAGCAAAGGAAAAACCATTGGAGTATTTGGATATTATAATAGTAATGTGACTCCTGAATATATTGGTGGAAAAGAAGTGTTTAATGAAAACAGTGCCGTCTCTGGAATTGGCCTTGATGCAAATATTATGCTCTGGGAAAAACTCATTATCAATGGGAAATTTGTTTATGACTTAACGGCCAATGAAGCCACAAATGCCAATAAATTTGTGATGTCTCTTTATTACAAAATATAAGTAGAGCAATAACATAAAAACACGTGAGCCAAATGATATCATCTTCATTTGGCTTTTTTTAACAAAACACATTCCATATATACTTCTAAGGAATATAAAAAATGGGTAAATTTGTGATTCTAATTTAGATAGGCTATGGCAAAGAATCAAGAAGTTACTCAAATATTAAAGAATTATACCAAAGGAAAAGACGATGCCAATCTCTATCCCATGGTTTATGATAATTTGCATGATATAGCAGAGAAATTATATCGCAGAGAAAGAGCTAACCATACCCTACAACCTACTTTATTGGTGAATGAGGCTTATATGAGTTTAGTAGATCAAAATAATATTGATTGGAAAGGTAGAACGCATTTTTTTGCAGTAGGTGCACAAGCCATTCGTAGAATTTTGGTTCATCATGCCCGAAATAGAGATGCTGTAAAAAGAGGAGGGAATCAAATAAGGGTAGACTTGGAAGAAAGATTAGCCTTTTCAACAGACAAGGATGAAGTGGTTTTGAGTTTGGACGAGGCGCTTGAGCATTTAGCAAAAGAGCATGAACGACAAGCCCAAGTGGTAGAAATGAAGTTCTTTGGTGGAATGAAAATGCAAGAAATAGCTGAAGAGCTAGGCGTTTCCATCAAAACTATAGAAATTGATTGGCGTGTGGCCAAAGCTTGGCTTAAAAGGTTTATGTCGGAAGAAATTTAATTTTAAAATTCGATTTTTATTACCTTTGAGTATTATCCTTAAATCATTCCCATGTCAAAAAATCTTCATGAACAATCCTCCGAAATTCTGGCCAAAGTCATAGACTTGCCAAAAAAAGATGCCCTCAGAAAAATAGAAGATTTATGTGAAAAAAATGAGAATTTAAAATCAAATGTTATAGAGCTTTATCTTGATATAGAAAGCGAAGACTTCAATAAAGATGAGCAAGATTTTAAGCCAGAAAGTCCTTCTAAATCTAAAATTAGAGTCAATCCATTGCCCACAAAAATATTTGGTCAATTAAGAACCTTATTGTTAGAAAAAAAATGGTATAGGTATTTATCCCTTTCCTTTGTATTTATCCTACTGATTGTTATCGGTATGACCATTAGAAATGGCTTTAAAAAACAACTATTAAAAGACCAGCAGGAGAAACTAGAAGCTTTATTGGATATTCAATCTGAAACGCTTTTGCAATGGATGCAAGGAGAAGACCGAATTTCAAACACTTTATCCCAATCTTCCGAAATTATTGAAATCGCTACCTATATTGATAGCATTGTTTCATTGGATGATTCCTATGAATTACTAAAAAAACAAGACCTTCAATCAGATATATTTCAAGAGTTTGATGAAATAAGAGAAAGAAATAATTTAGAAGGGCTCAGCATATTACATAAGGACGACCCAGTTGTTTTACTTCTCAGTGAGCAATCAGCAAGTGGTAATGGTAAATTATTCTCTCATTTAGAATTGGCTGGTGTTTTTTATGATTATATGCGTGCCAGTAAGAAAAGAGGCATTGGGACTACCCATTTTCCTCCTTTACCGGATTATGAAATTCTCATTGATATCCCTGAAGGATTAAATGTAGGAACTTATATTTCATTTTCTACTCCAATTCTGAAAGATAGTGCCATCATTTCCTATATGTTTACCCAATATAATGTCAAGAATAAGTTTTCGGAAATAATGAATAATGCTGATCATGGAAAATCAGCCAAAGTATTTGCATTCAGCTGGGATATGAAGTTATTATCTACCGATAGGTTTGAAAAGGAATTGCAGCAAACCTATCTCTTAGATTTTGACAGTACAAAAAGCTCCATTCAAAGCTTTGAGATTAAAGACCCAGGTAGCGATATCACAGATGGTTCTGAACCTGCAAAGGCGCTCATCGACCAAGATTATACTACGGCGATGGATGAGTATTTCTTGCAAACTGAAGTTACTGGTTATCAAGATGCCAGAGGAGTAATCATGATGCCTTATAGAGATCATAGAGGTGTAGAAGTAGTAGGAGCATGGGCTTGGTATAATATGTTGGGCTTTGGTTTAGTGGCAGAAGAAGATGCCTATGAAGTTTTATTATCCTTGAGGTATTTTGATGTGGCACTTATCCTATTCTTTATCATTCTTGCCATACTTATTCTAATGCTTAATAATCTGAATGTCAAGTTTTTAAAATTTGGCAAAAAATGGGAAGAATTTGAAAAAGTAGGACAGTATTTATTACAAGAAAAATTGGGTGAAGGTGGTTTTGGAACAGTCTACAAAGCCAAACATTCGTTTTTAAAATCAGAAGTAGCTATCAAGCTATTAAAAAAGGAATTCATTGGCACCGATGCCTTGGACCGATTTGAGAAAGAGGTAAAAGCAAGTTCTTCACTATCTCATCCCAATACCATTCGAGTTTATGATTATGGAACTACTGATAGTGGACAATTCTATTATGTGATGGAATATCTCAGTGGACTTTCCTTAGATAAAGTTGTTCAATCCTATGATGAATTCCCAAGCAGCAGAGCCATTTACATCCTATTAAATACCTGTTATTCATTAAAAGAAGCTCATGAAAAAGGATTGGTTCATAGAGATATAAAACCAGCCAATATCATGTTATGTAATCAGGGTGGCGCCTACGATGTACTCAAAGTCTTAGATTTTGGATTGGTGAAGAATGTGGATGCTAGCGTCTCGCAGCAAACCCAAATCAATAGAATTGGTGGAACTCCTATGTTTATGGCTCCTGAGCGATTACGCGACCCATTTAATGCCGATCAAAGGGTTGACATTTACGCCATTGGAGCTGTAGGTTTGTATATTTTTAGTGGTCAATATATTGTTGAGTTAATCTCTCAAAAGATGTTGAGTGGCCAGGATACTATTTCTGGTGGACTGAATAATCAATTGATACAAAGAGAGGATATTCCAACAGAACTCAAAAACTTATTGATGGATTGCGTGCATTTTGATGTAGAGAAACGTCCTAAAAACATGGATGAACTTATTATTGCTTTAGAAAAAATTCAAGAAGCTTATTCTTGGACTAGAAAAGAAGCAGAGCAATGGTGGAAATCCTATGATGTCTATTCCTAGACTTTAGATTTTGCATTAGTAATTTTCAAAATGCTGATATCATCAAAAGGATATAATTGATGCTTGGTTCTTAAGAATTCATACTTTTTTCTGAGCTCCTTCTTCTCCCCAGCAAAATCAGAATGTTGAAGCATATATTCTAATGGATTGATATCTTCAATTGTTTTTCTGTTTATATCTAATAACTTGGCAGGCCCATCAGTAGAAATAGCCAATGTCTCTATTTTTCCAAATTCGTAGCTAGTAGTATGGTTTTCAAACCAAGAATCAAATGATTCATCTATATGATAGCCAAAAAAGTCTGGAGCATTGTTCTGGTCTATTTCAATAATTTCATCATTTATCATTATGAAACCATCTCCACTGATATTTACCCATGCTTCTTTTGTTTGATGATTATAGGCAAAAATAATATAGGTGGTTAATATTTCAATATCGTCTAAGGCTAATTGTTTTTGTGTTTGCTTTATATCTTGAAAGAAAGACTCTAAAAATGAAATACCCATTTCTTTGGGGCTCATATCATCCAAATGAGTTGGAAAAATGTTGTTCTTATTATTAAATGCCTTAGCGCTTTTCTCAAATAGTTTAGCTACAAGGGCCGATGCAAAATGACTATCAAGAGCAGTTGAACATCCATCCATCACAGCTCCAACAAACCAATGCCTTCCAATTTCGGAGACCATCTGAGCATCTTCATTATAATTGCGATGCTTCACGCTTCTTTCTAATAAACTGCTAATAATCATATTGCAATATAAGTAAAAATTAAACAATCAATCTGTATTAACTAAGACAAACTGCTCCTTTTAGGAAGCAGTTCTCTATTGTTTTTTTAATTTCTATCTCTAGAAGAAAACAGTAAGTCCAAGTCTCATGGTATGTGCCTGCTGGGTAAAATCTCCTTGGTAATAGGCAGAAGCTTGAAGTTTTGGGGTGATGGAATAAGATGCTAAAACTTCTTGAACATAACTTACTTCTACTTTACTAAAATCATTGATTTTAATATTTGGCGTTACTTGGACAAAGAATTCATCACTAAAAACAATTGGAGTAATGACTTGAAACGACATTCCATGTGTTTGAGAAAGTCCTGCATTTTTTCCAGCAGAAGTCAATGGGTCTGATTTATACTGGTAAGATAGGATTGGGAAAAACTGAACCTTTTCATGAGCCATAATTCCAACTGTAATACCTGGAGATACTATCCAACTATCAGAACCTAACCCTTTGCTAAAGTCACCAGTAGGAGCAAAAACATCTACTGAAGGGCCAAAAGCACCAATCAATTTATCATAGTTTTTATAAGGTAAAAAGAAGTAGCGAGCTCTTAAGTCACCTAGTCCAAAACCTTTAGTATTGTCATTATAAAGAACAGGAACTTCTGCTAAAATTAAATGTGCTTCACTAGGAGCTAAAGTAAGGTTTCCTCGATATCCAAAGATATTTGCATTTTTTGTAGACTGGAATTCAGCATTATTCTCTATGAAAGAATAAAAGTTGGTTGGTTTTGAAGTATCAATTTCTTCTTGTCCTTCTTGTGCATTTGAGGATAAAATAATAGCAGAAAAGGCTAAAAGTAAGATGGCTTTTAAGATGGTAAGAGTTTTCATATTGTTGATTTTTAAAGTTTTCATTTTGTATAATTTTTTATGTTTTAAATTTCTTTTTGTCTGTTATTAATAGAAGGGCAAGAAAGGCTGAAAAACCCTAAAAGATTTTAATATTTATTTTATAAATACATTAATGATCACGAAATCAGTATTGTATATGCAAGAAAACCCCACTCAAGGATGAGTGAGGTTTTCATATATGTGAATTTCTTATTTTGTTACTGGCATGTTTTCATCATTGAATAATTGAATTCCAAGTTTATTGTAATTATAAGCTACCTTAAAAACAGTTTCAGTATCATAGGGTTTCCCAACTATTTGCATTCCAATAGGCATTCCTTCAGAACTTATTCCTGCTGGTACATTTACAATAGGCATCCAGTTCAAGAAATTAAATGGAAGCGAATACTGCATTCCGATAAACGCTGGGTATTCAATTCCATCAACTGTTAAATTACCTTTGGTGAAATCATAATCAGCGGGAATATGGCTGGTGGGCATAGTAGGAACCAACATAACATCGTATCCTTTTGCATATACTTGGTCAACAATGTTTTTATACATCATATTCACAGTAACCTCTGCGTCGTTTAATTCTTTGTTTGTGTATTCACCTTTCAACGATTTCTTAATGAAGTATGCTCCATAGGGGGTCATTTCATCTGTTAGATCGGCATATGCTGCAAACCCTCCTCCCATTGGACCACCAAGGGCAACACTACTAATGGTATGTGAAATCAATTCGGGTGTTAAGCCAATTTCCAAATCTACTACATCTACAGTAGCACCGCTGGCTTCTAAAGCTTTAATGGCTTCTTTCATTGCTTTTTCAACTTCTTTTGTTGGTTCAACAATTCCCATTCCACCTACATAGGCTATTTTCAAACCATTTAATGATTCAAACTCAGTGGCCATTGGTTCGTGTTCAAACACATTCACCGAGTATTTTCCTGGACCTGCAATAACATTATACATTAAAGTCATGTCTCCAAAGTTACGAGCCATTGGTCCAGAAGCTGAAAAATAGCTATGAGGATTTGCGGTATGTAATTCTCCTGGAGTTGTTTTATATCCATATAGACCATTAAATGCTGCTGGAATACGTATGGAACCACCCATATCTGAACCCGTGGCAATAGTACAATAGCCAGCAGCCAAGGCAGCTCCTGAACCTCCTGAGGATCCTCCTACTGCATATTTATTATTCCATGGGTTTCGAGTTACACCCCAGGCTCTGGTAGAAGTTACAAAGTGTAAATATAATTCAGGCACAGTGGTTTGAATCATGGGGATGGCTCCAGCGGCTAAAAGCTTTTCAACAATTGGATCTGCTTCTTCCATTGGAGGATCGTTTTTATGAATATTAGAACCAAAAGTAACTACCCATCCTTTATTATAATGTTCATCTTTTACTCCGACTGTAATTCCTTCAAGAGGACGATAGGAGCCATTTTTATATCGTTTTTCCGATTCTTTTGCTGCTTGAAGGGCTTCATCAAAGTGAACAAAAGTAGTTGCATTGATAATGTTATTTGTTTTTTGCCATTGAGCTTCTTGGGCGTTTACAACATCTACTGGCGATACTGCTCCCTCTTGATATAATTCGAGTAGCATGCTTGCTGGCATAAATGCTAATTCTTCTTGCGTAAATCTACTTGGTTGTGCGATTGTGCTAAACCCAAGTAATAATAATAATGCAATGATTAATATTGAACTAATTTGATTTCTCAAGTTTTTCATGGTATTTATTTTTAATGTTTTCATTCTATGTAATTTTTTATGTTTTATATTCTTTTTTATCTGTTATTAAGAGAAGGGAAAGAAGCTCTAAAAAACCCTAATAAATTTTAAACTTTTTTTGATAAAGAAAAAGAAAGCCTTGCCAAAGGGAATGATTACATATAATACCATATTAAAAGAGCTAGACCATCGGCCTAGCTCTTTTAGTTTATTTCTATAAAATCTATTTCGTCAAATATTCTATCACAGCATCCATTCCATTAATATCATAAGCTGATTGATAGTCAGTAGATGAATCCGGCTGAGAGCTTTGCTTCACTATTGCAATATTTCTATCTACATCTATATATATCCATTGACCATGAATTCCTATGGCAGTAAAAGCCTGTTTACCTAGAGTATGTCTTACCCACCATTGTGCCCTATTGCTCCAATCAGCAGCCATTGGACCAGTTGCATTTGGTCCATCAGCAAATGCCTGAGTGGATCCTCCTGTTGATAATTTGTTTATCACATTTTATAAATTTACTGATAATAAGTGATGCTTTTATTTTGTCAATATTGACAAAATAAATCACTCTTATATTGTTCTTTCAATCATCAAACTGGTTGCCCTTTTAATGTGTCAAAATGCTACAAAATACGCTATTTTGCGCACTCTATGTTTTTTAACTACCTGAATAATAATGGTGTAAAATAATGACTTATCCACTGGCTTCAAATGGTCAGCTGTCTTTCAATAAAGATAGATTCGATTCCGCTATTCTCCACAAAAGTCCTGTATTTGAACCATGCAGGACTTTTTTTATTGATGTTGAGTACGAAATTTAATACAATAGAAACCAAAAAGCCAAAAGATTTATCTTCCCCCATAGAGATCTTTTGAAAAAATTCTAATATACCGTTTTAGGAAGTGAAGCCTTGCATTTTTTGTGAGGCTTTTTTTGTGTTTTAGGCTTTTTTTGAGGTCTCATAATGCTATTGTTCGCGAAGTTCTATTTATAAATGAATTGAGATATAAGCACTAGTATCTTTTAGAACCAATAGAATTGAAAATATAATCCTTCCAAATACTTATACTATCTTTGTACCATACAGTTTGGCTCAGTAATTGTTCAGCTGGTATTGTATTTCATTATTCATAAGCATTTCAGATTTAATAGAATGAAAAAAACTATAAGCTTTATTATTGCATTTTCCTGTCTTCTAAGTATTTCTTCATTTGCCCAGAAAAAAGAAAATCTAGAGGGTATTAAAGTAGGAATGAAGGCCCCTGAAATTGAGCTTCCTAATATGCAAGGTGACTTGGTTAAACTTTCTCAATTTAATGGGAAGCTTGTTCTTATTAACTTTTGGGCAGCATGGTGTGCTCCTTGTCGTAAAAAAGCACCAGCATTAAGAGAAATACTAGATAAGTACAATAAGGTGGAATTTGATGACGGTGAAAAAGGTTTTGAAATTTTATCTATATCCCTTGACAAAAATGAGATTTCTTGGAAAAATAGTGTTGCAAAGGATAGTATTGTAGATTTTGTAAATGTGGGAGATATGAAAGCCTGGAAGTCTCCAGCTGCCATTGATTATAGCATTAAAAAAATACCTACAAGCATTCTTATAGATGGAGATGGAAAAATTATTGCCATTAATCTAAAGCCAAAAGACCTGGATAAAAAGCTTAAAAAGTTGAAAGACGGTGGATGGTTATGGTTTTAAAAAATACCAAGATAAAAAAGTAGTAGTCAAAAGTCCTACTATTTTGATTCAAAATCATTTACTCTCCACCAGAACTGGCTCGGAATTTAAGGTTGATAAGGTGCTCAATAATGACTTGTTTTTGAGTCTCATAATCTGCTGAGCTCTTATAAGTACATCCTAGTGCATCGGCTAAATTATTTAGTCCTTCGCTTGTGTCTGGATATTCTGTTCCATTATATTTATAGGTACAGGAAGAGCCCGAGATACAACATACTTCTACGTTTTTTTCTTCTCCACAATTTAGAACTTCATTCATATCTTGTTGTTCGCAGCTTTCATCGTCTTCATCTTTTTCACAAGCTGAATAAGTAAGGGATAGTAAAGCAATAACTGCGATGGCGGCAATAGATTTTAAAATTTTCATAGTTTAAATTTTAGATTAAAAATTTGGATATTGATTAATATGTTTGTGACGTGTCATTTAGATAATCAGAACAAATTTAAGTATTTTTTAGTCTCCTTTGTTTATAATTACAATTTTAGCTATTGTTCATTACAATCTTTTTCTTGTAACCGAAACACTGATTAGAAATATCGACCCAATTTACATCATTCTTCCTTTAGGATGAGGGGTGAAAAATGATGAAATTGTTATTACTGGAATTCACCACCATGCTATTCAACTTATTCTACATTGGTATTATAATGGATGTTCTTAGGGAAGAAAATAAAATTAAGCATCTTTTGTTGTACCCTAATTTTATTCATCATTTTATCACGCTTTTCCTTACTGTCCAATCCAACCTTTGTTTTTCCATCAGTAACGGCATATCTGATTTTGCGCGAGCTTTTCTTCAGTGATTTCTTATCAACTTCATCACCACTTTCATTCTGTTTTTTATTTCTTTTTTTTGATTTCCCAAAGAGGATATTGCTCAAATGCATTTCCATATGGTATTCACTGTCTCCATCTAAACTTTGCATTCCAAAAGCTGCAATATCTATTGCATTACTCACAATATCTGTTCTTGGAACATATAGCTTGTTTTTAAACATAAAGATATTGCTCCTTAATGTTTTAAATTGAATGTTATCTAACTCCTTTATGCTCGTAAACTTTGATACTTCTTGCGCTGGAGCGAAATCATAGACTCCTCCTTTTGCCAATGATATATCTCCACTAATCATCATTTTATCGATTCTTATGGAGTCTTGTATAGGAACAAATGTATTGAGATCTATGGATAGTAATCCAGTAATATTTTCATAAGTAATTAATGAATCCATATTGAAATTATTCAAATCACGTAACAATGTACGCATATTCATATCTTTTATCACATTATGTGTAGAAACTGATTGTGTACCATCTTTGCGTACTTTATAATGTACAGAATTATTCATTTCTCCTTCAAATACATTAAATTTAAACTGATCTAATATGTATGAGCTATCACATAGTTTAAACAATGTGGACATATCATGAATATGCATACTGTTAATCTTATAATCCTCAAAAACTAATGAATCTACAATAATGCTATTTACTGATGCCGAACCATGAATTAAGAAAGTCCAATTCTGATTTTCCTCTGTGTTGCTGCCTTCTATAGGAACATCTGGTTCAGAGTTATCTAAGTTCAATAGGTGCTTGAAATCGTCAAAAATGAAATCACCAACATTGATATAACTTTCTACATACAATTCTTCTTCTTGATTAAGAAGAACAGCTTTATATATGTTGTGGATTTTGCTGGAATCCATCCCCATCTTTAAGCCATTATATTTAGATGATAAATGATTAATACTTAAGGTGTCATTTTGTAATTCAATTTGTGCGAAGATACTATCCATGTCCAGGATAGAATCAGGAAATTCCAATGCTAGATTATCCAGTTTTAATTCAAAACAACTGTTTTCAAAAATGATGGGCATCACTTGAGTATCTATGGAATCAGGATCGATTTTCCCATAAGACTTAATGTGTGCACTTGCACTTCCTGACATATTGTTGACCATTGAATCTGGGACAAATGGCATAAGTTCATCAAGTAGAACCGTAATATTTGTGGTGATATCAAACTCAGGTTTTACAAAATTATTTATTTCTCCACTGGCAGAAATTTTACTATCACCATTTTGAATATTGAAGGAGTCTATAATGACACCCATTTGACTGAGCTCACTAAGTTTTCCGTACAATGTAGTTGCAAATGAGGTATTGTGTAGGTTAATATGATATTCTTCTGATTTTAAATTCACTTGATCAATTTGGATTTCTATTGTTTGAGATTCATTTGGGGTATAATTTATTTGAGCACTAAAATTATCTATTGGTATCGTATCAAATAATTGCGCTTTTGCCTCTTTGAATTGTAAGGAAACCGTGCTGCTTTGCATTACTTCATCGATAAATTCCATAGTATAGTTTTCTGTGATTATACCAGATGTATTCACTTCTGCAAAAATGTTTCCTTGCATGTTTTTTGCGAAATCGTCAGGAATTAGGTTTTCAAATTCAGACATATCAAGATTCGAAATTGAATTAATATGGTATTTCGGATTTTGAAAATCAGAGAAACTTCCATTCATCTGTATGTGACTTAATGGGCTAATTAATTCATGATTGTAAATTTGAATAGAAGCTTCACTCATATCCATCTTTTGACCGGTATTAATGCTTGCTTTTAGTTTTAAGGTATCAACTTGAGGATAGTCGATTGATTGAATCCTAATGTTATTAGAGTTAAGCTGAGCATCAACTACTGGAATTAGGGAATCAGTTAAACTTCCATTTATACTAGCAGTCATATCTACTATGCCTCCTATATTGAGGAATCCTATTTGGTTTAAATAGTCCGATGGGATATAATTAGTTAAATGATTTAGGTCTAATGTTAATGGTTGAATAGTGGTATTTACACTTATCGTATCTTGGTAGTCAAAAACTCCTTTTACTCCTAGGTCGATACCTTTGCTTTGTAGTGTTAGCTTTATAATATTAATATTGTCGTTGTTATAATCCGCAATCAAATGTATATAAATAGGCTCTAATATTGGAAGGTCTGAATTGCTGAATGAATTAATATATTCATCGGGAGCATATTTTTTTAAAACATTTAAATCAAGAGAATTCAATTCGATATTAGTATTTATTCCAATACTATTTTTATTGCTTACACTACCATCTACCTTTATTGCAAAACCTTCACTATTTAATGCTAACTGGTGGATCATAAGGTCAGAGTCTTCAAAATCCAAATCAAAATTGACATCACATGATTTCATTAAATCTAATTTGGTATCTGCTAATTTTATTTGATTTAGAGTGAGAGACCCAAGAGCTTTACCTTTTAATGAATTATTGAAAGAGTTCACGTTGATATCGATTTCCGGAATTTTAATTCTTGTACCTAAATCAGTGATGCTATTATGATACTTGATTTGAATATTCTCTAATTTAATTTTTTGAGCGTTTAAATCAAGATTGTCTGATGTGTTTTCATCGGTATTACTTTCGGTATCGTCAGTAAAGCTTTCTATAATGAAATCAATGTTGGCTTTGCCTTTTTTGTTGATGGTATATTCAAAATCTAAACCTGATATTTCTAATTTGTCGACGGTATAAACTCCAGAGATCAAATCCCAAGAGTTAAGTCCTACCTTAAAACTATGGATAAAGAATAGAGTATCTTTGCTTGTGCTTTTAGGTTCACCAATGTATAGCTCATTGATTTCTGCACTTAAGCTCGGAAATGAAAAAAGAGGGACTAAGGAAACTTTTCCTATGGACATAGGGGCATCAATTTCACTTTCTAGTTTTTCCATTGCAATAGCAGCCAAATCGTCTTCAAATATTTTGGCAATTGCTACAGATAAGATCATGAAAAGAATAATTGAAATAACTATAATGCCTGCTATTTTCAAGGTCTTTTTTAGCGTTTTCATGCTGGTTTCCTCGTTTTTCGTTAGAAATTCAATTACCAACAAATTTAAGATAAATTTAATTCTTGTGATCTGATTAACATAAACTATGCAGGATTTTATTTGAACAAGTGAATTTGATGATTTACGATTCTCTACAAGTGATCAAAAACCAATGGTATGCATAGAAATGACAGGGCAATCTCACACTTTGAGTTTATGTTTAGAAATCGACATGTTTTTTAATAAAAAGAAAATCTATCTACAGATTCCTCTAATTTTTACGGATTGTTTTTCTAAAAACAAGGATCAGCAAAGCTGATTATTGTTTCTAATCTGTGTTAGTTTGCGATAATCCGCGGACAAAATAAAGTATGGGTCTGCCCTGATAGAAATGATTAAATAAACAGAATTGAGATTAGATGGACTTGTAGGGGATGGTAAAATAAAATACACTACCACTTTTTCCAGAGACCTCCTCTGTTTCGCTATTTCCCCAAATTTCACCACCAAGCATATTCACATAGGCTTTAGATATGGCTAAGCCTAAGCCAGCGCCATCTTGTGCCATTTTGTTGGCAATATCGGCTTGAATAAATCTTTCGAAAACTGCATCCTGTCTGTCTTTTGGAATTCCAATACCAGTGTCTTTTACATAAAACTCTAGGAACGACCCTTTTAAATGATAACCAAATTCAATGCTTCCTTCACGGGTGTATTTTATAGAATTTTTCACCAAGTTGGTTAGGACGGCATAAAGTTTTTCAGTGTCTGTTGTAATGTTTACAGATGAATGGGGGAGGGTATTGTTAAGACTAAGTTCTAATCCTTTTTGCTCCACTTCAGCTTTAAAAAAGTTATAAATGAAATCTGTTTGTTCATTTACATTGGTCTCCTTGATGATGGCCTCCATTTGCCCCGATTCAATTTTGGAAATGTCCACAATATCGTTAATGATATTCAACATTCGGTGCCCAGCTCTTTCAATAACTCCAATATAGGTCATTTGTTCTTCACCACTAAGGTCAGGTTCTTTTAATAGATCTGAAAAGCCTAGAATTCCATTCATCGGCGTTCTGATTTCATGGCTCATATTGGCTAAGAATGCTGACTTAAGGCGATCGCTTTCTTCTGCTTTCTCTTTTGCTTTTAATATTTCATCAAGGTATCTTACTCGTTCAATATACCTTCCAATATTGTTTACTATGATTTCTAAGGTGGATATTTCTGAAGCAGTATACGCATTAAAGTTGTGATAATCTTGAATTACAATAACTCCAATTACCTCGTTTTGATTGCTCAATTTTACTGGTATACCTAACCACATTGCCATGTTGTCACCGTAGCTTTTTATTTTGTGTTTAGTCCATAACTCATTTTTAGAATCCTCGGTAATTAGAATGGTTTTACCTTTTTGTCTAACGAAATCGGTATATCCATTATTTAATGTAAAATGTTCGTCTGGTTCACAATAGTCAATTTCATCATGATAGTAGGGGAATGTGTAGGTATTACTATTCTTATGATAGAATGCGAAATAGAAATTTTCCGCACGAATGATTGAGTTTGCTTTTTGATGAACATTGTATAAGAAACTATGAAGGGTAGTTGATTGATCTGAAATTTGTGAGATCTCCAAAATGGTTTTATGAGCATTTTCAAGTTGCTTTTGCTCTGTGACGTCTTTTGATAGTTTTAGGAAGTTGGTTATACTACCATTTTCACTAAAAACGGGAGAAATGGTAACCGATTCCCAATAATGCTCACCGTTCTTCTTTTGATTATAAATATCACCCCTCCATATATTTCCTGAGCTAATGGTATTCCATATTTCTTTTTCTTGGTCCTTTGTATGACCTGAGGTAATAACATAAGTGCTAATTGATTTAGCTTGTTGTAAAGAGTAGCCAGTAAGCTTTGTGAATTGAGGGTTTACATACTCAAGATGGCCTTTTTTATCAGTAATGGCTATTACAGAAGGGCTTTGTTCAATTGCGGTAGAGAGCTTTAATAATTCTTCTTCTTGGTATTTCCTTTGGGTAATATCTCGCATGATACCTTCATGAAATAATCGTTTTGTTTTTTCATCATAATTCAGCCACCCATGGTCTTCAACCCAAATTTCGGAACCATCTTTTTTCTTCATTCGGTAGATTCCTCTTTGTTCTTGCTTTTCTATTAATTTCACAGCCTCTCTATCTTCTACCTTGAAATAAAGCTGAGTTTTAATATCAATAGACATTAGGTCTTCTTTACTATCGTATCCAAGCATATCTACTAGTGCTTGATTGACTTCAACAAACTCACCTTCCTCTGTGCTTTTATAAACCCCATCAGGCATTACTTCAACTAAGTTTTTATAGATGGCCTCACTTTCTTTTATGGCCTCCTCTGAAGTTTTTCTATGTGTAATATCTTGACTGAAACCAATTGCATAAATTGCATTATTTTTCTCATCAAAATCTATATCGCATTTTTCTCTCAACCATTTTGTTTCACCATTAGCTATAACTCGGTGTTCAATGTCATATGGTTTACCTTTTAAAGAAGCAGTCCATTCTGTATTTACATATTCCCTATCATCAGGGTGTACACAATTTAAAAAGGTTTCATAAGTCAAAGGTGTACCTGCTTTAATTCCAAAGTTTTCATAGTTCTGGGCAGTCCACTTTAATACATTTTTTTTCAGATCTAATTCCCAGGTTCCAATCTTTCCAATGTTTTGTGCTTTGGTTAAGTAAAATTGATGTTCGAGTAGTTTGGATTGAGTTTCTTTGTAATCGCTAATGTCAACATGTGTTCCAATAAACCTTATTGGTTTACCGTCTTTATCGCGACTAATAACCTTGCCTCTGGCTCTAATCCATTTATATTTTCCATTTTTGCATAATAGTCTATGCTCATTTAAATATACTGATGTGATGCCATCAATGTGGCTCTGAATTCCTTTATATGCTTGCTCTTTATCGTCTTGATGTACAAGTTTATCCCAGCCATTAAAACTATGTTCCACTTCATCATTGGCATAACCAAGCATGTTTTTCCATTGCTCTGAAAAGAATATTTTATCTTTCTTTACATTCCAATCCCAAAGCCCATCTCCATTTCCTTCAATTGCAAATTGCCACCTGTCTTCACTTTTTTTAAGTTCTTTCGTAAGTTCAATTTGCTCCATTTTCTGTTGGGTCATCTCAGATATAACTTTCGTCATATTTAAAAGGAAATCCATAGTATGCTTTACCTGTTCTTTATTAACTACAGGAACCTGTTCCATTGATTTAATGTAGTCCGTTTCATCAAACCCATATTGTTTTGCTTGATTACTATAGAATTCTTTATCAGGCTTCTCATAAAAAAATTGGCCAGAAAATATATTTGCAATATGGATTCCGTGAACCTTTAAAGGGACAGCAACATCCATTAATCCATTTAAACATTGATAGCTATGATAGTTTTCTCCTTTAGCTAATTTGCTAGCAATGATTGTATCGCTAAGAGTACATTTCTTTGCCGTTTCTTGGTGTGCTCTATGAAAGTTCACGCACATATTTCTCCATCCAGACTGAGAAAGTATTTTCCCATCCAGATCTAGAATGGCTGTCACAAAACCAGTGGTTTTGTAAAATCCATCCAATAATAAACTAACTTGATTGAAGTCAATTAGGTCTAAAAGTTTGATTTTTGCCATTGATTGCAAATAATTGTTCTTGGTTTGATATGTGAAGTTACAAAAAAATATGCTGGATAGCAAATCATCATGTCTATGAGACCGGTAGTTGAATTTGGAAATTATTATTTGTAATGATGTGTTGATGAGGTTTTTTATCTGTGTTATTATCTGTATTTTTGCTTTAACTATTTCTATATGCTTAAAATAAAACCAAGAATAAATTTAATACTTCTTTGCATTGCCATGTTTATTGGGAATGTGGTGCTAGCACAATTAATAGAAGATTCCGACACTACAAAAAAAATCATTTCATCGAGCCAAGTGAGTGAAGAGTTCAAAGCTGATACCTTGGCTATTGAAGAGTCAAGTCCTTTGGATATTTCTAATGATAGAGGTCTTTATTTACTGGCTCCAGATGGAAATATGCAGCTACGTATACTGGGTTCTATTAGACTTTCTGCTTTTTACGATATGATTGAAATGCCTAATAAGAAAAATTTCAGCACCTACTTTATTTCAACAGGAGACGACAATATCAGGCAACCTAATTACTATAATAGTCTTAATGAATCGAGAATTGGTTTTGAGGTGAAGCGAAAAGTTGGTAAGAGAGTTATCTTCGGTAGATTAGAAATGGACTTTAATGGAAATAATGGTCAGTTTCGCATCCGACATGCCTATGGGCAGATTGGGAGTTTCTTATTTGGACAAACTTGGTCTCTATTTAGTAATGTTTCTTCCATGCCAGCAACAGTAGACGGTAATGGTCCCACAGGTAGTGTGATTTTGAGAAATCCGCAAATTAGATATTCCACAAGGATAAATAGCAATTATGAATTTGCTGCAGCTTTCGAGTATTCCATTCCAGATTTAACGAATCAGGAATATGATACTCTGGGTTTGGAAACCATTCAACTGGTACCAGATTTAACAGCAAGAATCAAGAAATCTGGTGACTTTGGCAATATTCAATTGTCCGCAATTTTTAATACCATTTCATTAAAAGATGAATTACATAGTATTACTAATTTATTAGGTTTCGGAGGAGCATTGTCAGGCCAGTTTAAATTACCCGAAGGGCAGAAGGTTTCCTATCAAGCCACTTATGGTAAATCGATTTCACATTTTATCACCACATTTTCAGGAACAGGAATGGATGCTGTTTATAATCCCAATAAAGGGCTTTATGAGAGCCTTTATTCATTTGGTGGATTTGTTTCCTATGGTTTCGATTATAACGATAGAATTACATCAAGTGTATCATTAGGTTATGCAAATATTTTTAATAGGTATTATCAAGCAGACGATGCTTACAAAAATAGCGCGAGTTTATCTTTTGATGCTTTTTGGGAAATCATAAGAGGAGCAAGGGTGGGTTTCGAGTATGCTTATGGTAAACGTTGGAACAAAGATAATGAATCAGGCAATGCAAGTCGTTTTTGGGTGCTGTTCTATTATGACTTCTAAAAATGACTATAAAGCGATAAATAAAATCTAAGAATTACATTAAATAAAACGAGTATGGATCAATTTAAAGCACCAGTAAAATCAACATCATCTATGGTGATGATGGCAGCATTTGTTATAGTGATAGGAGGGATGATTTATGCAGAATCCATTATTACTCAATTTTTGATGGCATTTTTTATATCTATAGTTTTTGCTCAACCCATATTGTGGCTTCAGAAGAAAAAAGTTCCTCAAGGATTAGCCATCACAATGGTATTTCTATTAATCATTATTGTCTTTGTAGGTTTTGGAGAATTGATTAGCAATTCACTTTCTTCATTTTCTGAAAATGCTTCGGTTTATGAGCAAAATCTTACTGATATGGGGACTACAGTAATGGAGTATTTAAAGGGCTATGGAATTAATATCTCTTTAGGAAAACTTACGGATATTTTTGATCCCTCAAAGGTGATGAATTTCACTGCTGGTGCTTTAGGCCAATTAGGTGGCTTAATGGGGAATGCCTTCACCATATTCTTTTTGGTTTTGTTTTTATTATTGGAATTAGACAGCTTTTCAGCTAAAGCAAAGGCCATTTCAATAAATACTAATATTTCAACCTCGTATTTAAATACTATAGGTGTTAGTATCAGAAATTATCTTTCTATTAAAACAATAACAAGCCTTTTAACTGGTGCTATTGTATGGATAGCTCTAGCTATTTTAGGGTTAGATTATGCAATAATTTGGGCTTTAATTGCCTTCCTATTGAATTATATACCAAACATTGGTTCTATAATTGCTGCAGTTCCTGCTGTTTTGTTTTCATTGATTCAGCTTGGTTTTATGGGAGGTTTATGGACCAGTATTATTTTCGTTGTAGCCAATATGTTAGTTGGAAATGTGGTTGAACCTAAAATGATGGGCAAGGGTATGGGCTTATCTACTTTTGTTGTTTTTGCATCCTTATTATTTTGGGGATTTATTCTTGGTACAGTTGGAATGTTTTTATCTGTTCCTTTAACCATGACCATTAAAGTAATGATGGAGCAAAATAAAAATACTAAGTGGATGGCTGTAGTTCTAGGTACAGAGGAGGACGCCCAGCAAATAATAGATGAGGAGGAAGGGGAATAATAATTTCTGTATCTGGCAGGTAATTGTAAGATTCAGGAAGGAACCCGGTAGGATTAGTTAAATTTATGCACCTTAGCATCTTGAAGTGAAATGTTAAGTATTCATCACATAAACGAAAAAAATGATTCAACAAACGGAAATAGAATTACGTCCAAGAGCTAGGGGATTTCATCTTATTACTACCGATATAGAAAGAGAAATAAAACTGCCAGAGAAGGGGATCTTGAGTTTGTTTATAAAGCATACTTCCGCAGGGCTAACCATAAATGAAAATGCCGATCCTAGTGTGAGAGTCGATTTTGAGACTGTTTTTAACAAAATGGTGATAGAAAACGATCCTGATTATGTTCATGTTTTTGAGGGAGCTGATGATATGCCTGCCCATATCAAGAGTTCTTTGGTAGGAGTTTCGCTAAACATTCCAATCCAGGATTATCGTCTAGCTTTAGGGATTTGGCAAGGAATTTATCTTTGTGAATTTCGTGACCATGGAGGTGCTAGGAGGGTTTTAGCTACCATTTATTCTTAAAAGAATAATGATTGAATTGATTCTACCAAACTTTACAATATTTTACCATTCTTTACATTCCTTCACCAGTTTTTTTTACCCTCTGAATTCCAGCCTTAGCCTTAGCTCTAATTCCTCTTCTATATTCAGAGAAATCTAGTTCTAAACATTGCTCAAAATAAACTTGGGCTTTTTTGTATTGTCTTTGATATTCTGCCATTTCACCCATTTTTAATGCTGAATTTGCAGCAAAATACCTTTCGCTTTCTTTTCCTTCTTCCAAAGCTTCTTGATATGATTTGAAAGCTTCAATATAGTTTCCCATTTCGTGAAAAACTCTGGCCTTTCGATAGTGGTATTCCAAGAGTAACTCTTCATTTAAGAGGCTTGAATTGATATCAGCCAGTTCATTTAAAGCTCCTTCATAATAATGCCCATCAAATTGGAGGCGACAACGCAAAAGCTGCAAATGTGGCAACTCGTTTTCTTGTGCTTCTTTAGCTTCTTTTTGTGCAGACTTATCTGAATCCAACAAGGTTGCTCCTTCGTTTAATAGACTCCTCATAGAGCTAAAATACGTTGCAGTATCCCCTTGTATAAAATGGCTCCATGCTAAGCGTTGATAGGCAGTTTTTTTATAATTTTTCCCAGGATATGTTTCGATATATTTTAATAATACAGAATCGGATTTTGGATTGAGTTGATAAAGATAGGCTTGTCCTAAAAGAAACATTGGATAATAGAATCTGGTTTTAGAAACTTCTGGTCCTTTTAATAAATGTACTATAGCCTTATTATTATCTTTCTTTAAAAGAACCACAGCCTTAGAAAAATGGAGGAGGGGACTGGATTGAGAAAAGCTTTCAAAAGGTTCTGTAGAATAGTAGTTGAGTAATTCAGAAATACGAGCGGGGTCGGTTTGTAGATTGAGACGAGCAAAAGTGTAGTAAAACAGTGCTTCTTGACTAAAACCATGATTAGAATTTTTATCCATCTGTTTTCTAATCTCCTCTAAGCCTTGGTCTATGGTTCCATATAAGCCTAGCATCTCCATAGCCCATTGATACTGGTCGGGAACTATACCAATCATGGCATGTAAAATACCAATCCCCATATTATCGGCTAAAAACTCGGGATGTAGTTTTTTATTTTCCTCTAATAAATGATAAGCACTGTTGATTTCTGTGGCAGCTGTGAAATACTCGTCGAATAAAACCCGAGAAAATGCCCACTGCAATTTAATTTGTGCTTGCCCCGATAAATGCCAAGCACTCTCCTTTGGACCTTTTTTCCAAAGGCTCAATCTTCTCTTTTTTTCATTGGAGAGTTCTTCAAATAGTTTTTCATCCTCCTCTAAAACTATTTTTAAAAAATCCTGATAATTAGAAAGCAGAACCGGAATTAAATTATGAGGATGAACTAGCTTTTCTTTCTCAATATAATAGGCGGAACTATCGAGTTCTAGAAATAAAAGATTTTGATAAGCAGATTTACAATTTTGATTAAAATCGTAATGATAATCTTGTGAATATGAAAAAGTCCACAGAAATAAAAAGAAAACAAACGATGTTAGTTTCTTTATCATTTACTCTTTGTTCTTTTTATTCATTAAACCATCGGCCTTCATCATTTTTTCAATTTCCTTCAAAGTAGAGTTGATATTGCTTATACTAAAATATACACTGTCCCCATAAACCAAAACTGGGTATCCGATACCCTTACTTTTGTCTCTAGGTTTTTTGTTGATGTATTGATACATCAAAGGTCTGTTTTCCCTGACTGCATATTTGGTAAATGGCATTTCATGTTCTTCAAAGTAATTCTGAGCCACCGAACATTTTCCACATCCATTATTTGAAAAGACTATCAACTCTTTCTCGTTTTGGGATGGTTTCTCAGAATTAACATCCTGAGAAAATCCACTTATTCCGAAACCAAGAAAGAGGATGAAAACAATTATCCAAGTCTTCATTGCTATTGTTTAGGTTCTTCTTTTTTTATAATCTTAGGTAATACTGCAGCAATAGGGTGAAGAATGCTCGCACCAAGGTTTTTAGAACGCTCTGGACTCCATCCAAAAATTGGATCTGGGAAATCTGCATTATCTTTAAATGGCATTTCTAATGTTAAAGAAAGGCATTTGAACTTCTCACCAATAGCTTTGGAGCAAATGTTAAGATTAGCTTTTCCAGGTTCATTAATAGGATAAGCATGCTCATCTTGAAAATCAGGATTAACAGCCATCCAGGTATTTTTGAATGTCTCTAGTTGATCTTTCAAATAAGCATCGAAACTTGGAATTCCTTCAATGGAAGAAATAAAGTTATATGGCAATCCTTCATCACCATGAATATCGAGCATTAAATCAACTCCTGTCCATTCCATGTTTTGAAGGATATGATAAACTTCAGGCATGGTTTTTTCATCTGGATTTCCCCAAGCTCGATTTAGGTTTTCTCCTGCAGCATTGGCTCTCAAATTTCCAGCAATACTTCCATCAGGGTTTACATTCGGAATAATATAGAATACGGCTTCGTCTAATAACTGACGAACTAAGGCATCATTAGAATCTAGCATGCGCTCTAAAAATCCTTCAGCAAACCATTCTGCCATGCTTTCACCAGGGTGCTGACGAGCAATCATCCAGACTTTCTTTTTGGTTTCATCATTGTCATCTCCTAACACAATCATGTCGATATCTCTACCTTCTACAGTTTTGCCAATGTGCTCCACAAAAGCATAAGGCATCATCTGTACAGAGCTGATTAGGTTTAAATGCTGATCGTGAGTATAAGGTGCAAAATAAGCCACAAACATACTATTAAACTCAGGCATAAACTCAATAGTCAGCTTTTTGCCATCATAAGAAGTAGGCACTCGAAACCAAGTGATTCTATCATATGAAACCACTGCCTGATAATCTTCCCAACCTTCTGGATAACTAGCTTCTGAGGCATTGAGGATGTCTATTTTTAAATCCATCCCCTGAACTTCCTGAATTCTAAAATAAAACCACTGCTTAAATTCAGCATTGGTATCGTTTCTTAAATTTAACTGTATATTTTGAGGGTCTTGTGCTTCTATAACTTCGATGCTTCCACTATCGAAAGCCGAACTGATTTTTATAAGTGACATGTATATTGTTTTGTTTATTGCAAATATAAAAGAATTAAGACAGTGCTTATAATTGCCTTTTTATTTTTGAATATTAGAAATTGTTGTTACTGAGTATAGGAAGTCTAATAACTATACCAATATATTTGATTTCCAACCAGTATGGCTATACTCAACCAATTCTTTAATTCCAGTGGCTTTTAAAGTATCAATAACAGAATCATAAGCACCATTGAGTTCGTCAGGATGATGAGCATCGGAGCTTAAAAGTATTGGAATCCCCATTTTTTGCGCCATTAGAGCAATTTCTGGTGAAGGAAACAATTCTTTACAACGACCTTTGTATAAACCTCTAGTATTAACTTCAAGAATGGCATCATATTTTTTCATACTCGTTAAACAAGCCTCAACTAAATCAGTATACCATTTATCGTTGGTGCTAAACAGACGCTCTTTATTGTGCATTTTAATTTTATCCAAATGACCTACAACTTCAGGATTTTGTTCTTCAATCATTTGCATGTTTTGTTCATAGAAACATTGAACACCTTTTTTAATATCCCCATCAAAGATCTCTGTTAATCCTTTGTCCCAAACTTGCTGATCGCCACCATCTATAAACCACATTCTCTCATTGGTTTTATTATAAACCAAATGTATACTTCCTATCATATAATCCATATCAGCTTGATTCCTGAAGAAATCGAAATCGTAGGATACTTCTGGAATAAAATCGGCTTCTAATGATGTGAAAATATTCAGCTTTCCTTGATAAGTTTCCTTCATCAATTTCACTTCCTGAAAGTATTCTGTAAGCTTCTCAAAAGGGATAGAAAATGAATTGTCTAATTTTACAGGAGCATGATCAGAAAAACCTAATGAATGGAATCCCAATTCAATAGCTTTATTACAATATTCTTTCATTTCGGCTTTGCCATCGGAGTATAAACTATGGGTATGGAAATTGGAATATATCATGCTCTTATATTTTCTGCAAATGTAGGCTAATCCTTTAAATTCATGAACGAATAAAGTCTTAAAAAATCTGAACTTAACACAGATTTTATATTGTAGAAATAAGCCTTATTTCAGTTGATATCATAAAGCTTCAAATTACTATCTTTGCCAAAAATCACTAAATGATTAAACTTTCAGTCCTTATCATAACCTATAATGAGGAACAAAACATAGGTGCTTGTATTGAATCGGCTAAAGAAGTGGCAGATGAAATTGTTGTATTAGATAGCTTTTCTACCGATAAAACTGAAGCTATTTGCAAAGCTCATGAAGTGCGTTTTGTTCAACATGCTTTTGATGGATATGTAGAGCAGAAAAATAATGTACTGAAAGAAGCTAAATACGATTGGGTTTTATCTTTAGATGCCGATGAACGTGTTGATGAGCGATTAAACAAATCGATTTTGGAAGTGAAAGAAAACCCAAAGTTTGATGCTTATAAATTTAATCGACTCTCTTATTATAATGGCAGATGGATTAAGCATTCAGGTTGGTACCCAGATATAAAAACCAGACTCTGGAAAAAGGAATTAGGGCAATGGGGCGGAAGAAATCCCCACGATGAATTGATATTAACTTCTGATAGTAAGGTGAAGCATTTAAAGGGTGATTTGCTACATTATTCTTTTTATTCTTTGGAAGACCATTTGGCTCAGACTAATAAATTCTCCACCATTGCAGCACAGACCCTTTTTGAGGAGGGTAAGAAGGTGAATTCCCTTAAATTATATTGCTCGCCATATATTAAGTTTTGTAGAGATTATATAAAGAATATGGGCTTTTTAGATAGTTGGGAAGGCCTGACTATCTGCCGAATTAATGCTCTTGGAACCTATTTAAAATATGCCAAATTAAAAGAGCTTTATAGAAAAGATAAATTAAGGAAGCTTAACAAATAAGGTTTTTAAGCCTCAATAATAAAATGCAAATTTGTAAATAAATTTTCCTGATTATGATACTTGACTTTATTACTTGGAATGTCAACCCAGAAATTTTTGATTTAGGATTTATAGCACCTCGTTGGTACGGGTTATTATTTGCCTCCGGGTTTTTCTTCGGATATATTATCATGCTCAAGTTTTTCAAGAAAGAAGGTGTTGAAGAAAAAGTATTGGATACTCTTACCACTTATATGTTAGTTGCTACAGTAGTTGGCGCAAGGTTGGGCCATGTGATATTCTACGACTGGGCCTATTATAAAAATCACTTAATCGAGATTCTATATGTTTGGGAAGGTGGATTAGCCAGCCACGGTGCAGCTGTTGGAATTCTAATTGCTATTTATATTTTCTCAAAAAAAGAGAAGCGTGGGTATTTATGGACCTTAGATAGAGTTGTAGTTGTGACTGCTTTAGCTGCAGTAGCTATAAGAACCGGAAACCTAATGAACTCAGAAATATATGGTCATGTGACTGATTTACCTTGGGGTTTCATTTTTGTAAGAGATGGACAAGCAGATCCACGTCATCCAACACAGATTTATGAAGCATTGAGCTATCTAGCCATTTTTATATACCTCATGAATTATTACTATAGAAAAGACGGTAAAACTGCCGATGGATTCTTATTGGGGATGTTCTTTATTTTGGTATTTGGAATGAGATTCTTCATCGAATTCTTAAAAGTAAACCAAGTAGCTTTTGAGGAGGGCATGACATTAAATATGGGTCAGATTTTAAGTATTCCTCTTGTGGCTGGAGGAGTTTATTTAGTTTTAAATAGTAGAAAGAAGGCTTAGCTTTTCTTTACTGAATTCTATCACATCTGGCATAAATAACCTGAAATCTTTTTCTAATTCTTCATAATGAACTTGTAGTTTTTCAACTGCGATATCCATGTGGCCACGTTCACTTGTTCTTCTATGCATACCTAAGAAAGCTTGGTGCAATGGTTCAAAATGGCCATAGGTTCCCAACCAATTTCTTAATATCATAAACGGAGCGATCCTCTGGGCTCTAGATGGTAATATCCTGTATTTTTTAATCATCAGAATATAAATATCATTTACTGCTTTTTGTAGTTCAACATCTGAGAATTCAGTCCAGTATTTAGCTAAAAAATGGTCGTAATAAATATCGGCTACAATTCCGGCATATCTATTGAAATAGGGTTTGATGATTTCACAACTATGTTTAAAGCTTAGATGCGCATCGGTAAACTCATCGATAGACCGATGGAGAATCAGCCCAGTTCGAATGTCTTTAGGATATTTCTCATATGCGTTTCCTTTCACCATATCACCAATAAGATTACCCAAAGCAATTTCTTTGTTATCTCCAGAAAGGTATATATGTGCTAAAAAATTCATTGGGCAAATGTAATACCAATTATCAAACATCATAATTCAAAAAAAACATGCTTAACTTTTTGTTACCTTTATCCTCTTTTTACGTCCTAATTGAAAAGACAACCTCATGATATATTTGAAGCTGATTCGCGAAAGCTATTTATTTGCTGTTAGAGAGCTGGTAGTCAATAAAACACGTACTTTTTTATCCTTGCTGGGAATTACTATCGGTATTTTTGCAATTATATCGGTGTTCACTATTTTCGATTCATTAGAGAAACAATTACGAGATAGCGTGAGTGCTTTAGGTAGTAATGTGCTTTTCGTTCAAAAGTGGCCTTGGATGACAGATGGAAATGCTCCATGGTGGAAATATATGAATCGTCCACAACCTTCTTTAGAGGATCTGAAAACTGTTCAAAAAAGAAGTAATTTAACTGAGGCTGTAGCCTTCTCTGTTTACAAGCGAAAAACCATTAAAAATGGTAATAACTTGATGGAAAATATGCAGGTTCAGGGGATCTCCTATGAGCATAATCAAGTGATGACTGTGGATATAGAAAAGGGGCGATACTTTACGCGTTCCGAAATAAATAACGGGAGGCAAGTAGCACTCATTGGCTCTGAAATTGCGGAGAACCTGTTTCCAAATCAAGAAGCGGAAGGAAAAACCTTTAAAATTGGAGGGATGAAAACCTACGTGATTGGCGTTATGGAGAAAAAGGGGGAGGATAGCTTTGGTAATTCTCCCGACAAACAAATGTTTATTCCCGTCAATTATATGAAATCATTTGTAGACCTACGCTGGAGTGGAAATGCATTAATGGTAAAAGCAAAACCCAATATAACCAATGAAGAGTTACGCAGCGAAATAACAGGAATACTGCGAGCTGCTCATAGAATAAAACCAGGTGCTGATGACGATTTTGCCATCAATGAAACCTCTGTGATTTCTAATCAATTTGATCAGTTTTTTGGAATGCTAGCAGGCTTAGGATGGGTAATTGGTGGCTTTTCATTGTTAGTGGGAGGTTTTGGTATTGCAAATATCATGTTTGTGTCTGTGAAGGAAAGAACCAACATCATAGGAATTCAAAAGTCATTAGGAGCAAAGCGTTATTTTATTTTGACTCAGTTTTTATTTGAAGCCATATTCTTAAGTATTCTAGGAGGACTATTTGGATTGTTTTTTGTTTTTATTCTTGGTTTAGTTGTTACTTATGGATTCGAATGGGAAATGATGTTAAACGAAGGGAATGTATTGTTGGGTCTCACTGTTTCAACCTTAATTGGGTTAGTGAGCGGATTGTGGCCAGCATTAAAAGCCAGTAAACTAGACCCTGTTGTGGCTATGCGTAGTGTATAATTTAAAATATTCTTAATGGAGAAATCTAATGTCATTTTAGAAACTGAAAGCTATATCAGAAGCATTTTAGAAGGAGAAGGTAGTGGGCATGATTGGTGGCATATTCACAGGGTGAGAAATAATGCTATGAATATAGCTAAAGCTTATCCTGTGGATGGTTTTATTGTGGAAATGGCAGCTTTGCTTCATGATATTGCTGATCATAAATTGCATGATGGTAATGAGGAAATTGGTCCTAGAATGGCAGGAGAATGGCTGAATAAAAACAAAGTGGAGGAGGCAGAAAAAAAACACATTCTTTTAATTATGCAAGAAGTCTCTTTTAGCAAAGGAAAGATTCCGAGCACATTAGAAGGAAAAGTTGTACAAGATGCAGATAGATTAGATGCTATTGGAGCCATTGGTATTGCCAGAACTTTTGCTTTTGGAGGTTTCAAGAAACGTGAAATCTATAACCCTGAAATTCCTCCTGTTAAATACGAAAGCTTAGAAGATTATAAGAAAAACACTAATCCTACACTCAATCATTTTTACGAGAAACTATTGCTTCTGAAAGATATGATGAATACTGAGGAGGCTAGAAAAATTGCTCAGCAGCGTCATGAATTTATGGAGGGATATCTAGATCAATTTTATAGTGAGTGGGAAGGTGACTTATAGATGTAGTTATTCCTCTCGTAGTTCTTGTTAAACTAATACTTCTCAATAAATCTCTTATTTTTGCGGCATGGTAAAATCTGCTCCTAATAATCTTTTAACAGACTCCTCAACTAGAGGTTTTTTATTTATAGTGATTGCAATATTATTGCTTTCATCACCAATTTTATTCCTCCCAAAAGAACAAGCGACTTTCTGGATAAATGGATGGAATAATCCTTTTTTTGATCTGTTTTTTAAATATATCACTCACCTTGGAGATGGATTAGTATTTATTCCGGTTGTTATATTTCTCTTGTTTCGCAGCTATGTGATGGCTGGATTTTTTGCTTTCTTCGTTATTATTGAAGCCATCATTGTTCAGTTGGTATTGAAAAAAGGAATCTTCGCATATATAGATCGTCCTATGTCATATATCCAAGATTTCGATTTGCTCCATCAGGTTGAAGGTGTTCATTTACATGGTTTGCATACTTTTCCTTCAGGGCATACCCAAAGTGTTTTTTTAGTAGCGTTTTTCTTGGTTTGGGCCTTAAAGAAAGGACCAGTGATCAATTTTCTTATTCTTAGTATTGCTGTTTTAACTGGGCTTTCAAGGGTATATATTCTTCAGCATTTCTTTGTTGATATTTGGGTTGGAGCCGCAATTGGTTTTGGACTTCCTTTTATCACAATTTATCTTTTGCAAAGGTTTGGGAAGTTTCCGGGTTCTGAAAAGCGGTTGGTTTTAGGAAAAAAGTAAGTATAGTAAATGTTGTGTTTTTAACTTAATTAAGTTATTCAATCATTCTAAAATCGTCCCATTAATTTCCACTTTTAAGTCCAATAAATCCTATTCTTCTATTGTTTGTCCGCACAAGGACTTTAATTCTCCGCAAATGCCGGTAAAGAGAGAACTCGAAAAGAGCACAATAAGGAACACGAATGACACGGGTTGTACAGATTTTCACAGATTGATAGAGTAGTTTAATTGTGGGGTTTTGAGTAGGGTAGGAAAGTGCTATAATGTTAGATAAATGAAACTATTCAATCATTTGTACATCAGGTCATTAACCATTCGACTATTGACTCAGTACCTTATAATATTAGTAACTCAAATTTAAGACCATTATTCTCTGATTTTTTTATAATGTATTTTTAGATTCCACGCAAAGACCAGCAAAGGAAAAACCCGCTAAGAGCGCAAAAAATGAACACGAATGACACAGTTTGTTTGGATTTTCACAGATTGATAAAGTAGTTTAATTGTGGGATTTTGAGTAGGGTAGAAAAGTACTATAATGTTAGACAAGTCAAACTATTCAATCATTTATCCATTAAGTCATTAACCATTCAACTATTGACTCAGTACCTTATAATATTAGTAACTCAAATCTAAGACCATTATTCTCTGATTTTTTCATGATGCATTTTTAGATTCCACGCAAAGACCAGCAAAGGAAAAACCCGCTAAGAGCGCAAAATATGAACACGAATGACACAGGTTGTTTGGATTTTCACAGATTGATAAAGTAGTTTAATTGTGGGATTTTGAGTAGGGTAGAAAAGTACTATAATGTTAGACAAATCAAACTATTCAATCATTTATCCATTCAGTCATTGACTCAGTATCTTATAATATTAGCAACTCAAATCTAAGACCATTATTCTCTGATTTTTTTATAATGCATTTTTATATTCCATGCATAGGCCAGCAAAGGAAAAATACGCTAAGAGCGCAAAAGATGAACACGAGTGACACAGGTAATTTGGATTTCCACAGATTAAAAAAGTAATTTGAAAACCATTAATCAGTAGATTTAGAAAAGTGCTATAATGTTAAACAAATCAAACTATTCAATCATTTATCCGTTGAATCAATAATCATTGCATCATTAACAATTAAACCACTACTCTATGTATTCCTATTTCATAAGGTTGGTCTATTAATTCAATAATGTGATTATAGTCATCTTTATTCTTAACAAAATCCACATTGTTGGTATCTAATATGAGAATCCTCTGATTTTGTTGTTGACGAATAAATTCAAAATATCCAGACTGGATTTTCTCAAGATATTCATTTTCAATATCCTGCTCATAATCACGCCCTCTTTCTTTAATATTAGCCTGTAATCTGTCTACTGAAACATAGAGGTACACCAATAAGTCAGGCTTCGGAATAGAGGAGTTAATGATATGGAACAATCGTGAATACAAGCCAAAAACATCGTCCTGTAAAGTTTTTTGAGCAAAAATGAGCGATTTATTGATAAAGTAATCTGAAACAGTAAATGCTTTAAATAAATCTTGTTTTGAAAGTTGGTCGGTAAGTTGTTGATATCGTTCTGCTAAAAAAGACAATTCCAAAGGAAAAGCATATTTGTCAGCTTCTTTATAGAATTTGGGTAGAAATGGATTGTCGGCAAATCCCTCTAGGATGAGCTTGGCATTATAATCTTCGGAAATCATAGTAGCCAACGAAGTTTTTCCTGCCCCTATAGTACCTTCAATGGCTATGTAATTATATGTGTTCATTTATCTTTTTTACCTCTGATTGGTCACTACACTCACTCAATAACTCACTAATTGTTTTCTCTTCTTTTGGATGAATATATTGATTCATTATTTCATTTAATGGAATCAACACAAATTTCCTTTCTTGAATTTTAAGATGTGGAATACTAAGTCTATCATCATGAAAAGTGATGTCGTTATAAAACATCAAATCAATATCCATGCAACGGGCACTATAGTTCCCATCTATACTTTTTTCTTTTCTTCCTATTTCAAATTCAATACTTTGAGTGATGCATAAGCAGTCAGTTGGAGTATGATTAGTCTCAACAACCACAGCCATATTATAAAAGTCATCTGATTCAAAACCCCAAGCAGCAGTTTCGTAAATTGATGATGTTTTAATGACATCTCCTAATTTTTCTGATAGTAAATCGACGGTTTTTTGAAGATAAAAAAGCTTATCTCCCACATTTCCACCTATTAATAAAGTCAGCTTATTTTTCATCACTCGAAAGCAAATTTAGAAATTCGAGCTTAGCTTTTTACTAGGATTTATAATTATTTATTAACGAGTTTTGGAAGGGATATTTTTAGGAATTTATTCTGAAGCTAATTCTCGGCTGGCATAAAAATGGCGAAACTGAAACAGTCTCTCCAAAAGGCTTTCTAGCTTTTGATCATATAGCGGATCTGAAGCCCATTTCCCTGGAAGGGCATAAATGGTAGTGGCGGAACCTCTTTTTACAAACCTGAATCTTCTATCAACACTTTGTTTAGTGATGTCTTCAGTGCTGGCATAGGCTTTTAAATGCTGAATATGGGCTCTGATTCCTGTTCTAACATCAGGAAAATACTCTCCAGGTTCTCGATTACCTGTTGCTCCCAATCCACAAAAATTATTTTGATGGCGCTGCACATCGCCTCCATATTTTAAGAAACCAGTTTCTAGTATCATCTGACAAAATGCAATATCATGGTTTACACCTTCGTGATTAGACTCCTCCACATACATCTTTGCCATTTCATGAGCTTTATTGTAACCAATTTGGGGGTTATAAAACTGCAACATTGAAGCTAAATGATTAACTTCACTTTTACCTTGATCCATAATAAAAACGGAGTAATAATTATTGGAAGTAAAACTCATTCCACCCGGCCTGAATGGCGGATTTGCAATAGCTATCATCATGAATGCCATGCCTATGGTTATGAATATGAATTTTTGTAACTTCATTTGGGTTTTGTCGTCTTACAAATATCAAATAAACGAATAGAATATACAGAAGGTATTAGAACATTATATTCACATCGAATTGTTAAAAGCAGATCGCATGATGAGCCTAAAAAACCTGTATATTCGCATAAATAAAAAAATTAAAAAATGGGACAGTTTTTCAAATTTACATTGGCTTCCGTATTGGGAGTAATTTTAGCATTTTTCCTTTCTATTTTAATATTGATAGGAATTATGACTGCCGCTATCTCTGCTGGTGAAGAAGAAACCGTGGTTGAAGAGAATAGTATTTTAAGGATAAAATTAGATTATCCTCTTAATGATCGTTCTGTAAATGATCCTTCTGCTTTATTAAACTTTGCAGAATTTGGAAAAGACAGTCCTGGTTTGAATTCTATAATTAAAAGTATCGAAAAAGGTGCTGAAGATCCAAATATCAAAGGGATTTATTTAAATACTCCTGATGTAAGTGGCGGACCTGCACAATTGGAAGAAATTAGAAAAGCATTATTAAAATTTAAAGAATCTGGGAAATTCATAGTGGCTTATGCTACTGGTTATGGACAATCTGCTTATTACCTAGCTTCTGTTGCCGACGAAGTTTATATTCACCCTGAAGGAATGATTTTATTTAAAGGATTCGCTTCTGAGATGATGTTCTATAAAGGCTTGTTCGAAAAACTTGATGTAGAAATGCAAATTATACGTCATGGTAAATTCAAAGCTGCTGTTGAGCCATTTATGCTTGACAAAATGAGTGAATCGAATCGTGAGCAAAACACTGCTTTATTGACTTCTATTTGGTCAAATATTCTAAATGAAATTTCTGCTTCTAGAAATATAAGTATCGAAAAGCTTAACGAAGCAGCTGACCTGTTAAGTTTAGATGACCCAAAGAAAGCTTTAGCATTAAAATTTGTTGATGGAATTAAATATCCAGATGAAATTAAAGCATTATTGAAAGAAAAAACAGAGAAAGCTGAAGATGACGATTTAGAAATGTTAAGCATCAGTAAATATAAAAACTCTGCATTCTTCAAAGAAAAAGCAGTTGCTAAAGATAAAATTGCTGTGATTTATGCTGCTGGCGAAATTAAAGCTGGTAAAGGTAATGACACTTATATTGGAGAAGAAAATATCCGCAAAGCAATTATTAAAGCTCGTGAAGACGATAGAGTAAAAGCCATTGTAATGAGAGTTAATTCTCCTGGTGGATCTGCTTTGGTTTCTGATTTAATTTGGAGAGAAGTTACACTAACTACTCCAGTGAAACCTATCGTAGTTTCTATGGGATATGTAGCTGCTTCTGGTGGATATTATATCAGTTGTGCCGCCGATTATATTTATGCTGATCCAAATACCATTACTGGTTCTATTGGAGTGTTTGGTATGATACCTAATGTAAATGGTTTCATGACTAATAAATTAGGAATTACTTTTGATGAAGTAGCAACTAACGAAAATGGAAATTATATGACCATAAATAAAGCCTTAACACCTTACCAGCGTGAAGTGATTCAAAGTAGTGTTGAGCGTGTTTATGATAGCTTTATCACCAAAGTGGCCAAAGGAAGAAACATGACGAAAGAAGATGTGGATAGAGTTGGTCAAGGTAGAGTATGGAGCGGCAGTCAAGCTCTAGAAATTGGTTTAGTTGATGAGTTAGGTGGAATGAACGAAGCTATTGTTAAAGCTGCTGAGTTAGCCGAATTGGAAACTTACAAACTAAAAGAATTACCTGTACAGAAAGATCCGTTCCAGCAAATTATAGAAGACCTTACTGGACAATCTTCTTCAGTAATGATGAAACATTATTTAGGTGAAAACTATAAATATGTTGAAATGATGGAAAACATGGAAGACCGTGCTGTTATTCAAGCTCGCTTGCCTTTCGGAATGTCTACTATCAAATAGATACTTTTCTATAACAATATATAAAAGCTTTCCTGATTCACTTTGGGAGAGCTTTTTTACTTCAAGCTCGAACTTCAAGCTTCGTGCTTTGAACTTCAAACAATCAAACTTTTACCCATGGATGTTTTTCAACAAAAGAAAGCTTTAAGAAGGAATGTAAAAGAGCTGAAAAGCCAATATTCACTCGAGCAAAAGAAAGAAATGAGTTTGCTTATCCTTAAAAAAATAGAGGAGTCTGTTGAATTTCAATCCTCTTCTATTATCATGGCTTACTGGTCGATGGAGGATGAGGTATTCACCCATGATTTTGTGATCAAGTGGGCTGAGAAAAAGCGGTTCATACTACCGGTTGTAAATGGTGATTCTTTAGAGTTGAAAGAGTTTAAAGGAGTTGACGAGTTAGTGGCTGGAGAGAATTTTGGTATTCCAGAACCAAATGGACCAACCTTTGAGAATCCAGAGCAACTAGATATGATCTTGGTTCCAGGAGTTGCCTTCGATAAGAACAACAATAGAATGGGAAGAGGAAAGGCTTATTATGATAAGCTTCTACGAACCAGCAAAGCTTTTAAAATGGGAATCTGCTTTTCATTTCAAGTATTTGAGGAGGTTCCATTTGACGAGCTTGATGTGCAAATGGACACAGTAATTGCGTGAAATATTTTCACAAAAAAAAGCTTCAGAAAAATCTTTCTGAAGCTTGTAAATATATTTTCTAATTGGGCTAATCCAATTCTATTTCCCAAATCATATCTCCAAAAGTAAGGGTTGCAATTCGGTCGCATTCTCCATCGCCAAAATCTAATACCAATAAGAACTGATTTTGGATAAGCAGCTCCATAGTTCCAGATACTGCAAAATGACACATCGCTTTTACCAAAATAGGTTCTGTTATGGTGTTCACATAGGTTTTTCCATCTCTATGACTACCTGTAGAACCTCCTGTTAGTAACCATTCATTGTCCCACCAATAAGTTGGGTTCTCTATTCCTTTAGTCCATTCTCGGTTGTGATTGCTCTCTCTTGTAGCTTCTCTTCCATCTGGGAAAACTATTTTCCCTCCTGTTAGGATTGCATCAAAATTTAGGTTTCCAGCATCGTTAAAACCCATATTGGTTAATGTTTTTACTCCTTCAATTTTATGTTCATTGATATGGAAATCTTCAAAGCTAATTCTGCGTATTGAGCCAGGATAATGAATAGGTGCATTTACTTCAATCACTAACTTACCCTTTTTCATTATTCCAAAATAGGTTTCACAATAATTATCACCATAATCTATTGTAATGGTTCTTGGGTAAAATACACTATCTGGATATTCTACAATGATCATTGGACAAGTATCGGTAACCGATTTAAAACCATTCGATTCTAAAATATTTCCAGCATATTCTATGTCTGTATCAATGGCATTCCAAATAATATCTTCAACAATATCACTCTCACCAGATTCTAAAACCACTTTGTTATCTTCTGTAACATCCTCTTGCTTTTCGCAAGAATAGAACGTAACAATTGAGATCATCAAAGTGATCATTAAAATAATTTTCATTTTCATAATAAGGTGTTTTTTTAGTTGCTCTGTTTGATAAGAAAATTATGTAAAAAATCGGCCGGTCATTTACAAATCCACTGATCTATAAACGAGAAGAGGCTTTCAATATTGTTGTTTCTTAGAAGAATTATTTTAATTCGAAGTTAATCAGCTTGGCTTTATAAAGAGAATCCATATCGACTCCCTTGGGAGCTTCTTTAGTCATTGCACTTAACCAAGCACCATAGGTTGGGTTTGGTAAAGCGATATACGTTGAGCCAAATTCGTTCATTTGCTCAAATGCTAATAGGTTTCTTTTCTTAGTTGATTGTCCATCGTAAGTTGAGCTGAAATCGCCAAGGTTGTCGCCACAAAAGATTAGGATATCATGTGTTTCTTTAACTTTATTTCTTCTCTCTTCTTTATCGCTTGTAGATGTACGTAATAGAATATGATCTTCATTTGCAAATGGAAATCCTCTTAATTGTAAATTCTTTAAAGTAACAGCGGTTAGGTGAGCTTTTCTATTACTGATATAGAAGGTTTCCACACCTTTGCTTTCGGCATATTTTAAAAACTCTAATGAGCCAGGAACGGCTTTCGCTTCTGCCAGATTACACCATTCATCCCAATACTTAGGGTAAGATGTGTTTTCTAAAATACTTCTAGCTGCATGCGGAGAATTGTCTAATACCGTTTCGTCAATATCTACAACAACAGCTAATTTCTTGTCTCCCTCGTAGTTCTCAATTTTCTCATTTAAACTCAAATGGGCTGTATTATAAGCCTGGTAACAAAGTGCTTTGTATTCGGCTGCTCTTTGCACGTATAATGTAGAATAGAGCATTGCATCATTATCTTTGACCTCCTCTGTTTTTGTTTCACATTTACAAGAAAACATCATCATTCCCATCACAGGAACTAATAATACTAGGAATAATTTTTTCATTTGATTTCTATTTTGTAGGATTGATATTTATTGAAGGCAAAGATAGTTTATATTTTACCGAAATTATTCGAATTAAGATAATCATGCTGATAGTAATTGGAAGGCTTATTTCTTGTGGCATTCCTATTGCATTAAGGCCCACTAAAGCTAGAGCACCTATCATGCAAGCTGTAGCGTATATCTCTTTTCTTAGAATTAGCGGCACATCATTATTAAAAGTATCACGAATTACACCACCAAGAACAGCAGAGATAACTCCCATAATGATAGCGAATACCCAAGAAACATCCATCATTAAAGCTTTCTCCATACCGATTATTGTAAAAACACCTAAGCCAATGGAATCGAATAGGAATAAGGCTTTACGCCATTTAAGAACATGTTTGTAGAGCAAGAAAGTCATTACCACAGCCAAGAAAATAGTAATTAAATAGCTATAGTTAAGCATCCATCCAACAGGCTCTATACCCAAAAGCAAATCTCTAACAGTTCCTCCTCCGAGAGCAGTAATAAATGCTACAAAGGATACTCCGAAAAAGTCATAACGCTTTTCTGCTGCTGACAAGGCTCCAGAAACTGCAAAAGCAAAGGTTCCTAATAGATCTAATATTTGTATAAAATCCCAAATCATATCAATATCTTAGTACACACTTAATTCCAATGTATTTGTTTCATAATGACTATCATTTGCGGCAAAGATAGATATATTCATAAAAAAACAAGCCAGTAAATAATTACTAGCTTGTTTCTATAATTGAAATTTGTAAACCTTACTTTATTGAAGATTTTAGCGGTATCTATAAGCGTCTTCGCCTAATTTGGGTCCGCGTCTGTCTTCCTCACTTTTAGTTCATAGGCTAATATCGATACCAATACTCACACCGAAAGTTTCCTTATCATACATTTCTGTATAATTTACAGTGTTTTCAGCATCCAAAGCATATGTTTTATCATAAGTTTGCTCTAAATAAGTTACATAATAACCACCTAGCTGAGCAGTAAATTTATCATTGATTTTATAAGCAACTCCACCGCCAATAGTATTGGTAGAAAGGCTAAAGCTTAAATTGCTTTGGTATTCTTCTTTAACACCAGTTCTTGCTAATAATACACCTGCAGACACTAAGAACTTCTCAGTGATGTCATATTCAATACCTAAACCATATTCAACAAAGTTTTTGTCGATTAATTCAATTTCTGTTGAAATACTATTTCCGTTAGCATCTGTACTCATTACAGTTTCTTTAGCCCAACCAGCATTTTTGTCAAAATAATAGATTAAACCTAATTGAACTCTTAATGGGTCAATGATTTCATAACCTGCACCAAATGATAGCATAGCTGGAATATCAGCATTTACTTTATCACCATCTTTAAACATATATACTTTTTCACCATCTTCAAATCCCATTACAAAGCCTTTATTATCTTTAACTTCATTGGTTAATTCCATATTGGTTTGGAACTCATATTTTAAACCGAAGTTTAACTTATCTTCCATTAAAGAAATATTAGCACCAATAATTGGTGTGATTCCATTTCCTTTTTGAACCACATCTGCATCTTGGTCAGCAGTTATAATGCCTAAGTAAGCAGCTTGTCCAGCTAGTATTTGAGAAGTAGTTGTTAGTTCAGCTCCAGCTTGGTAATAAGCGCCTTGTATTTGTTCAGCATTCATGGCATCAACTTGATCTTGTGGGACTCCAGCAGCTGTTAAGCCACCTTCGAGTTGAGCTCTTTGTTCAGCAGTAATCATACCAGCACCTTCTAATTCTGCAAGTGTAAATGCACCGCCGCCACCATCTATAATTGGTTTCATACCTTCAGCAGCACCATTAGCCATAACAGCCCCACCTGCAGCTTGATCTGAAACACCCTGTACATATGTATCAGGAGCAATATTTCCAGTAGGAGTTGCAACAGTAACATCTTTTATATATCCTTCGTAAGTGTTTTTTGCCATCACATAACGTACGCCTGCAAAAACAGAAACGTTTTCATTGATTTCATAAGAAATACCGGCTTGAATACCATAGTATACTGAGCTTCCTTTGAATGACATGTCCATATTGTAACCATCCACACCAAGAGGAGACAGAGCAGGTACTAAACTAGAAAAAGGAACTTCCATTAATGGAACACCTTTGTCAAAAGTAGCTCCACCACCACCACCTACAGGATTAAATCCTACAGAAACAGCAATTTTCCCTTTTTTCCATGCAGCATAAATACCAGGGAAAACAGGAGCTGTAATAGTTCCTTCGTAAGAGTTGTTGTTTAAATATTGGAAAGAGTTCTCAATGGTTTGATTTTGCCAAATAGATTGGTTGTTGATAGAGAAATGGAAACCATCTCCAATTTTCATTAATCCAGCAGGGTTATAGAATACAGCGTCTAAATCAGTTGAGGCATTTCGCATCATCATTCTTGTCCAAGCTGTACTTTGGTTGGTATTATGTACCAAACCACCTGAAAAACCTATTTGTGCGAACATTAAAATGCCCACAAAAACGAGTAATTTTTTCTTCATCATTAGTTTTGATTTTGTTTGAATTTGACCGCAAGATACATATTTTTTGGAAAAAGGAAACCTTTGAGTCGAAAAGTGAAGAGGCATTGTTTTGTAAGGGATTGACCGATAGGATTGTGTGTTGATTGCCTCTGTTGTTGGAATGTGTGTAGGGAAATTGATGTAGAAATTCGAAAGTGTAAAATGGCAGAAAGGCCAAAATACAATATGTATTTCAGCCTTTCAAAGTTTTTTAAACAAAGGTTTATTTAATCTCGCTGCCGGGTTTTATTTCCTTCGATGGAGCAACAAACTGCAAACTTCCATCAGCATCTTCAGCCATAAGGATCATTCCTTGTGATTCTATGCCTCGTAGTTTCTTCGGTGCTAAATTTACCAATATACTCACTTGCTTTCCTATAATGTCCTCTGGTTTGTGATATTCAGCAATACCACTTACCACTGTTCTTTTATCAATACCAGTATCTACAAGTATTTTGAGGAGCTTTTTAGTTTTAGCAACTTTCTCTGCTTCTAGAATAGTCCCTACTCTGATGTCCATCTTAGCAAAATCTTCAAATTGAATGTTTTCTTTTGCAGGATTGGCTTTTTTCTCAGCAGCTTCGTTAGCCTTCTTAGTATCTAATAGTTTTTGTACTTGAGCTTCTACATCGACATTCTCTATTTTATCAAATAGTAATTCTGGCTTTGGAAGTTCTTGTCCTGCAGCTACTAAATTCTTGTTTTTCGCTGTTTCCCATTCTTTCTCAGTAAGTAATAATAAATCACTCAATTTAACAGAGGTGAATGGAAGGAAAGGCTCACTCAAAATGGCAAGTGCAGCACTAATTTGCAGTGAAATGTTCAATATAGTTTCAACTCTTACAGGATCTGTTTTGAATACTTTCCAAGGCTCAGTTTCTGTAAGGTATTTATTTCCTAAACGAGCCAAGTTCATTAGTTCCTGAATGGCCTCACGGAATTTGTAAACCTTAATCTTATCGCCAATTTTATCAGCAAAAGAAGTCATTTCAGTTAATGTAGCTTCATCCAATTCTGTAAGCTCATGTTGACTAGGAACTATACCATTGAAATACTTTTGAGTGAGTACCAAAGTACGATTTACAAAGTTTCCGAAAATGGCTACCAGCTCACTGTTATTCTTGGTTTGGAAATCTTTCCATGTGAAATCATTATCTTTAGTTTCAGGAGCATTGGCCGTTAATACATAACGCAATACATCTTGTTTGCCAGGGAAATCTTCTAAATATTCGTGTAACCAAACTGCCCAGTTTCTGCTGGTGGAAATTTTGTCGTTTTCAAGATTTAAGAATTCGTTGGCAGGAACATTTTCAGGTACAATATAGGAACCTTCTGCTTTTAGCATAGATGGGAAGATGATACAGTGGAATACGATATTATCTTTTCCAATAAAGTGTACCAATTTGCTATCGTCTTCTTTCCAATATGGCTTCCAATCTTTACCCGTTTTCTCAGCCCACTCTCTACTGGCCGAAATATATCCGATAGGCGCATCAAACCAAACATAGAGTACTTTTCCATCAGCACCCTCCACCGGAACTTTTACACCCCAGTCTAAATCTCTAGTTACGGCTCTTGGCTGTAATCCTTGATCAATCCAACTCTTTACCTGACCGTAAACTGTTGGTCTCCAGTCTTTTTTGTGGCCTTTCAAAATCCACTCGCTGAGCCATTCTTCATATTCGTTTAGAGGAAGGTACCAATGTTTGGTTTCTTTTAGCTCAGGAACATTTCCTGTTAAGGCAGATTTTGGGTTAATTAAGTCGGTAGCGCTTAAGCTAGTTCCACAGCTTTCACACTGGTCACCATAAGCTTTCTCGTAGCTACAGTGTGGACAAGTTCCTGTAATATATCTATCGGCTAAAAACTGATTGGCTTCAGGGTCGTAATATTGCTCAGAAGTCTGTTCAATAAACTTTCCATTATCATATAATTTCTTGAAGAAATCAGCAGCAGTTTCATGATGAATGGGTGCAGAAGTACGAGAATAAACATCAAATGAAACACCTAAATCTTCAAAGCTTTGTTTTATAATTCCGTGGTATTTGTCCACTACATCTTGTGGAGTAATGCCTTCTTTTTTCGCTTTAATAGTAATAGGTACGCCATGTTCATCAGAGCCACCAATGAATAAAACATCATTGCCAGTGCTTCTTAAATAACGAGCATAAATATCGGAAGGAATATAAACTCCTGCCAAGTGTCCTATATGTATTGGGCCATTGGCATAAGGTAATGCCGATGTAATGGTATATCTTTTAAAATCTTTATTCTGCACTTGTGTCATTATCGTAATTTTTTGCAAAGGTATTTATTGTGAGTGAATTTTGCTAATGCTTTAATTTGATAGAAAGTGGGAGCCTTAAAACATAGTTTCTCTGGTATTTATTTGCAGAATGAAGTGTTTTTGACTTTGGATTTTTGACAAAAGTGTTAAAATTGGCTTGATTTACCTTGTTAAAAGTGTAATATTTCATGTAAAACACCTTAGTAAAAGTGTGATATTTGGTCCTGTTTACGTTGTAAAAAGTGTGATATTACATCTAAATCATCTTGGTAAAAGTGTGAATTGTATTTAAAATTCTCGCTAGAAAATCAGCATAAAAAAACAGGCTAAGATTAAATCAAAGCCTGTTCAATATTTTTAATGGAAAAAGAAAGCTCTTAGCGTTTGATATTTTCTACAGCTAATGTTAGCCTTTTAATGGCTTCTTCTTTTCCAATTAGTTCTATAATTTTAAATAAATCTGGTCCTTTGCCATCCCCAACAATGGCCAAACGAAGGGCATTCATAACAGCACCAAATCCAATTTCTTTTTCCTCAATATATTTTGCTACCAAGTCGTGCATAGGAACTGCTTCCCAAGTACTGGTGTTTTCTAGAATTCCTTTAATATCAGTGATGATATTTGGTGTATTCTCTTTCCAACGTTTTTTTACCACCTTAGGATTGTACTCCGTTGGTGTTTGGAAGAAATAAGAGGCTTGGTCCCAAATGTCTTTTACAAATACACAACGTTCTTTTACCAATCCAATAATTTCAATGGCCATGGCATCGCTATACTTGTCAACTCCATTTTCTGTTAAGATAGGTCTAAATGCTTCTAGTAATTGAACATCCTCTTGGTTTTTCATGTATTGCTGATTAAACCAATTGGTTTTGTCTGGGTCGAATTTAGCTCCAGATTTCCCAACTCTTTCTAAGCTAAAAGCAGCAATTAATTCATGCATTGAGAAGATTTCCTGCTCAGTTCCAGGATTCCAACCCAATAAGGCAAGCATGTTGATGAAAGAATCAGGGAAGAAACCATTTTCTTTATATCCTGCAAAAACCTCGTCTGTTTTTGGATCTTTCCAGCTCATTGGGAATACTGGGAATCCCATCTTATCACCATCTCGTTTACTCAATTTACCTTTTCCAACTGGTTTTAGGATAATAGGGAGATGTGCAAAAATAGGCTCCTCCCATTTGTAAGCTCTATAGAGCATCACATGAAGTGGCGCAGAAGGCAACCATTCTTCTCCTCTAATCACGTGGGAAATTTCCATTAAATGGTCATCCACAATATTGGCTAAGTGATAGGTTGGCATTCCATCAGATTTGAAAAGAATTTTATCATCTAAACGAGAAGTATTTACTGTAACTTCGCCTCTAATGGCATCGTTGAATGTAACTTCATCGTTTTCTGGCATTTTAAAACGAATCACGTATTCTGAGGATTCTAATAGAGATTTAGTTTCTTCAGCAGATAAGTTTAAAGAGTTTTTAAGAGCCTTACGAGTTACGGCATTATAAGTAAAAATACTTTTCTCAGCTTCAGCAGCTTCTCTTAAAGTGTTTAATTCGTCAGCAGTATCAAAAGCATAATAAGCCCATCCACTATCAATTAATTCTTGAGCATATTTCACATACAATTCTTTTCGCTCAGATTGCTTGTATGGCCCAAATTCTCCTTTGCCATCAACACCTTCGTCAAAATTAATACCACACCATTTCAAAGATTCTTTGATGTAATCTTCAGCACCCTCCACAAAACGAGTTTGGTCGGTATCTTCAATTCTTAAAATCATTTTCCCACCATTTTTTCTGGCGAATAAATAATTATATAATGCGGTTCTAACTCCTCCAATATGTAGTGGTCCTGTTGGACTTGGCGCAAATCTTACTCTAACTGCTGACATTTTTTAGCTTTTTAAAATTGATTTGCAAAAATACAAGAATAAGGGACATATTAAACAAAGGTTTTTCCATTCGAAGAATTCAATAAAGATAGTAAAGGATGGTAAGAGATAGTAAATAGTGGTAAAGGCTAGTAAATGGTTGTATGGGATGGTAAGGAATAATAGAGGATAGTAAGAAATGGTAATGGATAGTAAAGGATTGTAAATTGACAGAATCAAATCATTCTTTCCTTGAATTATTAAATCATTGTATTATTACATCATTCTCTCATTCATTCATTAAATTAAAAAAACCTGTAACTATTTTATTTACCTTTCCGTCATACTATCAAATCCGGAAATCAAAAGGTGAAAATCAAAGATTATAATAAGTGTGTAGATCAGTATGCAGATGCGGTATTTCGCTTCATTGTCAAGCATATGAAAGTAGAGGATCGTGCCCGCGATGTGGTGCAGGATGCTTTCCTGAAGATGTGGGAAAAGAAGAGCGATATAAATGCTGAAAAGGCCAAGTCCTATTTGTTTACTACTGCTTACCATTGTATGATCGATGTGATTAGGAGAGAGAAGAAAGTTCAATATCATGATGAAATTTCCCATCATGCCATTTCTGATGGTATTCAGTCGCCAGATGTTCAAAAATTATTGAATTTGGCATTAGATCGTTTACCAGAAATTCAGAAAACGGTGGTTTTGCTTCGAGATTACGAAGGCTATAACTATGAGGAAATTGGAGAGATATGTAAACTGAGTGCATCGCAAGTGAAAGTCTATATTTATAGAGCTCGACTTACGATGAAAAAATTTATTGGCAGACCGGAGGTGGTGATATGAGGATTGATATTCATAATTACGAGGAATTTGTTCTCGATTTTCTAGAAGGAAATCTGAGCGAACAACAAACAGAAGAAATGAAAGCTTTTCTTTTGATGCACCCACATATTGCCGAAGATTTAGAAGAATTGGATGAGGTTGTATTGGAAGCTGAAAGTCAAAGTTTGTTAGAGAAAAATTTCACTAATCAATTAAAAAAAACGGAGATAAAAACAGTAGCTTCCATTAGTGAAGATAACTATGAAGAGGTTTTAATTGCTGAGTTGGAGCAGGATTTAAATGCGAAAGAAAAGCATGACTTAGAGAAGTTTATTCTGCAAAATCCTGAAATAAAGATAGAGCAGGCCTTGGTTCTAAGCCTTAAGGTAATAGCTGATAAAGAAGTCGTATTTGATAAGAAGTCGAGCCTCAAAAAAAAGGATAGACCTGTTATAGCCTTGTGGACTATTGCTTCATCGGTAGCCGCAGTGTTTCTCCTTTCGTTCTGGCTTTCTAATTTACCCTCCTCTGATGGCCGTCTTCCAAACTTTGAACCATTACAGGGTATTGAAACAGCAAGTGTTCATGTGAATGCAAGAACCAATCAATTACAAGAAAAAAATGAGGAGTCTATCGTTTCATCTTTGCCAATAGAAATAGATGAACAAATTGTTTCGAGACCAGAGATAGAGCGTTTGGCGAGTTTAACGAGCTTGGAAAGAGAAATCAGTATAGAAGATCAATCTTGGAAAAACGAGATGGTTTTATTAAAAGCTTATGCTTTTCATAAAAACCAATTAACCACACTGGTTGACTTAGCTGATTTTCCTGCCATAAATAGAAGCGGGCCTGTTAAGCTAATATCTTCAATGCTTTGGAAAACCACTAAAGCAAGCGTAAAAAGCTTCAGTGATGAGCTCATCGGTGATGAAATGAAGTTACTTAGTTCTAATAATATTGGAGATATTACTGGAGGAAGACTTCGAGTAAAACGACCAAGTAAAGAAGTAGAATAGAAAACTTCTGATAATAATAAAATCAGAGAGCCGCTGAGCAACTCTCTGATTTCAAATTATTCTAGAAATAATTTTGGATAAGGAATCCTATGATGTACACATAATATTAGTTTAGTTTTTTAATATTTTCTTCTTTACTAAGGCCATTGAGTATTTCAATATTGATGCCATCGCTTAATCCAGTTTTGATAATCCGTTTTTCAAAAACTTGAGGGGAGGTTTCTACTTCAACAAATACAGTATCATTTTCAAAGCTGAGTAGACTTTCACTGATAGCTAAAACCTGATCTCGTCGGTCGAGCACAATAGCAGCATTAGCGCTATATCCTGCTCTAATAAAATAGTCATCTCTCAAAGTTACTTGTGCTCTTATTTCAAACTGCACAGCTCCATTTTCTTCAACTCCTTTAGGAGATATGTGTTCTAAAACGGCTTCGAATTCCACATCCTCAATGGCTCCAATGGTTAAAATCAACGGCATTCCTTCTTTGATTTTACCAACTTCTGACTCATCGATTTTTCCTTCGAAAATCATTTCTCCCATATCGGCAACGGTGGCAATTGTAGTCCCATCGTTAAAGGTATTGCTTTCGATTACACTATTGCCTTCTTCCACAGGAATCTCAAGCAGCATTCCTTCAATAGTAGATCTGATGAGGGTGTTGGTATTACTTGTGGAATTGCTGGTTTGTCCATCTCGAATGAGTTCTAGGTTGTCAATGGCTGCTTCTACCTCTTCTTGAGAATTCTGATAGGTAGTTTCTGCCTGTTCAAACTCAGAAAGAGCAATTACACCTTTCTTGTACAACTCCTTTTGTCTTTCATAGACTGTTCTATCAAAAGTAAGTTGAATTTTAGACCTGTCAACTCGTGATTCTGCATTGTTCAAATTCACCATGTTTGGGATGATCTTTACTCTTGCAATTAAATCACCTTTTTTTAATATCTGGCCCTCCTCCACATATATTTCTTCTATAATCCCAGATACTTTAGGTTTTATTTCAATTTCTTTTCTAGGTTTCACAGAACCTGTAGCAGTGGTCTTTTTAATAATATCTAATTCGCTGGCTTGTGCAGTTTCGTAAACCACTGGCTTTTCTTGCGACTTCTCCCAAAGGAAATATAAGGTATATCCAAAAATCCCAAGGACTACTAAAACTAAAAATACTTTTAAGAATGCTCTCATTTCAAAATTATTAATTGTTATTTATTAATGGTTAATTCTAATATCATCGATACTGAAATTAACGTTTAATATTTTGTTTGGCTGTTTTTAGAATTGAAGCAATAAGGATTGTCAATTCAGATGCCATTTATTAGTTTTACTAAAATTATTCTCTCTTATAAAATCTGTTACATTTATAATTAAAACTCAAACTTGTGATTATGTTTATTATTCATCTCTCAAGGCATCAATTGGTTTTATACTCACCGCTCTATTTGCAGGTATTAATCCTGCTACAGCTCCAGAAATCACCAAAATAATTAATGCAGTAACTGCTTTTTCAAAATCAACTTCTGGATGTGCAAACATATCGGAATTAGCTCCAAAAGTAGTAAGTGCGTAATTGATTAATTCTAATAATCCAACCCCACCAACAAGCCCAATATATCCCGAAACTGATGTTAGTAAAACAGATTCTATAATGATTTGTTTTCTAATTTGCCAGGGAGTTGCGCCAAGCGCTCGTTGAACTCCTATTTCTTTAGTTCTTTCTTTAACGATAATGAGCATGATATTACTAACTCCAATTACTCCAGCAAATAGAGTTCCAATACCCACAATCCAAATGAGACCATTGATTCCTGTAAATAATCTGGCCATTTTTAAATATTCTTCTTCTACATTAAAAGAGCCAATGGCACGACCATCTTCTGGAGCAATGGAATGTCGATTTTTCATTACTGCCTTTGCTTTCTCCAGTAATACTGAAGCGGAAAAACCTTCTTTTGCCGTAATGGAATACCACCCAACTCTGTTGCCCATATTATAGGTGGATTGCATGGTGGAGAAAGGCATAAATATTTGTTGATTCTCTTGCTCAGCTTGTTGATCATTTTTCTTTGAACTACAAACACCAACAACCCTAAAATAAACTCCTCTAATCTTAATATGTTCACCGATAGGATCTTCGTCTTTGTCAAACATTTCTTCAAGAACACGAACACCAATAACTACCACTTTACGTTTGTCTTTAATGTCGTTGTCATTTATAAATCTCCCTTGAAGGATATTAGAAGGGTCTATTTTATTATAAGCGGGATAATCACCTTGAATGGAATAAGCAGCTGTTCTTTCTTTTCTAACCACATTGTTTTGTCCTTGTGCTGCAAAAACCTGAAGACGTGGCGCTATATATTCTATTTCTGGTAATTGATCTTTCAGAGCTTTAGTGTCTTCATTTTCAAATCTTACCCATCTACCCCTTGGGAATCCTTTAAAAGGTACAGTTGTTCTATTGCCCCACATAAACATGCTGTTGGTTGCCATATCACCCATTCCAGTACTCACGCCATTATGAAGTCCTTTTCCAGCGCCAAGCATGACCACCAGCATAAAGATTCCCCATGAGACTCCAAATGCGGTGAAAAATGTACGCAGCTTGTTTTGTTTGATAGTGAACCAAATCTCTTGTAATTTATCTGTATTGATGAAATTCATATTTAGTCCTCCTCTATTCGTCTCTTAATGCTACTACAGGTTTAACCGAAGCTGCTTTTTGAGCGGGAACAAATCCTGCTAAAGCGCCAGCAATCACTAGAATTAGTGTAGCCCCTAAAGCTACATTTATGTTGATTTCAGGATTGGCGAAATAACTATCTCCCTGAAAACTTCCAGAAATAAGCTCTAATAATCCAACACCTAAAACAAGTCCAACATAGCCTGCAAAAGCAGTAATCATTATTGATTCTTGAAGAATAAGACTCACAATAGACCATGGTGTGGCTCCCAGGGCTTTCCTGACTCCAATCTCCTTGGTTCTTTCTTTTACCACAATCATCATAATATTACTCACACCGACAATTCCAGCTATAATGGTGCCTATACCTATAAACCAAATGAAGATTCTGATGCTGGCAAAAAGATCCATAAATCGTTGATAGTCTTCTATGCTATTGTATATGTATATGGCTCGTTGATCGGTGGGGTCGAATTTAAACTTGTCAGACATGGCTGATCTTATTTCTTCTGAAGTTTGATAGCTTTGTTCCACTGTAGCATCCCCCAACATTAACTGCACTGAGTTCACTCGTTCCCCCATACCAAATACTCGTTGACCCGTACTAGTGGGGATATAAATTCTCTGCAAGTCACGATCGGATCCAGGATCGTTGAATACTCCAATGACTTTAAAAGGGACTCCTCCAATATTTATATATTTATCAATGGCATTTTCGTCATCCTTGAAAAGCTCTTCATAAACTAATCTGCCTAGAGCTGCTACTTTTCGAGTCTCCTCTTGATCGTTTTCATTTAAGAAACGACCATGAATCATATCTAAATCTTCTACATATTTATAATCAGGCGAAATGGCGAATACATCAAATGTTCCATATTGATTTTTATAATTGATGGTGCTGATTCTCCAAAGGCGGGTTCTGCTAGATGATTTATCTACATTATTCAGACCTGCAAGGATATTATGATCTTCATTTTTAAATTGGATATACCGTCCAGGCTTCATTCCTTTATAAGCTTTGCTAGTTACGCCTCCGTTAATGGAGAGGTAATTAACAGCATCACCTTCAAATTCTTTTCTCACCCCATTTTCTAATCCATAGCCAGAGCCTAATAGGATGATGAGCATAAAAATACCCCAAGCCACACTAAAACCAGTTAAGATGGTCCTTAACTTGTTTTTCTTTATGGTCTCAAATATTTCTTGCCATTTATCCAGATCAAACATAAGTATAGAATTTAATTAGGGAATAAAATCTGATCAACACTTCTGCGGTATTGTAGCCAATTTTTTATTTCGGAACTGTTAATCACCTTAGCTCTTACTTGGGCGATATGTAGATAATGCTCCCTCAATACACTCAGTGTATCGGGAGCTTTATCTGCTGCTTTTGTGTTTAAAGGTATTTTTGTTTTCATGGGATGCTTTTTTGATGCTATACTAATGTTTCATGAATTTTCTTTATCTCATTTTCATTTAATAAGTTTTGACTTCGAAATTCTTGTAAATCTCCATTGTATATATTCTTCTCAATTACTCCGTCTTTCAACCTTATAATACGGTTTGTCATAGCTGCAATATCACTTTCATGAGTAACAAGAATTATAGTAATTCCATCATCATTTATTTCTTTTAGAATTTTCATTACTTCATAAGACGTTGCTGTATCTAGAGCTCCTGTAGGTTCATCGGCAAGAATTACTTTGGGCTGAGCAATTAAGGCTCTAGCTATAGCCAGTCTTTGTTTTTGACCACCTGATAATTCATTAGGCATATGCATAGCCCATTCTTTAAGTCCCATCTTATCTAGGTATTCCATGGCTAGAATATTCCTTTTTTTACGGCTTACTTTCTGGTAGTATAATGGAAGAGCCACATTTTCCATAGCGTTTTTAAAAGAGATAAGGTTGAATGATTGAAAAACGAATCCTAGCATTTCATTTCTATAAAGCGCTGCTTTTTTCTCGCTTAAATTCTGAATTAGCTTACCATCCAAATAATACTCTCCCATATCGTAATTGTCCAGCATACCAAGAATGTTAAGCATGGTTGACTTGCCAGATCCAGAAGAACCCATAATTGAGACCAATTCTCCTTTTTCAATCCCTAAATTGATGCCTTTAAGAACATGTAGCTTATTGGAACCTATGGAATAAGATTTATTGATGTTTTTTAGCGAAATCATAAAAATTCGTTTTTCTTCTTTTATCTATAACCATACCATGATATCTAATGTGTAGGCATTCAGTATTTTACGCGATAGCGTTAAATCTCTTTAACATATTTTATGTTCAGGGTCTAACATAAGCTGTTCGATATCGTTCAGTTTGAATGCTTGAACTATCGATTATTTCACATTCTCTTAGGAATTTAATCAACAACTATTTTTTCTATTCAATATACATTTGCCGTTCGAAAAAATAAATTATATATAAATGAGAAAAGTAAGCATTCCAGACATTCTCAAAAGTCTGGGTATCAAAAAAATAAATAAGGGAGTGTCTACTGGTGCAGAATGGTACGAGACTCAAGGTAATATTACTAATTCTGTTTCTCCAATTGATGGAAAAGAAATAGCTCAAGTTCAAAACGGCACCATTGAAGATTATGAAATGGTGATTAAAAAAGCACAATCTGCATTTAAAGTGTGGCGTACAGTTCCGGCCCCAGAAAGAGGAGAGATTGTTAGAAAAATAGGAATCGCTTTAAGAGAGCATAAAGAAGAACTTGGTGCGTTGGTGACTTTAGAGATGGGGAAAACCTATCAAGAAGGACTAGGAGAAGTTCAAGAAATGATAGATATCTGTGATTTCGCAGTTGGTCAAGCTAGATTAATCAATGGTATTAATTTGCAGTCGGAAAGACCTATGCACCGTTTATCGGAGCAGTATCATCCTTTGGGGATTGTAGGTATTGTAACTTCTTATAATTTCCCTGTTGCTGTTTGGGCTTGGAATTCTGCTTTGGCAGCTATTGCCGGTGATGTGGTTATTTGGAAGCCAAGTTCTAAAACTCCTATTACGGCTCTCGCCACTCAGCATATCATTAAGCAAGTATTAATTGATAATAATGTTCCAGAAGGCGTATTTAATTTAATCGTTGCTAAATCATCTGTTATGGGTGATAATTTCATCGCTGATAAGAGAGTAACCTTGATGTCAATTACTGGTTCTACAGCTGTTGGTAAACGAGTAGGCGGAATTGTTGGTAAAAGATTAGGGAAAACGATTCTTGAGTTAGGAGGGAATAATGCTGTTATTATTACTCCAAAAGCTGATTTGCAAATGGCAATTATGTCGACTGTTTTTGGAACAGTTGGTACAGCTGGACAACGTTGTACGTCAACTCGTAGAGTTATTATTCACGAAGATATTTATGAGGAGGTTAAAGAGAAATTTGTTCGTGCATATGAAGGTCTAAAGCCTAAGATTGGAGATCCTCTAGATGAAAGCAAAATGATTGGTCCATTAATTGATAATGGTTCTGTTGATTTGTTTAGAAACGCAGTGGAACAAGTAGAGAAAGAAGGTGGAAAAGTATTGTTTGGAGGTGAAGTACTGGAAGGACCAGGTTTCGAAAGTGGAAACTATGTGATGCCTTGTATTGCTGAGGCAGAGAATCATTATGAAATTGTTCAGGATGAGACCTTTGCACCAATTGTGTACTTCATTAAGTATTCTGGCGATATTCATGATGCTATTGCTATTCAAAATGATGTGCCACAAGGTTTATCTTCTGCATGTTTTACTTTAGATATGCGTGAGGCCGAAACATTCTTATCTGTAGTTGGATCTGATTGTGGGATTGCAAATGTGAATCTTGGAACCTCGGGTGCTGAAATAGGTGGTGCTTTTGGTGGCGAAAAAGATACAGGTGGAGGTCGTGAATCGGGTTCTGATGCTTGGAAAGTATATATGCGACGCCAAACCAATAGTGTAAACTATGGCTCTAAATTACCTTTAGCTCAAGGTATTAAATTTGACATATAAGTTTTACTATGATATTTGAAAGCGTCCAAAGTTAAGACTTTGGGCGCTTTTCTTTTTATGTTCATATTTTGATATATTTGTATAAATTATCAATAAATATTTAAAATCAAACACATGAAAAAAACAATCTTACTATCCTTAATAGCAACAATGTTGTTGAATTTTAATGTATCAGGGCAAGAAGTTAATTATTTAGAAAAGAAAAATGAAATCAATGTTCAAGTTGATGATGTTTTCGCAAAGAGAGAGCTACTCACCAGTTTCTATATGTATGATTATGACTATGAATACATGTATCTAATGCCAATGTTGAACTATGGTCCTACTATTGGTGTTGGTTATAAACATCATTTTTCTAAAGGAGCAGTTCGACTCAAAGTTAATGTAGGAACAAATATGCAAAAACTTATGTCCAAGGATGCTTATGATGAGTATCAAGATGATATAAAATATTTTTCACATAGAGAGCGTTTTTCAGCCGGATATGAGTTTCATAGTAACTTTAAAAGAACACAGGTGTTTTTTGGTCTAGATGCTGTTATTACTCTTGAGGCCGTTGGAACTGAAACCTATAGAAATGAATATTACTATGTTAAATCGGGTTATACAATTGAAAATACACAAGGTACATTTTCTTATGGTGTAAAACCATTTTTGGGTTTCAAATATTTTATCAGTCCTAAATTTTCAGTTTCTTCAGAATACCATGTGCTTCTTGAAGGTTTTGTAAGTAAAAACAAATATAAAGACGGTTCTAATGATTCAGAAACAGAAAGCAAGATAACAGGTTTCGAATCAAAATTTGGTCCAGCTGGTCAACTTACTTTCAGTTTCCATTTTTAACAGAATATTTTCTGATTTGAAAATTGAAAAATAATATATTTGTCCCATGGATAAAAAGAAAAAAGAAGGCCGCTATCAGCGGCTTTTTTCACAAATAGAAAAGTTGATGGCTACATGTGAGCATGAGCCCTCAAGACGAGCTACTATTATTGCATTACTGCATGCTAAAATGGATTACTTTTTTTGGACTGGTTATTATCTATTGAAAGATGGTGAATTACTAGTTGATCATTATCAAGGGCCAGTGGCTTGCATGCGATTGGTAAAAGACAAGGGTGTTTGTTGGGCAGCCATTAATCAAGAGAAAACCTTGGTGGTGCAGGATGTTCATGATTTTCCAGATCATATTGCTTGTGATTCTCGATCCAATAGCGAAGTGGTGGTTCCATTAAGAACTAAAGATGGTGAAATATACGGAGTTCTAGATGTAGATAGTGCAGATAAGAATTCTTTTGATGAAATAGATGCGGAATATTTAGAGAAGATTCTAAACCTACGTTGGATTTAGGGCTTAAAAGCATTTTAATAGAAATCGCGTTTAATAGGGGAGGGTGCTAGTAATGTAGTGTTTTCCTCTATTTTGTTTCAGCTAAAAACCAATTGGTCATACTAGCAAAAGTCTTTAAATCGATACCATGTGATAACCAAGATGCATTAATGATTTTAAAATTTTCAGAACTTGGATATTGTAAATCTAAATAGGCTTTAACCTCCGTTGGATTTACAGTTTCATCTTTTTCTCCTAAGCAAAAATATAATGGAGGTGCATTGTTATTGTTGATCTTTGGAATGAATTGTTGCACTGATTCGAAATATAAAGCTGGGTTATAAAGCAAGGCTGGCAAATTTAAATCTTTCGCTAACCAATAAGCTATAAACCCACCCATGCTACTACCAATTACCAAATCCACTTGTTCTTCTATGGCGATAGCCTTCACTCTATTATAGACCGCTCCTTTTTCTTTGTCGTAATCAATAAATGGAGCGATAACTTCCAGCTTGGCATCCTCTAAAATCTTAACTTTTTCAGGATTTGGATTGCTGTGGAGTCCGTGAACATATAGTACTTTCATATGAATTGTATTGTGTGATAAAAAAATGATAGAATAAAGATTGACCTTATTCTATCATTTATTCATTTTTCGAAAGAAAAATATAATATTTTTACTTAGGCCATTTTTATTAGGAAATAATTTTTCTTTCCTTTTTGAACTAAGATATATTTGTCATTTAATAGATCGGAAGCAGAGATTTCGTAAGTGTCTTTTACTTTCTCTTTATTAATGGCCACACCATTGTCTTTTAGCATTCTTCTAGCTTCTCCTTTTGATTTGAAAACCGAAGTTTCTTCAGCAAGAAAGTCAAGAATACCAATACCATCAGTAATTTTAGCTTGTTCAACTTCAAACATAGGAACACCTTCAAATACTGCTAAAAAAGTACGCTCGTCTAATTTTTTTAAAGCATCAGTTGTTGCTTTTCCAAATAAGATTTTAGAGGCTTCTACAGCAGCTTCATATTCCGATTGTCCATGAACCCTAACAGTAATGTCTTCAGCTAAAGTTTTTTGTAATTCGCGTAAATGTGGTTCTTGAGTATGACGAGCAACTAATGCATCTATTTCATCTTTTCCAAAAAGAGTGAATATCTTAATGTATTTTTCAGCATCAGTATCAGAGGTATTTAGCCAAAATTGGTAGAAAGCATAAGGAGTAGTTCTTTCTGGGTCTAGCCAGATGTTTCCGCTTTCTGTCTTACCAAATTTCCCGCCATCAGCCTTAGTAATTAAAGGACAAGTAAGAGCAAATGCTTTTCCGGATGCTTTACGACGTATCATTTCCGTTCCAGTAGTGATGTTTCCCCACTGATCGGCTCCACCCATTTGTAATTTGCAGTTTTTATCTTGGTAGAGATGTAAAAAATCGTAGCCTTGAACCAATTGGTAAGTAAATTCTGTAAAAGACATTCCTGTTTTACTATCAGCGCCAATTCTTTTCTTAACAGAATCTTTGGCCATCATATAGTTTACTGTGATGTGTTTCCCAATATCGCGAATGAAATCTAAAAAACTGAAATCTTTCATCCAATCGTAATTATTCACCATTTCGGCTTTATTGGCGATATCACTATTGAAATCTAAGAATTTGCTTAATTGCTGCTTAATGCATTCTTCATTATGACGCAATTCTTCCTCGTTTAATAGGTTTCTTTCTTCAGATTTTCCACTTGGGTCACCGATCATTCCTGTTGCTCCACCTACCAAAGCTAATGGCTTATGGCCAGCAATTTGTAAGTGTTTTAACATCATAACTCCCACTAAATGGCCAATGTGTAATGAATCTGCTGTTGGGTCAATGCCAACATAAGCAGAAATCATTTCTTTTTCCATTTGTTCATCCGTTCCGGGCATGATGTCGTGAATCATCCCTCTCCAAGTCAACTCTTCTACAAAATTCATCTGATATTATTTATTGAAAAAACAAGATGCAAATATAGCTTTTTTCATAGTTGAGAAGAATGCTTTTTTAGGATTTTCTGATTAAGCCTTTTTAATATGGATGGTGATTTCATTTTTATCGGATTTTATACTCATATCCCCATTAAAAAGGATGCCTTTTTCTTCTTCATTTAATGTTTCCAGAAGAGGAAATAAGTTTCTTAGTTGCTCCAAGAAATCTGATAGATTTGAATTGTTTTCAATTTCTGCTACTTTTGATTTGTTTGACTTTTTATTATTGAGTTTGTCGCCAAAAAGAATAGTCTGGACTGAATTTTCTCCCCCTTCTACATTGGGCTTTATAATAATCAGATTCTTTAATTCATGTGAAAGCTCTTCCTTTAATCGTAAGCTGAGTTCGTGATGATTATCTTTTTCTGTAATGAAACTTAAAAGCTGTTTTAGAAATAATGGTTTACTAACTTCCCATTGAAAAATGATGGATTCTAAACTCGAAACTGTTTCTAAAAAATAAAATCTATTATTACTAATTCCAACTTGATTTTCTGTATGAAGGTTTATTCTTTCCAATAGAAAGCCATTTTGAATCGGGAGATTATAGTAAATGAAATGATGAGCATCAGGAAGTATCATTTCTGTTTGGTCAGAACAGATTAAAAATTGAAATTCATCAGGGTTTATGTTAGAGGTTTCTTCTAGTACAATGGCTTTTTTTCTTTCTTCAAGTAGAATTCTTTGAATCTGATGTTGTATGGTTTTTGAGGAGGCAAATACAATTACTTTTTCCTCTGGATTTAAATTCAGTTTATGAGAAATAAAATGTCTAAATTCATTGGGTTTAGGATAGTCAATATTAGAAGTTTCAGTGTTTCGAGTAGTCTGACTTAAGTTTAAAAGTTGCTTAAAACTGTTTTTAAACTGCAACAAATCATAATGATTAATTCTATCTTGCTTCGCCCATTTTAAAAGCCTTTTGCTCAGTTTGCTTTGTTCTAGTTTTAACTCTTTATCTAAATCTACTGGTATCCTTACCAAATCTGCTTTTGGGAACTGATCAATAATTTCAGATTTTTCTCTTCTTAGGTAAACATCCTCTAGTTTTTTGGCTATTAAATCGAGGTTGTGATAGGCAATTATTTTACTATTGTCATTGCTATCAAATAAACAGTGTTTATAGGATAATTCCCAAAGTGGAGTGAGTAAATGTTGGTCAATAAATGCAGACATGGCATAATACTTCATCAGACTGATTTCAAATTTACTGTCTGTTATAAGTAAGATGTGTTTGTATTCTATTTTGTATATTTGAGAGAGAATTCTAGATTCATAATCATCTATTTTTTGGGCTTCATCAATAATGAGAAAGTCGCAATTGTTCTGCTCCGAAATTGTATCTAAACAAACCAGTGTAAAATAAATAATTTTATCTTCCGGAATCCACTTTCTCATTTCTTCTTTCCAATGGGAGTGAAGGTGCTTTGGAGCTAGTATGGTAACATCCAATAATCCAGAATACTTTATCTTCAAAAGAGCAGCACCTAATGCTTGTGCAGTTTTCCCTAATCCAATTTCATCAGCAAGAATACTTCCCTTTCTTGAAGCTATAAAAAGCATTCCCTTTTTTTGGTAATCAAAAACCGATTCCTTTAATAAACCATCAGGGATTTCTTTGTGATTATATAATTCGATTAGCGATTTAGACTCAAAGTAATTGGAAATATAGCTTTTAACTTCTGGACGAATGTTTACTGACTTAAATTCTTGAATATCTTCTAAAAATTGATGAAGCAAATGTAGTTTCTCTTTTTTGAAAACTTGTTTATCATCAAAATATTTTTCCAGTATTTGTTGTGTCTTTTGTTCTGGTTGATGTGGATAGAACCATGCAACTTGATAATCTTTTAAGGGATGTCTAAAGATTTCGAGGAATGGATATGTTTGTTGAGGGAGCTGGCCAATGTCATGATGTTCTGAAAATTCTTTGAAAGCATATATAAGGTGTTTACAAGTTTCTAGTTTATTGGTTTGATAATCGGGGCAGGAGCAATAGCCTAACTTTTTATCAAAATCGTAGAAACTTAAATGGTAGGATTTATCTTGTTTTGTTCTAAGTATGTGTTCACCAAAGATATTGTCACCGAATTCAATTTCGTATTTTTCTTTTAACGCTCTTTCTTCTCTTTCTTTCATTACTCTTTTAATCATACCATCTCTGGAGTATTGAATTGCATCATCATTGGAAATGAATAATGTTCTGCTCATTTCTTGTTGAGTTTGAAAGGATGCAGCATAAACATGAGAACATCTTTTTAGGGAATGACAAGAACACTGTGTATCTACATCTTTATCACGAAAAGTAATGTCAACTTTGAAATCTTCATAATCATCTTCTACCGAAAAGGTATAGGTATTTGTACTAGAGGTCATCAATCTACATTGGCCCATTTCGTAAATTTGTATCCCTTTTCTATAGGATAGCTTATTTTGTAGAGCTGTAAATTCTAAATGCTCAATAAAGTTGGCCAATAATTCTTGATGATGTTCCTTATTCATAGTATTTCTTTTATCGACTACAAAAATATAAGATTATAAACATAAGGCTTAAGGTTTTCTCCATTCAACCGAATTAATTTTGTATAGAGTATAGCTTTTAAAGAAAATTAACAAAGCTTTTTATTTTGAGAAGCTTTCATTTTTTTGCAAATAAGATATTATTGTACATTTGCTGTTCATTAAAGAATTAAAACCTCAACCCATGAAAAATTATTTACTCAGTTTAATCGCTTTAGTTTTTGTCATGAGTTCTTGTAGTAGTATTAAAGTAACTGCAGAATACGACGGGAGTGTGAAATTTGAAGAATTTAAAACCTATTCTTATTTAGGATGGAGTAAAAATAGTGATGAACTGATTAATGATTTTGACAAAAGAAGAATCGAAGCAGCTTTTGCACACGAGTTCGAATTTCGTGGAATGAAATATGTGGCTAGTGGAGGAGATGTTGAAGTTTCTCTATTTTTAGTTACACAACAAAAAACAGCAACAACTGCATATACTGATTATTATGGTAGTCGTTATGGTGGAGCATATGGCTATGGTGGTTTTGGCTACGGAGGTTATGGCGGATGGGGAGTAGGTTATGCATCTACAACTTATCATCAATATGATTATACCAAAGGAACTTTAGTATGTGATGTTTTTTCTGCAACAGAGAAGAGGTTAATATGGCAAAGTGTTGGTTCGGGAACAGTAGATGATAATTCTGCATCTCGTGATACAAGTATTCCAAAAGCTGTGAAACAAATTATGGCACAATATCCTATTGAACCCATTAAAAAATAGATTAGACTTCCTTTTACTAATTGTATAATTCACTAAATTTAGTGTTACGCTGTTGAGTTTTTTTATTTTTAGAAATAATTTCAGATCCCAAGCGTTATAGTTCCAATTTCAAAATGTTATTAATGAATTATAGATTAATTATTGTTCTTTTTTTAGGATTGGTTTTCTTTTCTTGTGAGAATGAAGAAAAAGATAAAGTAATTGAACAAGTTGAAGAAGAAATTGCAATTGAAGAGAATTTATTTTTTAATATAAACGTGGATACTTTAGATATCGAAACCTATCGAGTAAAGAAAAATGAAAATATTTCTGATATATTAAGTGACCATGGTATTGCATACTCTTCTATATTGGAGTTGGTAAAAAACTCCAAGGATATTTTCAATGTAAAAAAAGTTAGAAGGGGTAATAATTATCACATCCTAAAATCTAATGATACTGTTTCCAAATGCGAGTACATGATTTATGAGAAAAACCGTGTTGATTATGTGGTTTTTCAATTTGGAGATTCTGTATCGGCATGGGAGGGAGCTAAAGAAGTTCAACGAGTTTTAGATACTGTTTCAGGAGTAGTTGAATCTTCACTTTGGGTGGCTTTGAAGAAAAAAAATGCAAACCCACAATTAGCTATGGAGCTTTCCGATATTTATAGTTGGACTGTTGATTTCTTCGGAATAAAAAAAGGCGATCATTTTAATGTGTTATTCGAACATTTAATTGTTGATGAAGATACCATTGGTATTGGAAATATTTATGCCGCAAACTTCAATCATTATTCTACCGATTATCAAGCTTATTATTTTGTGCAAGATTCTATAGGAGAATTTTTTGATGAGCAAGGAAATAGTTTGAGAAAGACTTTTTTGAAAGCACCTCTAAGATACAGCCGAATTAGTTCTGGTTTTAGTAATAATAGATTTCATCCAGTTTTAAAAAGATATCGTCCGCATCATGGAATAGATTATGCTGCACCTACAGGAACTCCCGTTTATACTATTGGTGATGGTACTGTAATTAAAAAAGGATACCAAAAAAACGGAGGAGGGAATTATATTAAAGTAAAGCATAATGCTAATTACACTACTGTATATATGCATTTGAAAGGCTTTGCAAAAGGTATGCGAGTTGGGAAACGAGTAAAACAAGGTGACTTGTTAGGTTATGTTGGAGCCACTGGTTTAGCTACAGGCCCACATCTCGATTTTAGAGTGTATAGAAATGGAGTAGCCATTAATCCCCTAAAAATGAAATCTACTCCTGCAAAACCTGTTGATTCTGCACATTGGCATGAGTATAAGGAATTAGTAGATTCTTTAGAAATGTATGTGGATCAAGATAATTCTGTAGTTGATTCCATTCAGTAACTAGTATTACCTATTGTTTCTTTTTGAGAATTTTATGTTCTTTCTATTTATTAAAAATACACCAGCAAGTATTATAGTTACAAATAAGAAATAGCTTCCTCCTATCTTTTCACCATCAATAATTCCCCAAAGTGTTGCCACTGCTGGAATAAAATAGGTTACACTTGATGAAAATACTGGGTCCACTAGTTTTACAAGCCTGTAAAATAGAATTAAAGCAAGGGCTGTAGCAACCAATGAAAGTATTCCAACATACATTAATCCTTCCAGAAATTCTGGTTCAAAAGATACTATTTGGGTAAAATCAGTGAAGAAGAATAATACAATTAGCGCCGGAAACCCTATAATAAAAAATTGAATTGCAACCAGATTAATCGATGGTATATGGCTCAAGAGGTATTTTACGATATTTACCTGGATCCCATAAAACAAAGAGGCTAAAATGATAAGACTACCATATTTAAAATTAAAGCTAATACCTTGTCCTCCAGAAATAGATAGTAATCCGTAAGTCCCTATAAACGTTATGATAATTCCTATATAATTCCACCATTTTGCTTTAAAGGTAAAAAAGACTACGCCTATGAGTAGAGTAAATAAGGGGGTCAAGGAGTTCAAAATGCCAGCAGTGGAGCTGTTTAGGCCTTGTTGGGCTAATGCAAATAGATAGGCAGGAAAGAAGCTGCCTAAGCTACCGGAGATCAATAAAATTAACCAATCTTTCAGTTTTACCATACGTAAATACGGGATGGAAATTGGCAAAAGAGCTAAAAAAGTTATAATAATTCTAAGACTACCCAATTGGTAAGGATCAAAAACTAAAAGGCCCTTTTTTATAAGTATAAAAGAGGTGCCCCAGATAATTGTTAATGCTAGGAAAATCAGTATTGCCAGATAGCTTAAAGAAGTTTTCATAAAATATTAAATATGTTTGCTAAATTAGAAAAAAAAGTAGATCTTTGCATTATATTTAAAGCGCTGGTATTTAGGTTGTTGATGCTTTTGTGTTCACAAGATATTTCCTAGAGCAAAAAAAAATAAAAAATTATTAAATATTGACGCAACCATTATTAATAATCCTTTGTCTTAAAAAAATGTACTATAAGCTAGTATTTAGGAGTATTTTATTTACTTTAGCGCCTTTAAAACGAGGTGGTTTTAGTATTGTAACACCTGAGTATAAATTAGTATTAACTAAATTGCCAATGAAATAAAACAATTATGATGATGGGTTTTGTATTTATGTATATGAAACTCAATAAATTAAATTTGAAATTACTTAATAATTAATATTTTTACTAACTAAATTTTTTTAACTTATGAAAAATTTTACAAAAATGAAATCATGGCTGATGCTATTGGTGTTTGGACTTATGGTCACAGCGCCTTCTGCTTTTGCTATTGGTAACATTGTTGATCCTCCAGTTCCGGGTGATGTTGAATTCCCAGTGGAATTTAGCATCGGTGACGTAGCTAAGGGTGATGTATGGACTCCTGGTCAGGCTGTCCTATTAACTAACAATAGCGATGAAATTGCTACTGTTACCTCAATTGAATTTGAGGCAAGTAATGAGTTTTTTACTTTTGATTTAGGCGAGAATGTACTTCCGTTTGATTTAGGAGTAGATGAAACTCTTGAAGTTTTTGTGAGTGCTTTGTTTCCTAGTGGAACAGATAATGGTACTTACGCTACTAGCCTTATCGCTTCTTTTGGTGGAGCTAAGGGCTTAGCTTCTTGTGAAGTTTCTGGTGAAGTTTATACTCCACGTCAAGGTGATGTATGGGAAATTGCTATCCCTACAACAGCTAATATCGGTGGTGGTGTTTTACCATTTGACCAAGCTGCTGCTGGCGGAGCTATCAAGAAAAATTATGAAGTTGGCTTTGCTGATGGTAATAAAGATGCTGTTTATAAATTCACTCTTGAAGCAGATGCTTATTTTACTTGTGGTGAAACACCTGTAGATGTAGAAGCACCTTTTCATTTCGCTGTTTATAATAGTGATTTTGATGGTGAAGCTGGACCTATGGTTGATAATACTATCGCTGCAGATGATTTTATTGAAGCAATTCCATTGTTTGCTGGTGACTATTATGTAGTGGTTACTTATGACAATGCTGAAGTGCCTAATATGCCTTCTAACTGGGCCTCTTATGAGGCTACTGCTATGACTGTACCTGCTGCAGTTCTTAAATTAGCACCTGTTGATGAAGATACTGAAGTTGTTAATGGTGATGAGTTATCTTGGGAATATGCTGATGATCAAACTCAAAAGTATAGAGTTTTATTAAGTACTGAAATCCCTTTGGATCCTGCTGACGATTTATTCGTTGATTGGACTGATGCTAGTGAAGGTGGTGATATTGCTGAATTAACTGGTTTAGATAATAACCAAATTTATTTCTGGCGTGTTGACCTTATGAATGGTTCTGGTGAAACAGTAGATCCTAATTCTTGGGGATTCACTACAGAGTTAAATGTTCCTCTTGATTTAGTTTTAGATCTTGACGAAGCTTTTACAGATGACATGATTGAGCTTTCTTGGACAAGTCCTTTCGGAGATGCTAAAGCTTTAGTTGGTTATAATGTATATAGAGATGGCGTTATGTTAAATGCTACTACTATTACTGGAACTACTTTCGAAGATGGTCCTCTTGCTTATAATATGGTTGATCCTGGTTATTCTTATACAGTAACTGCTGTATTTGACGAAGGTGAATCTGATCCATCTGCACCTGTTACTGTTTTGGTAAGTGGATATGGTGACATTAGTGGTAATGTTTCTGCTGTTGTAGGTGTTGTTGCTTTAGAAAATGCAACCGTTGCTTATGATGGTCTTGATGAATTTGGTAATGCTGTATCTAGTTCAGTTGTTACTGATGATGAAGGTGACTATTTAATCGAAGACCTAGAAATGGGTACATATGATTTCGTTGTTACTTATGCAAATTATATTGATGGTACTGCAACTGGTGTTGTATGTCCTTCTACTGATGTTGATTTCATGTTGAATGAAGTACCATTTGCAGTTGATACAGTTTATGCTGTTGCTGTTGCTAATGATATTGAAGTAACTTGGACAATGGATTCTAAAGAATTAGTTAATTTCGATATTACTCGTGAACAAGTTCTTGGTAATCCTGCTTTAGCTGCTCCTGGTACTACTGATATAGGTACAACAACTGGTAACATTATTTTAGACGAAGCTTGGATTGCAGATACTCTTTCAGGTGTTTATGCTTGGGGTGTTGTTGCAAACTACGATGCTAATGCTTCAGATGTTGTTTATTCTGCTACTGTAGATAAAACAATGGAAACTGAAGTAGATGTTATTGTAACTACTGAGTTCGGTGACGAGCCTGTTGCTACTGTAACTTTCGAGAATGTTTCTGAGCTTGCATTAGAATTAGAGTATACTACTACTCTTGATGCTACTGGTTTACATACTTTCGAAAACTTCCGTAAAGGTACTTATGAGTATACAGTTGAATTAGTTGGTTACGATGATGTAACTGGAACTATGGATATCTGGGGTCATAATACTCTTGATGTTGAACTTCCTGGTGGAACTCCTCCAGCACAAAATTTAGTAGCTGATAATGATTCTTTATACTTAGGTGACGATGTTGTTTTAACATGGGAAGCTAGTGCTAGTAGCCAATTCCAAGGTTATATCGTATATAAGAATGGTGTTGCTTTATTTGAAAACCCACAATCAGAACTTACTTATACTGATAATGCTCCTGCTTATGCATTCCCTACAGGACATTCATATGCTGTTAAAGCTGTTTATGACGGATTTGAATCTGATGAATATTCAAATGTTGTTGAAGTAAAAGTAACTGGAGAAGGTGCTGTTGCAGGTTATGTAATGGACGGTATGGATGATAGCGACTTAAAAGATGTAACTATTAGATTAGATGGTTTTGATGAGTATGGTGTTGCTATACAATATTCTTTCGTAACTGACGAAGATGGTGAGTATGCTTCTGCTGGTTTAATCAACGACGGTGTTCTTGCTGGTGTTTATGATGTAGAAGTTACTAAAGAAAACTATACATTAATCGAAGATGCTTATGCAGTAACATATAATACTGTTGGTACTCATAATTATATCATGTATCCTTCAATGACAGTTACTGCTGTAGAACTTGATGCTGATAATGTACAAGTGACATGGAGTTTTGATAACGTTTCTAAAGAAATTTTAGAATATAAGATTTATCGCTCTTTATGGACTGAAGAAGTTGCTACTTGGGAATATTTAGGTCTTAGTAATGGTCAAATTTTCATTGACGACTCTTGGGGTACTGTAGATTATGGTGCTTATAAATGGGCTGTTCAAGCAATTTTTGATGATGGTACATCTACTTCTTATTCTAATGTTCTATTGAAAGATATGATGGCTTCTGCTGAAATCACTGTTACTTTAAATACACTTGAAAGTGCAGAAGGTACTGAAGTAGAGTTGAAGTATTTAAATGGATTTATGGATACTACTTATATGGCTGAATTAGATGCTACAGGTGTATATACATTTAATCCTATATATAAAGGTGAGTATGATGTTAAAGTTAAATTGTTTGGTTATGAAACTATTTATACTATAGTAGAGGTTAAATCTGATACTGCATTTGCTTATGAATTAATTGAACAATTAAATCCTGTTAATAACCTATATGTAACTCCTAATGGTTTTGCTACATGGGGTGTTGTTGAGCCAGGTGGTGTTCCTGAGTTTGTTGGTGATTTTAATGACGGTATTCCTGCTGATGTTACTGTGGAAACCGCTTATGGGGATGGATGGAACCATTACCAGCAAAATGATACAACTGGATATATGTATGCTCCAGATGAGTGGACTGGTCATGACTCTCAATTAACTCTTCCTATTATCGAAGTTGAAGATGATACTTATGTTATTGAATTTGCATGGGCTATGAATTATCTTACATACTTCGCTGACAATGAGTTTGATGTAGAGATTTCTACAAATAATGGATTAACATGGGCTTCAGTTTGGTCTATGCATGATGCTGGTATCTATCAATATGATTGGTTACAAGAAACAATTGTATTAAGTGATCTTGGTGTTACTGGTGGTATTGTTCTAGTAAGATTCCATAGTGTTGATAGCTATGGTTCGACTATATGGTTAGATAATATATATGTTGGTCCTGCTGAAGAAGAGGCAGAAAAAGGTTCTTTAGTTGCTGCTACTGTTGGTTATCAACCAACTGAAAAAGGTAGTTGGTCTATGGAAGAATTTAATGTAAGTACTAAATGGTTAGTTAATTTTAATCATTCTACAGCAAACTCTTCTAAGTCTTTCGAACATTTTAAAGTTGCTTTAGATGACACTTTCATGGCTGACGTTATTGAAAGAGAATATGATTATGAAGTAAATACTACTTTAGTTCCTGGTCAGGAATATACTGCTAGCGTTACTGTTAATTATACTTCTGGTATTTCTGAAGAAATGACATATGACTTCGTATATCTACCATGTGATTCTTTCAACCTTGTTGAAGATTTAACTGCTACTAGAGTTCTTGGAACTATGGACGTTAACTTAGCTTGGGCTAACGATAATGCATTTGTTGGTGATGATGAGTTCACAGGAACTAACATCTATAGAGATGGTTTATTCGTTGCTTTTGTTGAAGCTGGTGTTGTAACATATACTGACGGTGATTTAGCTTCAGGAACATACAACTACTGTTTAACTCAAGTTTATGATTCTGAAGCTGAATCTTGTGAAACTTGTGCTTCTGTTACTATGACAGCTGGTGGTTTCGTTGAAGGTTATGTTTATATGTATGGTACAACTACTCCTATCGTTGGAGCTTCTGTTGCTATCGTAGGTAATACTGAGTCTTACGTATTTACTACAGATGATTTAGGTTTCTATTCTGGCGAAGTTGTTAATGATACTGTTACATATACAGCATCTATGCTTCCAGATTACGAATCTGTTGTTGTAGAAGATGTAATTATCGACTTTGGTGAAACTGTTGTTAAGGATTTCTACTTAAAAGAATTCCCATTTGCAGTTGGTGAAGTTGTTGCTGAAGAATTAAGTGAAGAAACTGTTAAAGTTACTTGGGGTGAGCAAGCTATTCCAGAAATTGGTGAATGGTTAACTTATGACGATGGTGCAAACTGGAATGCTCTTGGAAACAATACAGCATTAACTATGTCTTGGGCTTCTAAATTTGACGCTGCACAATTAGTAGCATTTAATGACTGCGCTGTAACTAAGATTGAAGGTTATTTAGGTCTTGGAGATGATGCTGAAGCTTCTATTTTCGTAAGAGTTTGGGCTGGTGCAGATGCTGCTACATTATTATATGAAGAAGATGTAACTTCTCAAGTTGTTTGGGATGAGTATAATACATTTACTTTAACTACTCCTGTAGAATTTGATAACGCTGACGAATTATGGATTGGTTTCTATGGTGAATCTGATGCTCCTTCTCATCCTGCTGGTTTAAGTAATACTGCTGAGTATAATGCTAATGGTGATTTATTTAATTCAGGTGCAGGTTGGACGCATGCTAATACTTTAGGTGCTGGCGATATCGTGTTTAACTTAAGCGGTTATGTAACTAACCAATTTGGTGAAACTGTTGCTCTTGCTTCAGGTTCTGATAATACTGAATATAAAACTGTTTCATCTAATAGTTTAGAAGTTATTACTGCTGCTGCTCCTACTTATAGAGAAGAAGCTGTATATGCTAATGCAAGTTCTAAAGAATTAGTTGGTTACAATATCTACCGTGGAATTAAAGACGGTGATGCTGCAACAGATTTAGAATTATTAGGTACTACTTATGATGAGTCATTCAATGACAATACATGGGGAGCTGCTGAATGGGGAATTTATGTATGGGCTGTTGAAGCTGTTTATACTGAAAATGCTTCTGTTTTAGTTTATTCTAATGCTATTGACAAAGATATGATTACTGTTGTTGATCTTATCGTTACTACAAGTGATGGAGGTTCTCCAGCTGGTGCTTCTGCAACTTTTACTAATTTAATTGAAACTGAATTTGAAGCAAGAACTGTAGGTATTCCAGGTAGTGGTTTAACAACTGTTGATGATTTCCGTAGAGGAACTTATAGTATTGAAGTTGCTAAAGCAGGATACGAAACTATTACTGTTGAGAGTGTTGTTATTCATGAAGCTACTACTTTCGAGTGGGAACTTATTGAAAAATTAGGTGCTCCTTCTGATCTATATGTTACACCTACAGGTTTAGCTACATGGACTGGAACTACTGCTCCAGAATTTACACCATATATGGAAACATTTGACGCTGAAGATGCATTTTCTGCTTGGGAAGTTGTTGTTGGTGGTTCTAATGAAGGTACTTGGTACTGGAATAATGGTACTAACGGACAGTATGAAGAAACATTAGACGGAACTCCTTATGCTTTCGTTGATTCTGATGATCAAGGTTCAGGTTCTACAATGGATGAATTATTAATTTCTCCTGTGATTCCTACTGCTGGTGTTACTGAATTATATGTTACTTTCGATCAGTTTTATCGTAATCTTAATGCTGCTGAACAAGCTGATGTTGAGGTATTTAATGGTTCTGAGTGGGTTACTGTTTTACACCAAGCTGAAACTGCTGGTGAATGGAGTGATGCTAATCATGTAACTATTGATGTTACTGAGCATGCTAACGCTGAGTTTAGAGTACGTTTCCATTATGTTGCTCCAGGTTGGGATTGGCATTGGGCTGTTGATAATGTACAAGTTGTTAATTCTTTAGAAGAATCAGCTAAGTCTGTTAAATCTTTAGAAGACTTCTTAGTATATCATGAAACTGATTTCGTTGCTTCAACTGAAGAGCCAATGCACCAGTATGGTGAAGGTGATGATGTTGTTTTAGTAATTGGTGAAACTTATTTAGCTGAAGTTGCTTCTGTTTATACAACAGGAACTTCTCCTAAAGCTTCTTATTCTTGGACTTATTTACCTTGTGATAGTTTCCCAGCTTACGTTTATGCTGATGCAGAAAACGTAGAAGGAACTAACGACGTTCTTGTAAACTGGTCTATGCTAGGTAATGGCGGCGGATCTGGTGGAGGTGATACTTTCACTGAAGATTTCGAATCTTATGAAGATTTTGATATTGTTTATAGTCCTTGGACAACAATAGATGTTGATGGTGCTGTGCCTTATGGTTTTGGCGGTATTACTTTCCCTAATTCTGATGTTCCTAGAGCGGGTATTATTTTTAATCCTTTAAACACTGAGCCTGCTTTAGAAGGCCCTCTAGCTGTTTCTGGTGATAAATACCTTGCTATATTTAACCCAATGACTCCTGTTATTGATGCTGACGATTGGAATATTACTCCTCAATTAACATTAGGTGACGATTATGTTGTTTCTTTCTACGCAACTGGTGGAAATGCACTTTATTCTGCTGAGAAATTCCAAATATTTGTTTCAACAGGTGAAGCTGTAGCTGCTGATATGGTTGCCGTTTCTGAAGTTGTAACTACTCCTGCAAGTTCTGTAGAGTGGATCCAGTATTCTTATGATCTTTCAGATTATGCTGGCGAAGATGTATATGTAGGTTTACATTGTACTTCTTATGATCAATTCTTCTTATGTGTAGATGATTTCTATGTAGGTCCTGCTACAAGCATGAGAGCTAATGAGATTGCTACTAATTATTCAAGTGCTCAAGCTTCTGGTATTGCTTCTAAAGGCGTAGCTAATGGTTCTTCTTTAGAACTTGCTCCTTTATCTCAAGCTCAAATGGATGCTAGAGTTTCTAGTTTAATTAAGAGCGCTAAGTCTGATGCTGATGTATTCGGTACAAACATTTACAGAGATGCTGAATTCCTAGTTTTCGTTCCTGCTGCTGATACATTCTATTTAGATATGGAATTAGAACCAGGTATTTACGAATACTGTGTAGCTACTGTTTATACAATGGATGCTGGTGCTCATACTTGGGAATCTTGTGCAGGTGCTAATTGTTTTGATGTAACTGTTTCTGAAGAATGTGTTGCTCCTTATAACTTAACAGCTGAAGATTTAACAGGTGATGGTTACACTGCTACATTAAATTGGAGCTTTGGTGCTGAGGCTGTTGAATATCGTTATGATGATGGTGTATCTACTGGACAATTAGGTTCTGGTACTGGTACTATGAACACTGTACTTGGTAATGTACACAGAGTAGATTCTGAATTATCAGAAATGAGCTGGTATTTAACTGCTGAAGGTGGTCCACATACTAATATTACTGTTTATGTAATGGGTCTTGATGCTGCAGGTCTTCCTGATGGTACTAATGTATTATATTCTGCTCTTGTTTCTAATACAGACGAGGTTTGGAATACTCATACATTCCCAACTGCAATTGATGCTACTGGTGGTTTCTTCTTAGGAGTTGCTGGTGACGGTTTTGTTGGTGTTGGTACAGATGATGGTACTGGTGACTATCCATTCGAATTAAATACTCATTACTTTGTAGGTGATTATACTGCAGGTGGATGGGAAACATGGGAAACTTATGATTTCAGTGTGAACGCTATGATTCGTGCAATTGGAGCTCCTGGTTCTGTTGCTAGTTATGCTGTTCAGTCTACTCCTGGTAATACTTCAATGGACTTTGAAGCTACTTCTTTAGAAACTGCTGTTTCTGTTGGAAGCCCAGAATGGACTAAGTCAACTACTGATTCTCGTGCTTTCTTAGGTTTCAATATCTATCGTGATGACGTTCTTATTGAAGAAGGATATGGTAGTACTACTTATCTTGATGATATAGGATCTTCTTACGAGGTTTGTTACTATGTAACTGCTCAGTATGAATACTGTGGTGAATCTGCTGCAACAAGCACTGAATGTGTTACTCCTGGTGTTGGTTTTGAGAACTTAGAGAATGTTATCTCTGTTTATCCTAACCCTGCTAAGGATTATGTAACTGTTGAAGCTTCTAGTGATATCCTTACTATTAAGGTTACTAACTATATGGGTCAAGTTATTAGCTACGTTCAAGACGTAGAAGTAACTAGTCATACTATAGCTACTAGCACTTATAGTTCTGGTGTTTACTTCGTAGAAGTAGAAACAGCTAACGGTGTTGAAAAAGTAAGAATCGTTATTTCAGAGTAATCTGAATTGATATATTACTAAAAAAGGCTTGCCATTTGGCAAGCCTTTTTTTTGTGCTTTATTTTAATGATTTTTAAATTTTAGATTCTATCTTTATGTTAATTTTGTAGAAAATATTTTAATTATGTCAATCGTATTTATCCTTATTATAATTGCAATCGCTTTTTTCTATTTCTCTGGAAGCTTCAATAACAAATCAAAAAGTACTCAAGATTCTTTTGATAACAAAAAAAACAATCCACCAAAGCAAACAGGAGGTAGTAATTCTTCATATGGTAAATGGGTAGGAGGAGGTCTTGGTTGGGCATTCGGTGGACCTATAGGTGGACTTATTGGTTTTATGTTTGGAAATATGTTTGATGGGGCTAGTGGCTCGAGTGGCCAAAATCATCCTTATCAAAAAGGTAGTCCAACTAGAACTGGTGACTTTAGCATGAGTCTTTTGGTATTATCTGCAGCAGTTATGAAAGCAGATGGTACCGTTAAGAAATCTGAGTTAGATTATGTAAGAAGATTCTTTAATACCAACTTTGGAGCTGAACAAGCCAATCAACAAATGCTGGTTCTTAGAGAACTTCTAAAGAAAGATATCAATCTTCAAGAGGTGAGTGTTCAGATTGGGAGTTTTATGGATTATTCTAGCCGATTACAACTACTACACTATTTATTTGGAATTGCTTTGGCAGATGGGCATGTGGATAAAACTGAAGTCGAAACGATTTCTACTATTGCTGATTTTATGCGTATTTCTAAGGCCGATTACGAGTCGGTGAATGCAATGTTCGTAAAAGATAATGGAAGTGCTTATAAAGTATTAGAAGTTGAATCAACAGCAACTGACGATGAGGTAAAAAAGGCTTATAAAAAAATGGCTGTAAAGTACCATCCAGATAAGGTAAGCCATTTGGGAAGTGATGTGCAAAAGGCAGCTGAGGATAAATTTCAGATGTTGAATGCTGCATATTCCGAAATTAAGAAAGAGAGAGGAATGAATTAATGGATTTGAATAAGCATAAGCAATTTGCTTTAGAGCATTTAAAATCGAATAAGAAATTAGCCCAAACTTTAATAAAACGTAAGCCTAAAGATTTAGATAGAATTACAGCTGATCTTCATGTAGATGCTTTTGATGAAATAGATTGCTTGGATTGTGCCAATTGTTGTAAATCCATTAGTCCAATAGTTACCGATAAAGATATTCAGAGAATTGCCAAACATCTACGAAAAAAACCAAGTGATTTGGTAGAAGAGTATTTGTATCTAGATAATGAAGGTGATTATGTTTTTAAATCACAGCCTTGCCCTTTTTTAGGTTCCGATAATTATTGTAGTATTTATAGTGTTAGGCCCAAAGCTTGTGCCGAATATCCGCATACTGACAGACAAAAGTTTTATCAATTACTCAATTTGAGTGTTAAAAATACAACCATCTGTCCTGCTGTTTCCCATGTTTTCGAAGGGCTAAAGGAGAATTATAACATCAAGAAATAATATTTCAACTAGGGGTGTCTGGTTTTATTAGTTCTTGAGGTTTTTAGAAATGGAATTAGTGGATGGTTTTATAGATGACCTTCGGCGTAATATTTGTTCTTGTCTATTTTGAATACCCAAACATGCTGACAGGGAATTTTTTCAATGGTGAGTTGAGGAACAGTTATAATGAGTTGATTTTCCTTTGATATTTCCCATTTTATTTTTTCATCATAACCTAAAAGACTAACATTTTTAACGACATCATCTTCTAAGAGTTCTAATACCAATTCGTTGCCCCAGCTACTAAAAAATGCAAAAACCTGTTTCTTTTTACTGGTAAAATAGACCATATTTCCATTTGACTTCATTTTCTTAAAATCATAGGGCATGGTTCCATAAATAGCCTCCCCATTAACGTTTAGCCAGTCACCGATTTCTAGTAATCGTTCTTGCATAATGACAGGGATTCTACCATCTGCTGTTGGCCCAACATTAAGTAATAGATTTCCTCCTCTACTTACAATATCCACAAGTTCTAAAATAAGATCTTTAGAGCTACTGTAATCTTCTAGGTTTTCTGCTCTATTAAAACCATAACTTCCACCAATTCCACGACTCTCTTCCCAATATTTATTAAGTTTACTTTCGTCGGCATCTTTATATTCTGATGAGAAATAATCTCCATGATTTGCTGGCATTCCTTTACAAAACCTATCATTCACCACCACATCAGCTTTACTCGGGGATTCATTATATAACCAACTTAAGAATTCCTTTGTTTCCCAAAATTCATCATCATAAATCCATTCTCCAGCATCGCTAAATATAAGACTTGGTTGGTATTTATTCACCAATTCATAGAGCTGAGGCAAAGCGATTTCTTCCTTGTATCTTTCTGCACCAATACCATATTTGTCTACAAATTCTTTTCTGATATAATATTCTGAGCCATCAATTTTTCTAGGAACACTTTCCCAATCGGGAATAGAATAATAAAGGCCCATTTTCATTCCTTGCTCTCGAATCGACTTGGTCAATTCACCAACTAAATCCCTTTTAGGACCAATATCTCCACTATTCCAGTTTGCTTTATGTTTATTTTCAGTTGGCCACAAGCAATATCCATCATGATGTTTAGATGTTAAAACCACATATTTAGCACCAGATTTTTTAAATAATTGTGCCCATTGATCTGGATTAAAAAGCTCAGCTCTAAACATAGGTGCAAAATCTCGATACTCAAAATCCTCACCGTAATTCTCTCGATGAAACTCATAGCCACCATTAGCTTTATTATCCATGACTCTAGCATAATACCATTCGGCGTAGCTTGCATATCTACCCTCCTCTAATTTACGCCATGCTGGAACAGAATACACTCCCCAATGTATGAAGATTCCAAATTTGGCTTGAGAAAACCACTCTGGCATAGGCCTTTTGTCTAAAGATTCCCAGGTAGGTTCATAGCTTTGCGAGTAAGTTGAGCTCAAGATGAGGCAAAACAATATGATGATAATGTAATTTTTCATATCTATTTTCTTATTTAGTGCTTGCAAGAAAACTATACATTTTCCTTTAGTCTCTCGCAAGAATACTTTGAGAACAAGGCTTGGTTTTTATGAAAATCAAGGAGTTGACATATGTCAATGACTGTTTTCATAAAAAGCATAACGCAGTTATCGGAGTTTTCTTGTAGAGACTATTTATGATATTGTATTTTTTTACTAAAAATTATATGGTCAGAAGCTGAGCCTATTTTGATTTCAAATTCACCTTCTTCAACTATCCAATCGTGAAATTGAGGATGATAAAACATCAGATCTTCTTTGCTGATTCTAAATTCTACTATTTTTGATTCTTCTTTTTCCAAATAGAGTTTCTGAAAAGCTTTTAGTTCTTTCTCAGGCCTTGGTAATGAACTCTCTAAATCCCTTATATAAAGTTGAATGGTTTCGCTACCATCAAACCCACCAGTATTCGTAACTTCAAGTTGTATCTGAATGCAATCATTCCTTTTGAAATCAATGTTTGCACATTCAAAATTAGAGTATTCGAAGCTTGTAAACGATAAGCCAAAACCGAAGGCAAACAATGGTTTGTTTTCCATTCTATCAAAATGGCGATATCCTGTAAAAATCCCTTCTGAATACTCCATTGGTATTGCATCATGTGCTTTTCCGTACAAAGTATAAAAAGGCTTTGCTCCAACTACAGCATGAGAACTATCATAACTGGAATATGCAGCATTATCTTTCCATCTTCTCTCAATACTAATAGGAAGTTTCCCTGAAGGATTTACTTTTCCAAAAATAATCTCACCTATGGCATTTCCACCATCTTCCCCAGCATACCAAGCGTAGAGTAAGGCTTTTGCTTTTGGAAGCCATGGCATTGATATCCCTCCTCCAGCATTTACTAATACAATTATATTTTCATTTATTTCCGATAATTTTTCCATTAGAAATTCTTGCTCTCTTGGTAGAGAAAAAGGACGGTCGAAAGCTTCACCTTCTGTTTTTGAATTAAATCCTAAACAAAGTATAACTTTATCATAAGCTTTGGCCTGCTGCAAGTCTTCAACAAATTGAACTCTATTAATTTCTGAATGTAAGTGATATAAAGCCTCTGTATCCAAATAATCAAAATGGAAATTATCTGGCGCCATTTCTTTAATACCCTGCCAAAAGGAAACATTTCTTTCTGCATTTATTTGCGCGGCACCTCCTCCACTGTATGGTGTATATTTTGCATTTGGACCTAAAACTAAAACTTTAGATTCGTCATTATCCAGTAGTGGTAAAATCTGATTCTCATTCTTTAGTAATACTATTCCTTCTCTAGCCACTTGCCTAGATATGAGTTGGTGTTTATCCCAATCTATACTATCTATTTCCCCCCATAAAGAATCGTATAAACCAATTCGTTGGCAGGTGGAAATAATGTGGCTTACCTTCCTGTCTAATAGCGAGATATATTCAGGGTGTCTTTTTATTAAAGAATCTACATTGTGATGATTCATAAATTGTGACCGAGGCATTTCCAAATCTAATCCTGCGTCAAATGCATTCAAACTATAGACCGAAATCCAATCGGACATGATGATTCCCTTGAAGCCCCAGGTATCCCTTAAGATCTCCTCCATTAAATATTTTGACTCTGAGGTATGAACACCATTTAATAGATTGTAGGAAGTCATGATAGCTCCAACTTTAGTTTGTTCAATTGCAGCTTTAAAAGGAGGAAAATAGATTTCATGTAAACTTCTCTCATCTATATTGGAGCTCACTCTATGGCGATCGTAATCATGGTTATTAGCAACAAAATGCTTCGCAGTAGCCATTACTTTTTGGCTTTGAACCCCGTTAATAAAAGAAACAGTCATCTGCGAGCTCAGAAAAGGATCTTCTCCATAGTATTCAAAGTTTCTTCCGCATTGGGGGATTCTATAATTATTAACTCCTGGTGCCAAGAGTATACCAATTCCTTTTGATTTGGCTTCTTTTGCTATAGCTTCACCAAGTTCAACTATAAGGCCTGAGTTCCATGTGGCAGCCATACAGATACTAGCGGGATAGGCTGTAGCTTTTCCATGCCCTTTTACTCCCATTGGACCATCCGCCATTTTTATTTGTGGAATCCCCAATCTTTCATTCCCCTTAATATTGAAATTCTGATATCCTGATATAAAATCAATTTTCTCAGATTGAGACATTAAACTAATTAGAGAATCACTATTAAAACTCTCACTCTTCTTTTGAGAAAATGAAAGGTTCAAAACACCCCAAACCAATAATATTATCAATATACTTTTCCGCCAATTCATCATCATTTCATTTCTTGTTTCATCCACTTCACAAATGCTTTATTGTTCTTTTTTTCAGATTTTGAAATATCCTTAAATGGCTTTTTATTTGAAAATAAAGCTTTGTAATAGTCAGCAAACATATAGGCCGCAATTTCATTTGGGTGGTCTATACCTCTTGTAACCGGAAAAGATTGCGTATAAAATGGAATTTCTGAAATAGACAAAGACTCTGGAATTCCATCCTCATTTGTTCTCACTTTATATTCCTCATTTTCTTTGTCAACCTTAAATACCAAGTCATGGAAATCTTTACCCATTTGGGGCAATTCAACTCCCTCTTTTAAAAGGGTTCTTATCCAGTAATATTCACATTTATTCTTCGGATTTGGAATTAACCATTCCGCAATAGGCGCATCTGGATTTGATACTTGATTAAGAGTAATACTTGGAACATCCTCGATATTTGCTTTGATAAAATTCCAATATTCTGTATTTAATCGAGTGAATTTATCCGGAAAACTTCTTTGCAAACAATGCATCTGTTCGTGAACGATTAAGGCTCCAATTCCTCCCATTATTTTCTCAAGGTCTTCATTTGTCATACTTGAAGACCAGTATTTTGTCATAAAATCAAGGTGTCTTTGACTCAAAATAATATAATTTCCTCTTGTATGAGCGAAACCTCCGCATAACCAATCATCAATTTTAATAAATTTCCAAGGGTGATTAGCCATTGAATTCAGCTCGTTTTCTATCAGTAAACTATTTATCTTTCCAACTGTAAACTTCACACATTCTTCTTCTTGTTTTGTAAATGGAAGAACAGCACTTGAGAATTTTTCTTTGGCGTAATCTCTGGTTTCAATTATATCTTTTGTTTCAACTTTCTCACCAATAAAGGTCTCTATTTCTCTAGTTTGAAGCTTTGAAAAATAGGGCTCAAAGCTTTCGTCAAGAATGGCCTTTCTAGCTTTATCCTCAGATAATAATTCTATCCTAGGATGTACTAGTGGGCTTTTCATAATCAGTTTTATTTGATATTCATTCAAGCTGTATTCGGGGTTGATTCGGTCAGCAAAATCACCATCGCCTTGAATATTGGGGATGCTATCTGGAACATTGGGGTCATCAACTGCATGCTGCAAGGAAAGGTTATGACCTACTTCATGAGCTATCACAAAGGCCTCCATATTAGCGTTTTCAGCAGAACTATCTTTATCGCCTAAAGCAATAAAAGTAATGTTTCCTCCCATCATGCCTCTTCCCAATGGACCTTTTAATCCATCTACAGAGTTAACAAAAAACATATTTACAATATCGTTTTGCCCTCTCATAAATCCATCTTCTGAAGCCTGGTTGCAAATCACATCAAGATTAATTTTCCCATCACGTGCTGCTGTATTATTATAATATAATGGCTCGAGAAAATAAAAATCTAGGTTGGCTTTTTCATAAGCTTTATCTACGAGATTTTCAGGAATTGAAAAGGAAGCGGGATTGAGCCCATTATCACTTTGAAGAATTATTGGCTGAACAATCAAAACAAAATCTGTTAGATTTTCCGACCTGTTTTCTTGACAAAGCCCCGATGATAAATACAGAAAATAAAATGTGATTAGATAAAAAATGCTATTTGAAATCTTAAACATTTACCGAGTTATTTTTGTGGTTTTAAAATTCAATCTGTATTCAAATTTACAAATATTATAAAGTAGATTGAAGTGATAAACCTAGTCTAATTCCTTATAGAAAAGAATTCTATCAAATAGTTCACCTAATAAAAACACTAAAAAGATAAAAATATATGGCAAGTCAAAGAATAAGAAGATGATGGCTAAATCAATCATCCCCCAACGAATTAATATCAGAGCGTTCATTTTTTGAGGAGGATTATCAACTAACATGGAGTAAAGTTGAATACCGAGTCTAATCAAAATAAACACTAAAAGAAGCCAATAAAAGTGGAATAGTAAAAGGAATAAGGAGGTTGAAATAAAAATGCTTTGCCCTGAATGAAATGGCATTCTCCACTTCTGCTGAACCGGTTGATAAAGCATATCAATGGAAAGAAGAGTTAATGCTCCAGGTATGAGTACGACATAATAATTTAGATTAAAAAGGAAGAAATCGGTAACCATGGCTAAAAAGTATAATCCGAAGAAAAAGATTTCTCTGCTGAGCCATGAATGCTTAATATTTAAAACAGCCCTCCACATTCTTAGTTTTTTGCCAAGATGCAAACTACTCAAAGCTGCTCCAATACCTCCGGCTGCTGTTATAGACCATTTTATCCAATCTGGAGATTGATTTCCAATACCAGAAGCAGAAAATGCTACCAAAACAGCTACAATAAAAGTAAAAACCAAAAGAGGCCATTCTTCAATAATACGAACTCGTTTTACTCCTTCTTCCTCAATTACTAAATCTTCCTCTTCAAAAAGGCTCATATCTATTTCTGGGCCCTCCTCATTTTCTAATTCTTTTATTTGTATAGAAGGATGAGGGTTTTGTGCCACTGAAATGCTTGGGGTGATTTTATTCTTATCTATATCATCAAAGGAAAATCCTAAAGCATCAGTAGGGCAAGCCTCAGCACATGCTGGACTTTGATTTTCTAATATCCTGCTCTCGCAAAAGTGACATTTTTCAATAACTCCACTTTGAGTATTAAACTTAGGTGCATCATAAGGACATTGCCAAATACAATATTGACAACCAATGCAGTTTTCAGACTCATGGAGAATAGCTCCGCTTAATAAACTTTTGTTGTAAGCTAGAGCAGGGCAATTTTTCATGCAAGGAGCATCTTCACAATGATTACAAGCTAAAGAAATATGGAATAATGGAATTCCTGGAAGTTTAGCTTTATTTTCTGTAATGATGTTTCGCCATTGCTGATTGCTTTGAAATCCATTTTCATTCATGCAGCCTAAAACACAGGCATGGCAAGCTACACATTTGTTTTTATCGAATATGAAATAGTTGGCGCTCATATCTTTTCTACCTCCACCATATTGT